>JARLGF010000062.1 GCA_031296165.1 Occallatibacter sp. | reverse complement strand
GGATTTTTTCATTTCGCCGGCATACTTTGTGCCGCCGATGAGGACGATTTTGCGCGTGAAGTTGACCAGGATAAAGGCGCTGGAATTGGTTCCGTCGCGCGCGGGAACGGCCTCGAACTCCGGCGCGGCAATGAGCGTGAACTCGGGCACATGCGTCGCTAATTCTGCGGGCGTGGGACGAACGAAAAGCTGGCGGACAAAGAGGGCGTGCCAGGCGTACTCGGCGATGACGCGGATGGGCAGCCGGTAGGCCGGGTCTGCCCCGCTGAAAAGATCCTGGACGAAGAGATCGCGAGTACGCATGTGTTCGAGGACGCGCTCAAGGAGCGCATCGAAACGCTCCGGCGAGATGGGCTGGTTGACGCGTCCCCAATCGACCAGGTCGTGCGAGACCTGGTCGTCCACGGTGAATTTGTCTTTGGGACTGCGGCCGGTGCGCGCGCCGGTATAGGCCACCAGGGCGCCATTGGCGGCCAGATGGGCCTCTCCGCGCAGCAAAGCGCTCTCAAGAAGCTGAACAACCGGCTGATTCAAAGACACTTGCGGACCAGAGGCTAAGGCCTGCACGGACTCCGCGATCGAGAAATTCGCCATGGGAGGGAATCCTTCCGTATGAAGAATTATTGAAAAAGAAAGTTAAGTAATTGTGCCACACGAAAAGCAGTGGACAGTGGACAGTGAACAGTGAACAGTGAACAGTGAACAGCGGACAGTGAACAGTGAACAGTGGACAGTGAACAGTGAACAAAGGAGCGTCAGTCAGCGTGGTAGATGCCGCTGGCCATGTCCTGGGCGGCTTGCTGAATGCTTTCCGGACGTCCCAGGTCGCGCCAATAAAACTCATCCGCGCGGAAGGCTACGATTTTTTCACCCTGGGCCGCGAGGCGCAGGTAGACGGGAATGATGGAGAATGCGCCTTGCTCCTGCATCCGGGCAAAGATGCGGGGAGAGAGGACGTGGATTCCGGAAAAAGCCAGCGCCTGCACCGGCGCGGCGGACTGGGCCCATTCCGTTTGTACCTCTTCCGTCTGCGTCTGATCTGGCTGCGCTTGATCGGACGCGGGAACATCGGCAATTTTGGGGCGCGTGGTGCGGCGGCCGCAGAGTTGACCCTGCTGGTTGAAGAGGAGCTGGCGCGAAGTGGGGCGGTCCTGAACGGCGAGAGTGGCGAGGGCCTGGTGTTCGGAGTGAAAGCGGACCATGCGCGCCAGATCGATGGTGCTGAGGACATCGACGTTGTGCAGGATGAAGGGCTCGTCGAGGCTGGCGCTGGAATCGAGGAAAAAGGGCGCGGCGTTTTTCAGGCCGCCGCCGGTGTCAAGCAGGACCGGCTCGAAGGAAATTTGAATGCTCATGCCGAAGTTGCGGTTGGCCTGGAGGTAGTCGGCAATCATGGCGGCGTGGTGATGGGTGTTGACGACGACTTGACGCACGCCGAAGGAGCGCAGGCGGTGGAGGGCGATTTCAAGCATGGTGCGGCCGGCAACGGTGACCAGCGCCTTGGGGCGGTCCGTGGTGAGCGGGCGGAGGCGCGTGCCCAGGCCGGCGGCCAGAATCATCGCCTTCATCGGCCCAACTTTTCCTGTTCGATGTGGCGGACGACGACTTCAACGCCGCTGACGGTGCGCAGATGTTTGGCCAACTGCTCGGCCAGAAAGACGGAGCGATGCTGGCCGCCGGTGCAGCCGAACGAGACCATGAGGTTTTTGAAACCGCGGGCCTGATAGGCGGCGACGCTGGCATCCACGAGGGAGAGGACGTTGGCGAAATACTGATGCACACTCTCCTGCTGCTTGAGATAGTCGATGACCGGCGCGTCTTTGCCGGTGAATTGGCGGAAGCGCTCTTCGCGGCCGGGATTGGGAAGGCTGCGGGCATCGAAGACAAATCCGCCGCCGTTACCGGACTCGTCGGCGGGCATTTCACGGTGGAAGGAAAAGCTGAAGATGCGCACGGTGAGGCCCTCCGCAGAAGAAGCCAGGCCCTGGAGCTTTTCCGAGGCCATCATGGCCTGGAGGGCATCCATCAACGCGGGCAGGGCGACGGGCAGTTGGACATGATGCGCGAGCCAGCGCAGGTTCTTCAGCGCGTACGGCACGCTCTGCAGGAAGTGGGCCTTGCGCTCATAAAAGCCGCGGAAACCGTAGGCGCCGAGAGCCTGCAGGATGCGGACGTAGACGTAGGCGTAATAGTGCTCCATGAAGGCAGCGCGATCGAGCGGGATGTAGTTGGCCAGGCAGTCGAGATAGTGGTCGAGCAACTGCTGGCGCAGCTCGGGCGGCAGATCGGCTTTGCCATCGAAGAGCAGCGAGGCGATGTCGTATTGCAGAGCGCCTTTGCGGCCGCCCTGGTAGTCGACAAAAAAAGGCTGGCCTCCGCGCAGCATGACGTTGCGCGACTGGAAATCGCGATAGAGAAAATAATCATGGCTGGCGCTGAGAAGAAACTTGGTGAGGCGCGTGAAGTCCTGTTCCAGCGCCTGCTCGCTGAAGGGAATGCCGGCGAGCCGGAGGAAATAATACTTGAAATAGTTGAGATCCCAAGCGATGGACTGGCGGTCGAAACTGGCGCGCGGGTAGCAGACTTTGTAATTGAGATCGCGGCCGGCCTCGACCTGAAAACGGGGCAGCACGGCGACCGCGCTGCGATAAGCCTCAACGGCCTGGGGCGCGATGATGTCGCCGGAGCGATGCTTGCCGAGGAAATCGAAGAGGGTGGTGTCGCCGAGGTCTTCTTCGATGTAGGCGTTCTGGGCCAAATCTTCCGCATAAATTTCCGGCACCGGGAGACCGTAGCGGCGGAAATGGCGGGAGAACTCAAGGAAGGCGACGTTTTCCTCGCGCACGGCATAGAGAATGCCGATGGCGGTGAAGGCCCCGCCAGAGAGGCGAACGATGGTGCGCCCGGAGCCGCCGAGCTGGCCCTGGAGCGGCTGTACGCGCTCGGCAGGCAAGTGGAAATGTTGCTCGAAAAGCTGCTTCAGAACGTCCATGATGGTCTTTCCGGGAATTGTTCAATCCGCTTCACAAAGATTACGAGGCCGGGGAGGGGAGCGCAAGGAGCCGCATGAGCGGGGCGCCTGGGAAAGCACGCAATTGCCTCCCTCATCTGCAGGAGACCTGGGCATGGGGTGCGTTGCGCACGCTCAGCGCGATCAGCACACCTGACCCGAGAATCAACGATCCTCCGATCAGGATGGGCAGGCCCGGCTTATCGTGCCACACCAGGTAGGAGACCAGCGTGCCTGTCAGCAGTTGCGTGTAGTGGTACTGCGAGACGTTGCTTGCCGAGGTATACTTCACCGCTATGTAAAACCCCAGCGTGCCGCCGGCGCAGAAGACGCCCATCATGACCAGAACCAGCCACAGGGCGGGCGTCAATGGCTGGGCGTGCAGGCTGGTGAGTCCCAGCCCGGCGGCCGCCGTCACTACGCCAGAGCAGAAGGCGAGGCTTTCGGGCGATTCGGTGCGCGTGAGCACGCGCGACCACACCATGTTGACCGAGAAGGCGGCCACGCAGACAAAGCAACTGGCAACGCCGATCAGGTCGACGCGCTGCGCATGGCTCCACGGCGCTACCGCAATGACCACTCCGCAAAAGCCGACCACCAGGGCCAGGGCCTTCTTCCTGGAGATGTGCTCGTGCAGGAAAATCGACGACAGGATGGCAATGACCAGCGGTGAGGTGAAGACAAGGATGTAGAACATCGTCAGCGAAAGATGGCGCAGGGCTATGACGACGCAGATGTTGTTGGTGAGGTCGAGCAGGGAACGCAGCACTTGGCGCAGCACCGAATGCGGCCGCAAATTCCTCAGGTTGCGGCGCGCAGCGGCTACGGCCGCCAGCGTAACGGCCATGAAGAAACCCATGAAAGCGACGATTTCATAGGGCGGCAGACCCGATTGTCCGGCCCACTTTACACAGCTATCTCCCAGCACCCAGCACGTAAAGCCGCCCACCGCGAACAAAATAGCGGTCAGGTCGGAGACGCGGGCTTTCATTGGGTTTCGCCGCTGCACGCGCCGCGCAATGGGGAGAGAGGTCGAATGGGACATGGCATAGTTTCAGAGTAGAGGATAGGGCCGGAAGAAAAACGCCGGCTGTCCCAATCTTGAAACATTGGAAAGCACTAGCCAAAGATACAAATTCACGCGGTCAGAGGCCCTAGGCGAGGATAGGGAGGGTGGGCATGGAGCCCTGGGACTTGGCTTCGGAGACTACAGCGTCAAGCTGCGCGAGGACTTCGGGGACGGTCATGGTATAGATTTCGCGGCGGGAGTCGTAGCCCTCTTCAACCAACTGCTTGAGGTAGCGGCCAGCGATCTGCGCGGCGAGCTGGTCAGTGATGACCATGCCGGAGCGCAGCTTCTGCTCTTTCCAGGCGGTGAGGGGCAGGGCGATCCACATGGGGCGGCCATTGACGTCGTAACGGACATCGACGGCGTCGGCGTGGCGTGTGGCGATGGCCACGATGGTGCCCTTCCAACGGCAGTGCAGGTCTTCACCGGTCCAGCGGTCGGCTACGTGGAAGTCTTCATACATGCAGATAGCCTATCGTTCCGGCGGGGCAACGGGCAAGGGCGGAATGTGCGCGCCAGCGCGGTTGAATCCCTTGCGAGGGGATTCAAGCTTTGTCTCAGCACGTGGTGTGGGAGGTATACGGCAACGGTTTTTTCCACAAGGCTGCACTGTTCCTATGAATCCTCTGTCCGATGAAGCGGATAGGGGGAAAGAGGCACGATGCAGATTACGGTAACTATTTCGGATGGGATTGTGTACGAAGCTCAGAAGCAGGGCCTGGCAATTGTGGACTATGTTGAATCGCTGATCGACAAGGGCAGGAGAGAAGCAGCGGCGCCGCCAGACCTGGATACAGCCATCGAGCGCATCCGTGCCTTAAGTTCCAGTGTACATGCGGCAAGAAAATAGCCGATGAGGGGAGTCTAGCGGTGGAGGGCGGTTCTGTGCGAAGCCGTGGCGGGGAGCCGCGCCCGCGGCCCCGTGGTTGCAATACTGCGGGGCTGCAATCCGGGTGCCTGTGGACGCTCCTCTTCGCGCGCTGATAGACTGGTAGGGTTGCAGACGCGGCGACTCCATCGGTGTGGACCCGCCTGCAAGTCAGCTCAAGAAGGACAAGAAGAGACTCCGTGGATACACAAACGCGTCACGCGCTCAAGCAAGACGGCTTTGCCCAGGCAACTGCAAGCAGTTTCAGTTGGCTGAGCGATCACAGTTCCAGCGTGGTGCGCTGGGTCATCGGTTCAGCGGTTCTTTTGGTAGTGGTGATAGGCTCGCTGATTTTATGGGGTGTGCGCACGGGCGCGGCGGATCGCGCGTTGGGCGCGGCCCTGGACACCTACGTTGCGCCATTGGCCGAGCCCGGCGTTCCGGCAGGGAACGGCATTTACGCGACGGCCAACGACCGCTCGAAGGCCGCGAATCAACAGTTTGCCGCAGTGGCCCAGCAATACGGGTGGCTGCCGCAGGGCGCCAAGGCGCACTATTTTGTGGGCATTACCGACCAGGAACTGGGGCAGACCGGCTCAGCCGAGTCGGAGTTGAAGATTGCCGCCGGAGCCTGGGACAGCAATGTTGCCAACCTGGCCAAGCTGGCGCTGGCCGGCGTATATCACCAGACGGCGCGCGACGCCCAGGCGATCGACATCTACAATGCTTTGGTTGCCAAGCCGTCAGAGACCGTATCGGCGAGTGCGGCGCAGCTTGACCTGGCCGATTTGTATGCCGCCGAGGGCAAGCTGGATCAGGCGCGCGCGATCTGGGCCAAGGTGAAGGACGCCGACAAGGAAGGCGCTTCGGGCGCCATTGCCGCGCAGAAGCTGGCCGCGAAGCAGTAAACGCAACTGTACAGGCAGAACCGTCTCGCGGAGCCGTATGCTCCGCGAGATTTTATTTTTGCGCCGCTTTTGAAGACAGGGCGCGCCTTTGAGCATTTTTCTTTCCGCCCGCGTCTGGTGATGTATGAGCGCCAGCCAGGCAGTATTCTCAGGTTGGATGGAGATTTCAGAAAGCGCATTGGACGAACGAGACCGCCAGCTCGCGGAAGAAGCGGCACTTGCGGCCCTGGTGAGCCAGTACGCCGGAACGCTTTACCGCGTGGCCTTCTCCGTGCTGCGTAATGCCGCCGACGCCGAAGACGCGGTGCAGGAGGCGTTCATGCGCGTTCTGCGGCACCGCGATACGCTCAGCGAAGTGCGTGACCAGCGGGTTTGGCTGATCCGCATTGTGTGGAACATCGTGCTGGACCGGAAGCGCCGCGCCAAGACGCGCCCGGAGACCGACGACGTGGCGGAACTGGCGCGAGTGCTGCCCGCAAAAGGACTTTCCGCCGAGGAGATTGCCTCCGCCGCACAGCACCATGCGCATGTGCTGGCCTGCGTGGAACAGCTTCCCCCGAAGGAGCGCGAGGTGCTGATGCTATCCGCCTTCGAGGAGCTGAGCAGTGTGGAGATCGCCACGGTGCTGAGCATTACCGAGTCCAGCGTACGTTCCCGGCTGTTTCGCGCGCGCAACCTGATGGCCGGCCTTCTCGATCACGCAAGGAGTCCGCGATGAAAGACAGTTGTCAGTTGGCCGGGTACCCAAGGAGCCTGCGATGAAAAATTCGACTCAGGATCTGAGCGTTCACTTCTTTTCGCACGAAGACTGCCCAAACTCAGGGGAGGAAACGCTGCGGCTGATTGCCAGCCTTCCCGCGCCTGTGGGGCTGGAGGATCGCGTGCAAGCCGGTTTGCGGGCTGCTCCGCGCACGGCGCGCATTCTGCATTGGCCGGCGGCGCTGCTGCCGGCAAGCGGAATGGCGGGCAGTTGGATGCGCAGCGCGGCGGCGGCGGCGATTGTGTTTGTGGTTGCCGGCGGCGGATGGGGCATTTACTCGCACGTGCAGCCAGGCCAGCCGGCCAGGGTTACCGTCATGCCGCCGCGCGTTGGGGCGGGAGGCGGATTTTCAAACGCCGGAGCCATGCGCACGCCGCAGACCCTGAACGGGCCGGTATTGCCGCAACCTGTGACTCCCAAGCCTGCGCAGGCAAAGACGCCGGCGCGGACCGCGAAGACGCCGCTCCGCCGTGGACCGGCGGCCGGCAAGACTGCCGTTGCGCCTGTGGCGCCTGTGGCGAAGTAGAGCCTTTCTTTTTTTCAGGCTGCGGCGTTTACGCGCTTCTGGTAAGCGAGCGGATCATGATGCCGAGCAGCGCCAGCACCACGGCTCCCCAGAATGCGGGAAAGAATCCCTGTACGCGGAAGCCGCGCACGATGCTGGACGCGACCAGGATCATCAGGCCGTTGATGACCAGCAGGAAGATGCCGAAGGTGACGATGCTGAGGGGGAAGGTGATGACCTTCAGGAGCAGGCCCACGGTGGCGTTCAACAGGCCGATCACCAGCGAGGCGATCATTGCCGGCCACAATCCCTCCACGTAAAACCCGGGCACAAGCCGGGAAACAACCATCAGGGCGATCGAGTACAACAGCCATTGAATCAGCAGTCCCATCGTTCTTCTCCTTGGTGAGAGTATCCGCGTACAGGCCGCGTTCTGGATTGGATGCGGCCCTTCGCTTAACGGTATAGCATGGCCGGAGAAGATGCTGCCCGGAAGTTGATTTGTTTGTGGGGCTGCGACCTTTTGCACCCCTCCGGGTCAAAACAACGAGACATGCCGCCCGCCCGGTCCGGCTGAATGCATCCAGAGGAATTGCCTTCATGCGCTTTGTACGTATTTTCTGCCTCGCGGGTTTGATGCCGTCTATGCTGATGGCGCAGGCCAGGCTGGTGGTGAGGCCGGCTGGCGAGGCCAGACCGGGCGGTCCCGCGCTGCCCGACATTCGGCAACTGCTGCTCGAGGTGCCGGAGCACCAGAAGCAACTGGAGAAAGTGCGCGAGAACTATACCTATAGCTCCCTGCAAACCACCCAGGACATCGACGCGAACGGCCAGGTGAAGAAGACCGAAACCGTGGAGGGCGAGGATTTTTTTGTCAACGGGCACATTATCGAGCGGACGGTGAAGAAGAACGGCCAGCCGCTGAGCCCGCACGAGGAACAGAAGGAGACCGGGCGCGTGACCAAGCTGGTGGAGAAGGCTGAAAAGCTGCCGCCGGACCTGCCTCTGGAGGGGCAGAGCATCCGCGTGAGCCGGGTGCTGGAAATTATGGACGTGCGCAACCCTCGGCGGGAGAACTATCGCGGCAGGCCAACCATCGTCTTCGACTTCGTCGGCCGGAAAGACGCCAGGACCCACGGGCTGATGGAGGACGCGTCCAAGAAGCTGCAGGGGACGGTGTGGATCGACGAGGCCGACCGCCAGGTGGCGCACATGGAAGTGAGTTTTAACGATAATTTCCGTGTTGCCGGCGGCCTGCTGGCCACGATTCAAAAGGGCTCCAGCTTCCGCTTCGACCAGGAACAAGTGAGCCACCCCAACGACAAAGACCCGTCGTCGGGGACCCCGGTAAACGGTGAACTGTGGCTGCCAACTGGCGGCGAAGGGACCATGGTGGCGCGCGTGTTGATGGTCAAGGGGTTACGCCAGCACTTTACCGAGCGCGATTACGACTACAAACGCTTCAGCGTGGCGACCGAGCAGCACAAGGATGCGAAGGTTGTGCCGGGGAAAGCGAAGTAGGGCGGCGCGCGCCGCGCATCGGTTAGAGTGGAACCATGTTTGTGCGCCGGCTCTCCATCCAGCGAATCGATGCCTTGGGCGCGCGCCATGCCTGCCCCATCCGCTGGATCGACAACTTTGCCATGCGGAACTTTACCAACGATGCGGTCTTTGACGACACGCTGCCGGCGGCGGATGGGCTGCTGGAAGCCGGGACGCGCGTCCCGCTGGATCGCCTGCGGCCGGCCATGGAAGACTGGTTTCGCCGTAAGGGCTACCTCAAGCGGGATGAGGGGCTGGATGTGGTGGAACTGGAGACGCGCTGAGGCGAGATTCCAAGCCAAAAGACCGAAAAACACCCCTCCGCGGCTAAAGCCGCCGTTGGTCCTGTTGGCTTTATGCGGGGGTTGAAACCCCCGCCTCCCTCCGGACTGAGTTTTTCCGCAAGCAGCGAAGTCGTGCCCTGATACAAAACAGGCTCTTTCTTACGCGGCGGCCTGCTGCCGGGCGGCGGTGTTGCTCCAAAGCTCGAGTTCGGCCTGGCGGCGGGCTTTGAGGCCGGCGTTTTCTTCGCCCCCGGCTTGGTCCCAGCGGAGCAACTGCTCGGCGGCATCTTCATAGCGCCCGCCGTTGAGCACTTTCAGGAGCGTGGAAGAAGCCAGACGGCCGGCGCCGAGATTGAAACAGAAATCCACCAGAGCGTCGAACTGGCCCTGGGTCAGGGCAACCTTGACCAGGCGCTGGATGGCCTGCTCGGCAGTGCGGACGTCGCGGACGAGCAACTGGGCGGCCTGCGCTTCGCTGATGCCGTTGGGAAACGACTCGGCGGCAAGCAGCCGATGGCCGTAGCCGATGGTGGGCAGTCCGGCCACGTCTTTATAGATGCGATTGCGAAATCCCTCCGACCGCTTGAGTAACTCCAGTCCTGCTGCGCTCAACTCCATTGCGTTCCTCCGTATGTGGCCAGATATGGCCCTGATTCAACGCTAGCAAGGAAAGGGGTAATTATCTGCAAAAGCGGAGCGGGCCGCCCGCAGAAAAAGTCGGGAAGAAGGGGCTGGCGCAGCTTTCTTGAAAAACGTGGCTATATGGTTCATTTTGTGGCTATTTAGACACGCTCCGCAGTGCCCCCAGGCTCCCAGGATCGAATACGTCATTTTTTGCGTCATTTCCGGTGCAAACTGTAAGCCGTTCTGACATAAAGGCTTACTGGAAAAAGCGCAAAAAATGCCCGTTTTCCTCAAAAATACCCGTGCATATCTCGCCAATAGTTGGGCAAAGTAGGTATCAATTCAGTAAAATAGGCGGATGGTTATAAAACGGAAATCACGCAACATGAACTTGAAGACTTCGCTGAAGATTTGGATTACAGCGGTGGCTTCATCGGTTGCACTGGCCGCCGGGATGGTGACATTTTCCACGGTAGCGGTGCACGCGGATGCGCGGCTTTCGCGACCTGCGGATACGTTGCCACCTACTTCACTGGTGGCAAGTCCCACGCCTGGCGATCTTGCGCCGGAACAGGCGTCGGTGAAGCAGGGAGATCGTCTGCACGGCCTCGCCTCGTGGTATGGCGGGGTGTTCAATGGACGGAAGACAGCCAGCGGAGAACGGTTCGATATGCATGCGATGACGGCCTGCCATCCGACGCTGCCGTTCGGAAGCCTGGTACGGGTGGTGAACAAAGCGAACAAGCGCGCGGTTGTGGTTCGGATTACGGACCGCGGCGACCTGGTGGACGAAGGGCGGATCATCGACCTTTCCTATGGAGCGGCCCAGAAGCTGGCGATGACCAGGATCGGGCTTGCCAAGGTGGATCTGGTGGTTCTTTCACTGGGCGGAGAACGGGGAAAGCGCTAAGCACGCAAAGCCCTTGCAAGACAGGAACGGCCAGCCTTCGGGCTGGCCGTTGTTTTGTGTGGAGGGCGCAGCGTCATTCGGCTTCGGGGCGGGTGTAGGGCTTTTGCAGGTATTGCCGGGCCTCGTTGACCGCGCCCTGGGTGTTGTCGTTGGTTTGCACGGCGAGGCGGTACTCGTTGACGGCGCGGTCGCGCTGGCCGGTGAGGTCAAAGATTTTGCCGATCTGGATGTGGCTCCAGACCTCGGTCCAGCGCGGCTCGTCGTCGCCGCGCAGGGCATCGCGGTAGGAGTTGACGCTGGCCTGGTAATTGCGCTGGGCAAACAGCAGCTCGCCGATGCGGTAGTTGGCCAGGGAACTTTGCGAGTTGGCTTCAAGGGCTTTCTGGTACTGGACCAGCGCGCCGGGCAGGTCGCCCTGCGCCACCAGTTGCTGCCCCTTGAGGATGGCGATGCGGACCTGCTGATCGGGGGTGGACTTGAGCAGCCAGCCCTGGGGATCGATGCTGATGTGCCGCGGCCGGCCGAAGGTGTCGACGACGTACTGGGTGTCAGTGCCGACGACGTCAATCTTCTGGTTGACGGTTTTGCCGTCGGTCTCGACGCGCAGCTCGACCGGCATACGGAACAGGTCAAGATCCTGCTGAATCTCGCCGATGGTGCGGAAGCCCTTGTTGTTGCCCAGACGGTAGACGGCGTACTTGTCAGTAAACTGCGGGGCGCCGGTGCCGTCGGTCCACTGTGCAAAGAAGGCGGTCAACTGCTCCTGGCTTTGGGACTCGGCCACTTTAATGAAGTCCTGCGTGCGCATGGAGCTGTCCGTGTACTGGCTGAGAGCTCCTTTGAGGGTGGCGAGGAAAGCCTTGTCTCCCAGCTCCCAGCGCAGCATGTGGAAGACCATGGCGCCCTTTTCCAGGGTCATGGACTGGAACTCAGGCGAGAAGGGGCTCAGGCGGCCGGCGCTGGAAAGGGGAATGGTGTCATAGGCCAGCGCGCCGGCGGAAATGTCCTGGATGGCAGACTGCATGGCGCTTTTGCCGTTCTGGTCCTCGACATACATGAGCTCGCCGTAACGGGACATGCCGTTGGTGATCCAGGCATCGTTGAGGGTGCGCGGGCTTACCTCAGAACCCCACCACTGGTGGGCGATGGTGTTGGCCAGAAGGCGAATGCCGCTTTTGTCGCCGACGCGGGAGCCGAGAATGGCCGCCAGCTCCGGCGCCCACACCGCGGGCAGAGTGTCGTCAGGCAGCTCGACAACGTTGAGGTGGCTGGTTTCAAGCGCGCCGAAGGAGTCGGTAAAGAAGTCGTACTCTTTGGCGGCGGTCTGGGCGAGCTGGTTGGCCGAGGCCTGGTGGGTCACGGTGAGGTAGACCTTTACGTTGCCGGGGCCAGCCGAGACGGGGTTCACATAGCGCCCGGCAATGACCGTGCCGGGAAAGCCGGGTTTGGTCCAGTTGAAGTCGTACTGGTCGCCTTTTTTGCCGTTGGCCAGGGTCACCGGCTTTGACGCTCCCAGGCCGCCGCTGGCAAAGACGCGCATTCCCTGGGGCACGCGGATATGCATCTCCGCGGTGAAGCGGTCAGTCAGGTAGCCGACCGTGGGGAACCAGCGCGCCGGGTAAAGCAGGTAGGAGATGGGCTCCTGAATGGCGGCCAGCTTGAGGCCTTCTACCGGGCCGTCTTCGTTGCCGGTGATCGTGCCTTCGTACTCGAAGGTCCAGTGCACGGCCTGGCCACGGACAAAGGGGGCTGGCGGGGTGACGCGGATGGAGCCGTCCGCCGTCCGTTCGCCATTCAGCAGCTTGCCGCTCTCATCGGTGATTTTGGTGATCTTGAGCGCCGGGTGGAAGCCGAAGTTAGCTACTTCCAGAGTTTCAGGGGCGGTAAAAGTGACCACTGTTTTGGCTGACAGATGGTGCGTGGCCGGGTCCAGTTCGGCGTCAATCACGTAGCCGGAGATGGCGAGCGCGGGCCGCTCGGTTCTCTGCGCCGTGAGGGCGGCGGGCATCAGCAGCAGCCCGGCTACAACAAGAAGGATGGGCAGGAGACTGGAAAAAAGGCGGGGCGTGCCCACAAAAAAGGAGCGTCCAAGTCCAGTTCGCGCATTTCGCTCAGGTGTACGCATTGCAGTCATCATCGCATTGCCGCCGTTCTCATGGCAGTAGTAGTTTTGATCCGGTCCGGTTCAAATCAGGAGGTCACGGCCTGTATGCCTGGGTCCGGGGAAGCCGCTGCAAGCTGTTCCAGGGTGATGGCCGCTACCCGCTCGATGGCGCCCTGGTCCTGTTCCGCGCGGCCTGCCGACCCGGTCGTCAGAACTTCCCGAATGGCCTTGAGCCCTTGCATCATGGACTCGCGAGCCTCTCCGTCCGGTAGCAACCGCTCGATTTGTTGGACGATATTTGCCGCCGTGAAGTCGCCCTGAATCAGCTCCGGGACGAGGCGCTTGCCGGCAATCAGGTTGGCCATGGCCACATGGGGCACCTTCACCACCCGCTTGGCAATGGCATAGGTGAGGGGCGAAACCCGGTAGACCACAACGAAGGGATTGCCGATGAGCGCGGCCTCCACTGTGGCCGTGCCGCTGGCCACCACCGAGGCGCGGGCGTGGAAGAGCGCGGCACGGGCGTCCTGGACGAAGCGGAGTACGAGGCCGCGGCGGTGCTTCTCCGCCAGTTGCTGGATGGCGGTGCGCTGGGCACGACTGAGCGTGGGCGCCAGGGGAACGATGAACTCGAACAGGTCGGCGCGGCGGCGCGTGTGGGGCATGGGCGTGAATTGGCTGACATTGAGGGAGGCCAGGACAGCGGCGTACTGGATGCTGCGCCGGTTGGCCGGATCGCGGGGATTACCGGCGAGGGTCCAGGCGGCTTGGAGCATGGTGGGGAGGTGGTCGCGAATCTCGCGGGCGCGGCTGCCGGGCAGGAGGGCGATCCAGGTCTTGGCGGGGTCGAGGCCGTTTTCAAGGGCAAACTGGCCGCGGGAGATGGCCGGGGCGGGCAGTTCGGCGAGGGGGTGACCGACGAACTCGGCATCGACGCCGCGCTCGCGGTAGTAGGACTCCTCAAAGGGGAAGATGACCAACATGCGGCGGACAAACTGGCGCACCAGCTTGATGCGGTGCTGCTTCCACGCCCACAGTTGCGGGCTGACGAAAAAGATGACGGGAACGCCGAGGCGGTGGAACTCGCGGGCCAGGCGGAAATGAATTTCAGGGAAGTCGATGAGCACGGCCACGCTGGGGCGTCGCGTGCGAATGGCCTGCTTGAGCTTGCGGAACTCGCGGTAGATGCGGGGCAGGTGGAGCACAACCTCGGTGAGACCCATGACGGCCATATCTTCAGAGCGGACGATGCGGTCAAAAGTCTGATTGCCGCCGGCGGCTCCCGCGGCCTGCATCCGTTCGCCGCCCATGCCGAAGAACTCGGCCGTCTGACCGGCTGCGGCAAGCTGGTTTTTGAGCGCCGTGACCAGCAGAGCGCCGTATTGCTCGCCGCTGGCCTCGCCTGCCGAGATGAAGATGGTGGGGGACATGGATAGTTTCGCGCCGCGCCGAAAGTTCCCGCAGACGCGCTGCCCACAATGATACCGGCTGTCGCCCGTCTACACTCATATCCAGGTTCCGCGGCACCTCACATTTCTAATGTCGCAAGCACTCATTCCGTGAGCCGATTAGATCCTTTGAATCTAAGAAAAGCGTAGACGGCCCCTGAATTGCCTTGCCCCATGAAAGCAATTTCTTTCATGGAGGCAAACAGTGTATCTCGGTCAAGTAGCTAGTGATTCCGACCAGGCTTCAGATCCTTCACTCTATTCGCAAACCGCCGTCCCGGCCAACTCATCCAGTGGAACCACCTCGGGGACCGGCAGCTTTGCGGCAGCGTTCAGTGAGGCATTTTCCGACGCGAGCACAGCAACGACTCAAGCCGCCAGTGCTGCATCCTCCGATGCGGATAGTACACAGAACTCAACCTTGGATTGGACAACAATTGCCACCGGTGTTTCAACCGCGACCGGTCCGGATGGCACCAAATGGATGAAGATAGACGAGAGCCAGGTTCTCACCGCGGATGACAAGCGCATCACCGGTTGGACGAGCGGAAGTTCAACGATGGACGTTGCCGCGTCCCTGGTTGCACAGGACCGTGCCGATGGTACCCTGACGGGTCCAATCACGGCAGACTATGTACTGGGGAATAAAGCCAAGGGAATTGCCGGTCTTGCCGACAGAGGTCCCGCGATCTCGCAGCAGGACGCGGAGGCGATGGCCAAGCTCGTGTCGGCGTAGCAGAGGGCGGTGTTTGGCGGTGTCTCGGCGCGATAGCGCATTCTGCTATCATTCTGGTTGTGCGCCGGAGTCAGAGCGGTTACGATTTCTCTGCCATGAACAAAGCACAAGAGGCCACGCTGAACGCAATCTTTTTTCGCCCGACCAAAGCAGATATCCGCTGGTCCGCGATTAAATCGCCGATCCGGGCTTTGGGAGGCGAGGTGAGCGAACGCGCCGGAAGCCGCGTTGGGGCAAAGCTCAATGGGGTTATCGCAGTCTTTCACCGTCCGCACCCGCGGCCTGAAACGAAAAAGGGCGCGGTGGATGCGGTACGCCAGTTCCTACTCAACGCGGGGGTGAAGCCATGATGGAATACAAGGGGTATGCGGCCGGTCCGATCGATTTCGATCCGGACGACAACACATTTTCCGGAACCGTTGCCGGGCTCAAGGATGTGATTCACTTTGAGGGAACAACGGCCAAAGAACTGACGCGGGCCTTTCGCGAGAGCATTGACAGCTATCTGGAGCTTTGCGCCGAGACCGGCCAGAAGCCCGACCGCCCCTTCAACGGCAAAATTCTGGTGCGCACGGAGCCGGAGTTGCACCGCAAAGCGGTTTTGCGCGCGGCTCACGATGGCGTTAGTTTGAGCCGGTGGATTTCCCGCCAGATTGAAAACGCGCGGTGACCGGAGCACGAAGTCTATAGAAGCGGCACACCTGTAGTGTGAACAGTTTCTATATTGCGCATGACTCAGGGATCAACATCACAAAAGCAGGCATTAGAATGGCAGCAACCTAATCCGTGAATGGAGTTGCCGATGAAAAAAGTACTGGTATTGGCTGTAGCGCTGGTCTTTGGGGTTGTGGCAGGCGGCAAGCAACGGGCGTATGCCGCGTCGTCCTCAGACGGGGCGGACAACGCTGTGAGCGGTCTTTTTACCAGCCAGGAGTTGCAGAAATTTGCCGCGCTCGATCCTATTGATACCCACGCGCATGTCTACCGCAACGATGCAGCCATTCATGCGCTGTTCAACAAGCTGAACCTGCACATTCTGGACATTGTTCTTGTGGACGATCAGGCTCCGGAACCGGTTCACAATAACCTGGCGGTGGAGAGCAAAGCCGCATGGGAGTTTGTCCATGCCAGCCATGGCCGCGCGGTTTTCTGTACGTCGTTCGATCCTTACAAGGTGGGAGAGCCGGGATTTGCCGACAATGCGATCCGTGGGCTGAACCGCGAGTTCAGCCGGGGAGCTATCGCGGTGAAGTTATGGAAAAACGTCGGGATGGAGATACAGGACGATCACGGCAATTACATTCTTCCGGACAATCCCATCTTTGCGCCTATCTATAAAGATATAGCCGCGCATCACAAGACTCTTGTTGCTCACATTGCCGATCCGAGTTCGGCGTGGGAACCGGAAAACCCGGCGTCGCCCGACTACTCCTATTACAAACAGCATCCTGTCTGGTACATGTACAACAAGCAGCATCCGGCCTCGAAGGAACAAATCATTGCAGCGCGCGATCACGTGCTGGAGCAGAACCCGAACCTTCGGCTGGTGGGAGCGCATTTAGGCAGCATGGAGGCCGATTTCAATCAGATTGCACAGCATCTGGATCGATACCCGAATTTCGCGGTGGAGGTAGCGGCCCGCGTGCCGTACATGATGCTGCAGCCGCGCGACCAGATCATCGCTTTCATCCTCAAGTATCAGGACCGGCTGATCTATGCAACCGACAATACCTTTTCTCCGGAGAACAAGTTAGACCAGAAGTTATACGACTGGGAAAAGAACTATGCGCGGGACTGGCGCTTCTTCGCAACCAACGATACGCTGGACTACAAAGGCCACCAGGTGCAGGGGCTGGCGCTGCCCGATGCGGTTTTACGCAAGCTGTATCACGCCAATGCGGTGCGGTGGTTTCCGGGCATCGTGCCGAGTTCCCATTGAAAAATGGACTTGCAGTAAACCCGTTTTTCGTAGCCGGTAGAGCAGCTTAGAGCATCTTGACAGATAGTGTAGAGTTAATTAGGCGACTTTTCCGCGTCACAAGCTCATGGCGCGAGCATATTCGGATGATTTACGGCGGAAGCTGTTGGATGCCCACGACCGCGGTCAAGGGACGCTTTCTCAGCTAGCGCAGCAGTTCGGCGTAAGCCGTGGCTGGGCGTGGAAAATCTCGGCCCAACGCAAGGCGAGCGGGCAGGTCGAGCGCAAGCAGTTTACGCCTGGACCCAAGTCCCGTCTGGACCGGGCCGTT
>JARLGF010000061.1 GCA_031296165.1 Occallatibacter sp. | reverse complement strand
GCCAATTACACATTTTCAGGTTTTCGATCCCATGGCACACTACACTTTTACCTGGAGTTTTCCAGGGAAGAACGCAACCGTGATGGCGATTCCTATTTATGGCGCGATTCAATCGGGCTGTGGGTTCGGGGTTGTGGGGATGGCGTCCATAGACTGCGTGACGCGCCCTACGAAAGAGACAGAGGAAGAACTGGGAACGAAGACGATTCAGGGAGTTGAGGCGCAAGGCCGCCGGACCACGTGGACGACCCCGTCGGAGTACATCGGGAAGGATAAAAAACATAAGCCGCAGGTGTGCACTACAGAGGTGAGCACTGTCGAACAGTGGAAAGCGATCGCTCCCGGCTTGACCGGCCTTGTGGTGCGCGAGGTCAGCGAGGACACGCGGTCGGGCAAGACGAGCAAGGAACTGGTGAAGTTCAGCCAGAGCGAGCCCAATGCCGCGGTCTTCCGGCCTCCCGCCGGCTATGAAATCGTGAACCGGGAAGTGGGCATCGACCCATGCACCAGCTTCGAGGGAATGGAGCCCTCTGTGGCCCCGACCCCTGTTCTTCCGCGGCCACCCGCGCAATAGTAGCCGCATTCCCGTTTACACTTGAAAGGTGATGGCTGAAGAGAACGAACTGCGATACGACCCGGCAACGATTGAACCCAAATGGCAGCAGCGGTGGGCGGCCGATCCCACCATGTACGCGGCCGAGCCCGTGACCTGCGGCAAACCGAAGTACTACGTGCTGGAGATGCTGCCTTATCCCAGCGGCCAGTTGCACATGGGACATGTGCGCAACTACTCCATCGGCGACGCGCTGGCCCGGCACATGTGGATGCGCGGCTATAACGTGCTGCACCCCATGGGGTGGGACGCCTTCGGGCTGCCGGCGGAGAATGCCGCGCTCAAGAACAATACGCCACCGCGGGAGTGGACCCTCTCCAACATTACCGCCATGAAGCGGCAGATGGAGCGGTTGGGCCTGGGCTACGACTGGGCGACGGAAGTGACCACATGCCTGCCGGAGTACTACCGCTGGAACCAGTGGTTCTTTCTGCGCATGTATGAAAAAGGGCTGGTTTACCGCAAGAAGAGCAAGGTGAACTGGTGCCCGGAGTGCGCCACGGTGCTGGCCAACGAGCAGGTGGTGGACGGCTGCTGCTGGCGGCATGAGACCACGCTGGTGGAGCAGCGGGACCTGGTGCAGTGGTTCTTCCGCATTACCGCCTATGCACAGGAACTGCTGGACGGCCTGGACAAACTGGACGGCTGGCCGGAAAAAGTGCGCACCATGCAGCGCAACTGGATTGGGCGCAGCGAAGGCACGGAAGTCGATTTTTTCCTGGCGGAACAGGGAGCAGGGGACAAGGAACAGAGATCAGACCGCACGCGCATTCGCGTTTTCACCACGCGCGTGGATACGATCTTTGGCGCGACCAGCGTGCAGCTTGCGCCGCAGCACGCGCTGGTAGCGGCCTTTACGGCTGCCGACGCCAAGCTGAAGACGCAGGTGGACGAGCTGATCGAGCAGCAGAAAAAGGCTCGCGAGGCCGGCGACCTGGGCGCGATTGAAAAGCATGGCGTCGCCACTGGGCACTTTGCCGTGAATCCCTACAACGGACAGCGCGTGCCCATCTGGGTGGCTAACTACATTCTGGCCGACTACGGAACGGGCGCCATCATGAGCGTTCCGGCACACGACGAGCGGGACTTCGAGTTTGCGACAAAATACGGCCTGGAGATACGCCGGGTGATTCAGCCGGTTGAGCAGGGCGAGGGCTCGGAGAGCTTGCCTTTCCTGTCGGAAGACGGCGTGCTGGTGAACTCCGGCGAGTACGACGGGCTGAGCTGCGAGGAAGCGCAGAAGCGCCTGCAACAGGTTGCCGCGAGCGGCGGCTTTGGCGAGGCCAAGGTGATCTTCCGCCTGAAGGATTGGGGCGTGAGCCGGCAGCGCTACTGGGGCACGCCCATTCCGATGATTCACTGCGAGAAGGACGGGCTGGTGCAGGTGCCGGACGAGCAGTTGCCGGTGCTGCTGCCGCCGCAGATTGAGATTACGCAGCAGGGCGGCTCGCCGCTGGGCCGCGTGCCGGAGTTTGTGAATACGACCTGCCCCAAGTGCGGCGGGCCGGCACGGCGCGAGACCGACACGATGGACACGTTTGTGGATTCGAGCTGGTACTTCTATCGCTACACGGACGCGAAGAACTCCAGCGCGCCCTACGACCCGGCGAAGGCACAGTACTGGTTTCCCATCGACCAGTACATCGGCGGCGTGGAGCACGCGATTCTGCACCTGATCTATTCGCGCTTCTGGACCAAGGTGATGCGCGACCTGGGGCTGATTATGAACGACGAGCCGGCGCGCCGGCTGTTCACGCAGGGCATGGTCATCAAGGACGGCTCCAAGATGTCCAAGTCGAAGGGCAATGTAATTTCGCCCGACGACATGATCGCCAGCTATGGCGCCGACGCCACGAGGATGTACGCGTTGTTTGCCGCGCCGCCGGACCGCGATCTGGACTGGCAGGAGGACGGCGTGGCCGGGGTGAGCCGCTTCCTGGGCCGCGTGTGGAGGCTGGCGACAAAATATGCGCCGCTGGCTCGGACCGGGCGCGGCCAGAGCATCAAAGCCCCCAAGGGGCTTTCACTCAAGCTACTGCGCAAGCTGCACCAGACGATTGCCAAGATTACGCAGGATTTTGAAGGGCGCTGGCACTTCAACACCTGCGTGGCGGCCATCATGGAACTGGTGAACGACATGCAAGCGGCAGACGCGCAACTGGCGGCAGGCGATGTTCCAGCGCCGGTGATGCTGGAGTTGCTGCGCTCGCTGGTGCTGCTGCTGGCGCCGTTTGCTCCGTATCTTGCGGCAGAGCTGTGGGAAGAGCTTGGCGAGGAGGGCAGTGTGCTTCACGCGGCCTGGCCCAAGAGCGATCCCGAGCTGGCCAAGGAAGACGAACTGGAGATTCCAGTGCAGATCAACGGCAAGCTGGTGACGGTGATCTGCGTAGCCGCCGATGCCAGTTCGAAGGAGATTGAGGCCCTGGCGCTGGGTGAAGAAAAGGTGCAGTTGCGGGCCACGGGGAAAACCGTGGTCAAGGTGATTGTGGTGCCGGGCAAGCTGGTGAACCTGGTGGTGAGGTAGCGTGGCGCAACCCCTGCGCGGGACACAGTCGCTTGTGGGGCAGATGGGCTGGGTAACTGCCCATCCGTCGCTCACCTTGATTGAAATCGCTTGGCGCTGGCTCTTCGGCGTTCCGCTGCTTGCGGTCTGTTGGATGGAAGCCGAGAAGATTCTTGCGGCGTATCCGCTGGCAGCCGCAGGGATCGACGGCATCGATCCGCAGAACCCGTGGGTGGCCGCGGTGCAGCTAGCCAATGCGACTGCGTTTTACCAGCCGCATGTGCTGGCGGTGCTGCGCTGGCTGCTGCCGGTGGCCGCAGTGGCCTGGGCAGTGATTTCCGGGCTGGGGCGTGGTTTGCTGTTGCAGCGCATGGAGCCCAGGGTGCGCATTCGCCCCGTGGAGACGATCACCTTGCAGGCGGCGTGGCTGGCTTTGCTGGGCGCAACCTTCTGGGGATGGTTCCGTTCCGTCGCATGGGTCGCGGCCACGCACATCTCCGCCAGCGGCGAGCCGGACCTGGTGGGCTACGCCATCTGGTTGATCTTTCTGACTCTGGCTTTCTTTACGGCGTGGGCACTGCTGAACTGGGTGCTGGCGATTGCGCCGCTGCTGATGCTGCTGGAAGACCGCTCCGCGCTCTCCGCTCTGGGGCAAAGCCTGCGGCTGGGAAAGCAATTCACCGGCAAGCTGGCGGAGATCAACCTGGTGATGGGCATCGTGAAGCTGGCCCTGATCGTGCTGGCGATGGTGCTCTCCGCGGCGCCCTTGCCCTTCAGCGACCAGCTTGGCCCCGACGCGTTGCACTGGGTGTGGGGCGCGTCCACGATCTTCTACCTTGTGGCCAACGACTATTTTCAGGTGGTGCGGCTGAAGGAATTCGTGGAATTCTGGCGGATGTTTCGGGGCGGCGAGTCAGCGAGTCAGTAGGTCAGCAATCCCAGGTCCCAAAAGCGGGCCACGCACAACCTTATCGGAAGACCCACTCATCGCGATAAGCTTATAAGCTTTATCGCGATGAGTGGGCCGCGAAGTCTCGCCGTCCATTCCAACTTGATTTCAACCGCTTCTCGAATTCCCATGGCGTAAAAGGGCATGACTTCAGTCATGCCAAAACACGCCCCATCCAAATAGAAAATCGACGCGGCACAAGCAGCATTCAGTCTGATGCCCCCCTCCTTTGCTTTTTCGGAGGGAGTACCCATGGCCCAGCAGACCATCCACCGGCTTTGCCGGCCCGCAATGGATGAAGCGGGGTTTGTTTTGCCATAGTGCAATTACGTCGCAGATATCCGCGCATCCTCGTCGACAGGACTCTTCCACTTCTTGTTCGACGTGCGCTTCTTGCGCTTGCGATCCAATCTCGCCAGGTCTTCGCGCATCGAGGGCTACGCACTTGCCCACGATCGGCCCGCGCCGCGCCAACACCTCCAACACTCAAGCGAATACGGTCGCATGCATATCCAGATCGATCGGACTTCGGGTGCGCAAATTCGAATTTCAATATTTGTAGGTGTTTGAATCGGTTTTGATTTCAGAACGGGAAGAATATGATCCGGTTGTCTTTGAGAAAAATATGAAATCTCACTCACTTTTGCGGCGGGATTGCCGAAAATCCGTCTGTAGGTGTTTCGCGGTCTAGGAGATTATGAAAGATTCCGTGGGCCTTGAAAGGACTTCAGCATCATGTCAACCCTGAGCGATCTTCGCATCTCCCGCAAACTTGGTTATTCATTTAGCATCGTCTGCCTCCTGACCGCCATCCTAGGAACTGCGTCCTTGCTTGGCTTTCTCAACATTAAAACCGTGCTCGGCGACATTGTGGGAAACTCCATCCCGTCCATCAAAACCGTCTACAACATCCGCATCGCACTGTCCGATATTCGCCGCGCGGAAGGTTACCTGTTGTTCTGCCAGGACAGCGAATGTTTGCAGTACTATTCGCAGAAGCGCCAAAGTGCCCTGGATTCTTACCGCAAAAATATCGATGTCTATGGATCGCAGATTTCTTATCCCGGTGAGCGCGAGCTATACCAGGCAATGCGGAACAACGTCGAAAACTACCTCTCGTTCGACACCCGCGAGCAGGAGCTCTTTAACGCTGGCAAAAAGGCTGAAGCTGAACAAATACTGGTCGGCCCGGATATGTTCAAGGCCTACGTAGCAACAATGGGTGCCGCGCAGGACGATCTTGACCTGAATAGCAGTGCCAGCTCCCAGGAGGGAGATCGCGCGATCGACTTGGTTCATACACTCGTGGTGGCAGCGGCTGTGCTGGTGATGGTTACGATTTTGCTCAGCGCGATTGTCGGCTTCACCCTTACCCGGATGATTGTGCCCCCCCTCTTAAAGGCAACGGTGGCTCTGGAAGCACTGGCCGGCAAGGATTTGACGGCGCGGGTTGAGGCCTCTGGAAAAGACGAGGTGGGCCGCCTCTCCATCGCGATCAACATCAGTGTTGAAGCCATGCAGCATGTGCTGCAGACGCTGTCGCATGGATCTCAGACACTCTCGGCTGCGGCCGAGGAGATCAGCCAGCAGGCCGATCAAACTCGATCGAACATGATTGCGCAATCTGGTAAAACAAACCAGATCGCCGCCGCCGCGCAGCAGATGACCGCCACCATCGGAGAGATCAGTAAAAATGCTGAGAATGCCGTATCCGCAAGCCGTGGCTCGGCGGAGATGGCCAGGCAGGGCGGCGAAGTAATGCGCTCAGCCAGCGCGACAATGGAGCGCATCGCCGCTGCAACCAGTACTGTGTCGGAAAAAATGGATACGCTGGCACGCAGTTCAACTGAAATCGGCAACGTGGTCAATGTCATTCAGGAGATCAGCGAACAAACCAACCTGCTGGCTTTGAACGCGGCCATTGAGGCGGCGCGTGCCGGAGAACACGGCCGTGGCTTTGCCGTGGTGGCTGGCGAGGTAAGGCGTCTCGCTGAGCGCACCAAGAGCGCTACGGGAGAAATTGCGGAAACAATCAACAGTATTCAGCAAGAGACGGCACGGACTCTCGATGTGATGTCGCACAGTCGCGAGGCGGTTGAGTCTGGCATGAAAGAGACCTCTGAGGCCTGCAGTAGCCTGGATATGATCATCGCGTCGGCCAATGAAGTTGAGGGGCAGATCGCGATGATCGCGACGGCTGCAACCGAGCAGACCGCCGCCTCGCGAGAGATCTCCGAGTCGGCGAGCTTCCTCTCCAATCTGGCCACGGATGGTTCACGGTCCGCCGAAGATGCCGCAGCCGCCAGCCGCAACCTCTCCGAGTTGGCCAACGATATGGACGGAGAGATTCGCCAGTTTCACATCGTAGGACAAAGACAGGAAAATAAAATATTGCAGAAAGGTACGCTACGCTCTGCTGGATATTCTCATGCGCTCGGCAGCATCTCCTGAAGGGCTATAGCGTTTTCGATTCTGCTCTTTACAGAATTCTGGAAGCCAAGTGGCCTTTTCCTCAACCGGGGCCCCCGGCGACAGGTCTTCGTCGCTGGGGTGGAAACCGGGGTCCCCATGAAGCGAACTCTGCTTCATGGGGTGAAGAGACAGGTCTTCGGCGCTGCGGTGGAAGAAAAAGCCACCTTCCACGATCTCCAAACATCAACATGTGAATCGAAAATGCTCCAGCATCGGGAGCTATTGTTGCATGAAGCTTTGAGCAAAATGTATCTTTTCCTGTGGTCGCGAGTGAGCATTTAATTCGGATGAAGTAGGCGATTCTCCCCTTGCATCTCGTTAATAAAGGATAACTTGAATAAATGCATAGGGAGTAACCAGTTAATCAATAGCGTCGGAAATGCCGGCCTGTCCTCAGCTCGACCAACCCCTGGCTCACACCCGCTTGCGCAGCACCCAGGTCGTCATGCACCGGTAGTCCTGCACAATCGTCGTCTTCAGCGGATCGGCCAGAACGGCATCCATCTCCTCGGTCAGTTCCAGCAGCATATCCTCATCCACCAGGAACCACTCCGAGCCGTCGCCCACGCGAAAAACATGCCCCCGCACCGGCTCAAAGTCCATGCCGATGCGCGAACCCAGCCGGCAGAACAGCATCCCGCCCGGCTTCACCACCCTCCAAAGCTCCGACAAGAGGGCCCGGAAATGCCGGTCGTCCCGCGCAAAATGCAGCACCGCGTTGCAGAGCACCACATCCGCAAGCTCGCTGGGAAACGGCATCTCTTCGATCTGTCCAACCTGGAAGTTCTCCTCCGGCAAGCCGGTCCCCAGAGAAGCGGAGAGCTGGCGCACATGCTCAACGGCGGCCGGATCGGCGTCCAGCGCAAAGACCTCGCAGCCCTCGCGCAGCAGATGGACCAGATTGCGTCCGTACCCGCATCCGGCGTCCAGCACGCGCATGGGCGCGGCGATATTACCGCGCAGAATCTGATCGAAGATGTAAATATCGATCTGCCCGAATTGTTCCTGTACCGTCAGTCCCAACCCGCCACCAAGCCTGATCTCTAACCTAAGCGGAGTTGGCGGCAGCTTTCAGCACCGCGAACCTCGCGAACTCCGCGAACACCGCTCCCCCTGACCACTGTTCACTGTTCACTGACCACTGTTCACTGTCCACTGTCCACTGTCCTCACGCCACTGTCCTCACGCCACTGTAAGCACCAGCTTGCCAAAGTGGCTGGCTTCTTCCATGCGTTCCAGGGCTTCGCGCGCCTGGGTCCAGTGGAAGTTCTCGCCCACCGGGCGCAGTTGCGCCAGTGAGACCGCCTTGTTCATCTCCACAAAGTCCTTGCGCGAACCCACATAGATGCCCTGAATGCGGGCCTGCTTGTGCAGAATGGTGGCCATGGGCAGCGGCTCAGCCTCCTTGGAGGCGAGCACGCCTACCTGGGCCACCGTGCCGCCCACGCGGATAGCCTTGAGCGAGCGCGGCAGCGTACCCAGTCCGCCCACCTCCACCACCAGGTCCACGCCAACCCCGCCGGTCTGCTCCACCGCCCACCGGTCCCATTCCGGGTTGTCGCGGTAATTCAGGCCGGCGTCCAGCCCCAGTCCGTAGGCCCGTTCCAGCTTGGTGTGGCTGCTGCTGACGCCCAGCACGCGCAGGCCCCTGAGCCGCGCAAACTGCAGGGCAAAGATCGACACCCCGCCGGTACCCTGGATCAGAACGGTGGCTCCCGGCTTCAGTTCCGCGGCCGACAGCGCGTTCCACGCCGTGACCGCGGAGCAAGGCAGCGTGGCCGCCTCCTGATAGCTCAAGTGCTCGGGAATCTCGACGATGCCTTTCTGATTCAGAACAATAAAATCGGTCGACATGCCGTCGATATCGCCGCCCAGGGCGCCGCGCGCCCGTGCCGGGGTAAGTGCCCCGTCCAGCCAGTTCTGCATGAAAATACCAGCCACCCGGTCACCGGGCTTCCAGGCGTTTACCCCCTCGCCCACCGCAATCACTTCCCCGGCCCCGTCAGAGCAGGGGATGCGCGGCAGCTTCATTTTGGGGTTGTAGAGCCCCTTGATCATCAGCAGATCGCGGTAATTGAGTGAAATCGCGCGTATGCCCACCAGGACTTCGCCGGGTCCCGGCGTGGGCGTCGGCCTCTCCACAAACTCCAAAGAATCAATGCCAAACGACGAAATCTGCCATGCGCGCACGGATCATCCTCCACCTTGCTTTAACTGCCAATCTTCACTTCGCGGGATGCAATGGGACAAAACCCTCGTAGAATGAAGATATGGCTCGTGGTTGGGAAAGTAAATCCGTGGAGGAGCAAATGGCAAATGCCTTGCAGCAACCGGAGGTCGAGGCCGGTAGTGAATACGTAACCGAAGAGGCTCGACGCGCGGCGGAACTGGTCCGCACTGAAAAAGCACGTCATAAACAGGCGCTCAATTTACAAAGAGAAAATATCTTGTCGCAAAGAACATCGAACCCCGCGCGCCGCACGGCCCTCGAAGCCGCTCTGGCGCAAATCGAGCACGAGATAGCGGTTTTAGGCTAGAGTTCAACCTTTTTTGAGCTTTTCCCCGTCTCAGGACTACGCTTCTCTCAGGGCTACGCTTCCCGGTGAAACAGCAGGGAGTTGGCTTGGTCCACTGAGGTGAGCTGTATCCGTGCGATGTTGACATGCGCCGGACGGCTGACGGCCCATAGTATCGCCTCCGCCACGTCCTCGGGGGTCAGCGGAGTAATGCCCTTGTACACATTGGCCGCGCGCTTCTCGTCTCCGCGAAAGCGCACCAGGCTGAAGTCTGTCTCCACCGTGCCCGGGTCCACACTGGTCACGCGCACCGGCGTTCCCAGCAGATCCTGGCGCAGCCCGTCGTTGATGGAGCGCTCCGCTGCCTTGCTGGCGCAGTAAACCGCTCCATTGGGATAGGGCAGCTCGCCCGCGGTGGAACCCAGGTTCACCACGTGCCCGCTGTGCCGCACCACCATCCCCGGCACCACCGCGCGCGAAACATACAGCAGTCCCTTCACGTTGGTGTCGATCATCTCTTCCCAGTCCTGGATCTTGCCCGTGTAGAGCTTGTCCAGTCCGCGGCTGAGGCCGGCGTTGTTCACCAGCACCTCAATCTCGGCCCACTCCGGCGGCAGCTCGTCGATGGCTCTCTGCACCGCCCGGTTGTTGCGCACGTCCAGATCGATCGAGTGCACGGCTTCGGCGCCAAGTTCCAGGGCGCGTGAGGCCACTTCAGCCAGTTTGCCGGCGCGGCGGGCTGCCAGCAGCAACCGCGCACCCTCGGCCGCAAAGGCAAAAGCCGTAGCTGCGCCAATGCCGGAGCTGGCCCCGGTAATCAAAACAATCTTTCCCTTGAGGTTCATGGTTCTATCCTAACCAAACTTTACTGCGGCAGCACACCCCGCCGCTGCGCCATGCGGTACTGGCCCACCGCCCAGTCTTCTCCGCCAAGCCCGGCTTCGCGTGCCTCGGCAAAAATTTCCGCTAAATTATCGGCCAGGCTGAGCCGCGTGTGGCGGCTGGCGGCGGCCTCGCGCAGCAGGCGCAGGTCCTTCGCCCCCAACGCAATCGTGGCCCCAGGCTGCTCCGGCGGATGCAGCATCACCTGCCCATACGCCGCATAAAACGGCGACTGAAACAGCGCGCTGTTCACCGTCTCCAGAAATGTCTCCGGCGCAATTCCCTGCCCCTCCGCATACACAAACGCCTCGCTGAGCGAGTGAATCATGGCGCTGATCAGGAAATTTCCACCCAGCTTCAGCGCGTGCGCCTGGCTCGGCTCCGTGCCCACCACGGAAATGCCGCGCGACAGCGGTTCCAGCACCGGCCGCGCTTTGGCCACCGCCGCCGCCTCGCCCGCAACCACAATCCACAACTTCCCTGCCGCGGCCACGTTGGGCCTGCCAAACACCGGCGCCGCCACAAACGGCACTCCGCGCCGCGCATGATCGGCCGTCAGCCGCTCGCTCAGCGCCACGCTGATCGTGCTGCACGAAATATGCAGCACCCCCGGCGAAAGCGCGTCCATCAGTCCGTTCGCGCCATACAGCACCTCTTCATTGGCCGCATCGTCAAACAGCATCGTGACCACGGCATCTGCGCCCAGTTCGGCCTCCGCCGGGGTAGCCGCCGCAATTGCGCCTTCCCGGATCAGCGGTTCCGCGCGCCCCTCCGTCCGGTTCCACACCGCCAACTCGTGCCCGGCCTCCAGCAGCCGCCGCGCCATCGGCGTCCCCATCTGCCCCGTTCCCAGAAAACCGATCCTCATGGCCACAACCCTTCCCTGCCTGCAAACCCGCCAGGACAAACCGCAGTCATTGGATGTAGAACCGGCAAAATGGACGCGCCGGCAACAGCGATTCAGATCTTCTGCAGCAGCAGCGTTCCCCGCTCCGCTCCGGCAACCGTTCCGCGGATCACTGCCTTTTGCCCAATGCCCGTAATGGTCAGCACCAGCACATCCGGCGTGGCGCGCTCCTGCCGAACCAGGTGCGGAGCCGGCGCCCCATCCAGCAGCAATTGCACATCCGCAATGCCCGTCACCCGCCCGCTCTCCGGAACAAAGCGAAGGCGGTATTGCGTGGCTTCGGTCAGCTTTTTGCTCAGGT
>JARLGF010000060.1 GCA_031296165.1 Occallatibacter sp. | reverse complement strand
GGGTTGGATGCGATGTCGTAGGTGGCCAACTGCTTGCCGGCGCCGTACACATTGGTGCGCTGCCAGTTGCCGCTGCCGTCCAGCATGGTCAGCTCTTCGCCGCCCTGGCCCAGGACATAGCGCTCCGTTAACTGGAAGCCGTTGGTGGTGGGGTCGCAGGACAAGGTTGGCACACCGTTGACCAGCACAGAATGAATGGTGCCCTTGGCCACGCGGGCGCCGTTGGCGTCGTAGAGGTAGCCGACCACGATGGAGCCGCCGGTGCCAGAAGGAGTTGAGAACGCGCAGATGCGGCCCTCGGCATCGTACACATACTGGTTGCTGGTGAGGATATCCTGGGTGACATCGCCCGCCGCGTCGTAGAGGAGCGTTGAAGGCGACGGAACGGTGCTGCCGGGCGGGATGACGCCGGAGAGCTGGTTGTTCGTATTGAAGACCAGGGTGGAAGCAATGTTGCCCGCATTGGAACAGGCGCTGGTTTGCTCGCTCTGCAGGGTGCGGTTGCCAAAGGCGTCGTAGCTCCAGCAAAGGTTCTGGCCGGTATACGTGCCCGCGGCGGCGGCGGCGGAGACGAGCCGGTTGAGGGTGTCGTACTGGAAGCTCCACGTGCCCATGATGCTGCCGCCATTGTAGGTGGAATCGGAATAATTTGTCAGATTGCCGGCGGCGTCGAATCCGGAGGCCGGGACGGAATTCAACGGGAAACCGGGCTGGGTGCGGGGCTGGGGGAATACGGCTTGCGGCGCGCGGATTGGTTTTTTCTTTGGGTGGGGCGGCGATTGCCGGGGGCGGGCGGAAGGCCATGGGTATCCGATGGCAGTGAAGAGGCTCATTTCAGGTGTTCGATTCCTCCCGTTTGACCCTGCCGGTGCGTCTAACTAGACTTGCAGGCAGGGTCTCTTCATGACATTGCGTTCAATTCGATCGTTTGCCGTATTTTCGGCCGCATTTGCGTGCCTGTCCGCCAGTTTTGCAGTTGTGGCGGCTCACGCCCAGTCCTCCGACAGCAGTTCCAGCAGCGGCGACCATGGTTCGCAGCAGGGGGTGACGCAGCGGGAGAAGGCTCCGTCGCTAATCGATCCGGCGGGTCCGACCATCTCGCAGGTGAGCTCCGAGCCGTTATTTGTGATGGCTGCGGCGCTGAATGCCTGCGGGTACGACCAGGGTCTGGAGGAAAGCGCGCCGGTGCGCAAGCGGGTGCGCGCGGAGGTGGACCAGGCGCTGGCCAAGAGCGAGGACGCTCGCGGCAAGCGGGATAAATTGTGTCTGTACATTGCCCAGCACCGGTTGACGGGGACGGTGGAGGACATTTCGCAGTACATCTCGCTGGCGTTGTATCTGACGCCGCCGCCGGAGCTGGAAATCTCAGTGGATTTGGCGGAGATGCCTCCGGACTCGACGCAGGTGGCTGAGGTTGTGCCGCTGCTGAAGGACTTTGTGGATGCGGTGGATCTGCACGGCATCTGGCTGGCGGTGCATCCGGTGTATGACCGGGAGGCCGATGCGCTGCACGATGCGCTGACCAAGATGATTGTGGAGACCAACCTTTACCTGAAGATGCCGGCCTCGACGTACGACGGGCGGCGGTTCATTGTGGTGACGGAGCCGATGCTCTCTCCGAGCACGGTGAACGCCCGCGTGTACGGCACCGATTACGTGGTGGTGGTTTCACCTGTGAACGGGCGCATCCGCATGAACGACGTGCGGCACACGTATCTGCACTACCTGATTGAGCCGCTGCTGTATGCGCGGGCCAATGCGATTGACCGGATGCAGCCGATTCTGAAGGAGGTGCGGGAAGCGCCGCTGTCGTTCCGCTACCGTTCCGACAGCCTGACGTTGTCAATTGAGTGCCTGATCAAGGCGATTGAGGCGCGGACGATGGAGACCGGGGTGCCGGTGTACACGATTCCGGCGGGGGTGGACCGGTCGGCGCTGCCGCGCTACGAGCGCGAGCGGCTGGCGTATCAGCAGAGGGTGGAAGCCGTGCGCGTGGCCATGGTGAGGCACGACATGACGCAGGGATTTGTGCTGACGCAATACTTTTTTGACTCGATGATCCAGTTTGAAAAGGATCCGGCGAGCCTGAAGGACACGATCGGCGAGATTGTGTACAGCATGGATGTGCTGCACGAGGTGAGTGTTGCTCACCATATCGAGTTCGACAAGACGGCCGACGACGACGTGCTGAAGCACAGCAAGCCGCGGATGCTGACGGGACTGGACCTGGCGGAAGCGCGGCTGGGGGCAGGGGACGTGGCGACGGCGACGGCGATGGCGCGGCAGACGCTGGCCAGGCCCAACGATACAGTGCAGGCCGCTGCGGACGGCGCCCGGGCCAACTTTATTCTGGCCAGGGCGGCGATCCTGACCGGTCATCCGGATCAGGCGACGGACGACTTCCAGAAGACGCTGGCGGCGAGCAAAGACCCGCGTCTGCTGTCGTGGTCGCATATTTACCTGGGCCGGATGCTGGACCTGGATTGCAAGCGCGACGAAGCGCTGAGCGAGTACAAAGAGGCGCTGGCGACGCGCGACGGCCAGCAGGACACGCGGCTAGCCGCCGAGCGGGGAGTGAAGGCGGCGTATGCCGTGAAGGGCCACAGCTGCGACGAAGATGCGGATGCGGATGCGCCCGGCGCGGGAGAGGCCAAGCCGGCGGTAACCGGGCCGGTGGCGGCCACACCTGCGCAGAAATCGACGCCGAAGCCGCAATAATCCGCTTGTGCGTCTGAGAGCGGCGGCTTGGCGTCTAATAGAAGAAGCGGGCGGGATCTCCCTGTGGGATCTCCCGGGCGTGGACTGTCTGCAAAAAATCGACTCGATGGAAGCGGCCGAGAAGCGGTCATGAAGCGATGAGGGGGTACGTGGAAGCAGTTCTGTCAGAGCTGGAAGCGGTACTTGGGCATGGCTTTGCCAGCCCCGAGCTGCTGCTGTGTGCGCTGACTCACCGGTCGCTGACGAACGAGCGAGGGGCGAACGCGCCGGCTGGCGGGAAAGAGGAAGCCGCAGGGGCAGGCGACAACGAGCGGCTGGAGTTTCTGGGCGACGCGGTTCTGGGGCTGGTGGTGGCCGAGGCGCTGTACGGATTGCATCCGGAGTGGCAGGAGGGGGAACTGACGCGGGTTCGCGCGCAGTTGGTGAGCCGACAGCACATGGCGGAAGTGGCCGTGGCGATTGGGCTGGGCGACTATCTGCGGCTGAGCCGGGGCGAGGACAAGAGCGGCCTGAGGCGCAAGAGCACGGTGCTTTCAAACACCATGGAGGCGGTGATGGCGGCTCTGTTTCTGGACGGCGGCCTGGAGCCGGTAAGGGCATTTGCCCGCCGCTACGTGCTGGGCGAGGCAGCCGAGCAACTGGCCGAAGAACTGCGCCACGGGGCGGCGCTGGGCAACTATAAATCCGCGCTTCAGGAGCATTTGCAGGCAGTGCAGGCGGGTTCGCCGGTGTACCGGGTGAAGAGCGAAAGCGGTCCCGACCACCGCAAGCGCTTTCTGGTGGAAGTGCGGCTCAAGGCGGAAGGCGGAGAGCCGGGCAAGCCGCTGGCGCGGGGGATGGGGAGCACCAAGAAACATGCGGAGCAGGATGCGGCGCGGCGCGCGCTAGACCGGCTGACGGCGGCAGCGGCCAAAGACGGCGCTCTGACGGTCGATACTGAACTGACGGCCGATACTGAAGAAGAGGAGCAAGCAGCGGAATGAGCACTCCGGCCCAGGTTTCAGGCCAATCCGAGTGGAAGTTTTCCGAGGTGTGGCAGCAACTGCCCACGCTGCCGGAGGCGCTGGCCTCGCTGTTGCGGACGGTGGTGGTGGCGCTGTTTCTGCTGACGTTTGTGCTGCAGCCCTTCCTGATTCCCTCAGAGAGCATGGAGCACACGCTGCTGGTGGGAGATTTTCTGCTGGTCAACATGCAGGAATATGCGCCGGCAGGCGGGCTGAGCCGGTGGATGCTGCCCTACAGGCAGATTGCGCGCGGCGATATCGTTGTCTTCCACCATCCGCAGCCGTCGTACCTGGTGAAGCGGGTGGTAGGCATTCCCGGCGACCGGCTGCACATTGAAGACGGGCGGGTAACGGTGAACGGACATGCGCTGGACGAGCCGTATGCGGCCTTTGAGCCGGCGGCCCCCAATTTTTTCCGCGACAATTTTCCCGCCACGGTGTACACCGATCCGCAGGTGGATCCCGACTGGTGGAAGCAGATGCAGAGCCTGACGCATGACGGCGACCTGGTGGTGCCGGCGGGGAAATATTTTGTGCTTGGCGACAACCGCAATCACAGCAAGGATTCGCGGTTCTGGGGATTTGTGCCGCGGAAGGCGATAGTGGCGCGACCGCTGGTGATCTACTTCTCCGTGAGCCGCCCATCGAGCACCGATGTGCAACAGGTCGTGCTGCAAGCCACAGATGATAGACTCGGACACGACAGGCAGCTCTCGACGAGGCTCACGGGGTTTGCGCGCTGGAAGCGCATCTTTCATGTGGTTCACTAAATGCAGTTGTCAGTGGTCAGTGATCGGTTTGGTACTTGTGAGTTGAGCTGGTCCGGCCGATAGCGGGATTCTGTGGAATAGTCGTGGAAGGCGCGGGCGTTTCGTCCAGTCACTAACAACTGAAATCCGACAACCGGTAAAGAGCGACAGGATGACGAAGAAAAAGACGCCGGACTCCAAGACGCAGACCGAGGCACAACCGGAACCTGCCGTAACTCCAGCCGTTGAAACAGTGGAAGAGACGCCTTTTGAGGCGGTCGCGAGCATTTGCTCCGTGCTTGTGGTGGGCCTGTTCATCCTGACATTTCTGGCGCAGAACTTTGTGATTCCGTCGGGATCGATGGAGAAGACGCTACTGGTGGGCGACCATCTGGTAGTGGACCGGATCACGCTGGCGCCATCTGCAAAGTGGATGCCACTGGTTCACTACCGGGAGCCGAAGCGCGGCGATATCGTGGTGTTTCTGAAGCCTGTTCCCGACATGGTGGATGGGCAGCCGCAATACCTGTTTCTGGTGAAGCGGCTGGTCGGGGTGCCCGGCGACCGTATTCATCTGCGCAACGGCATTGTGATTATCAATGGTGTGGCGCAGGACCAGCCGCACGCCGAAAAAACTACACTGGAGAACCACTCCGACTTTCTGGACGAGTTTCCCTCTGTGTCGCCCGATCCGCAGTTTGGCGCGACCGAGGGGTGGGCAGTGGAATTTCCCAATCTCATCGAGAATGGGGACCTGGTGATTCCACCGGGCAAGTACTTCATGATGGGCGATAACCGGCACAACAGCCTGGATTCGCGTTACTGGGGCTTTGTGCCCAGAGAGAATATCGTGGGCAGGCCCTTGTTCAACTACTGGTCGTTCAAGACGCCGGAAGATCAGTACGAACAGAGCGGGATTGGCAACAGCGTGGCCTGGATGGGGCACGTGGCGTTGCATTTCTTCACCGATACGCGCTGGAGCCGGACGCTGCACCTGACACGCTAGACCCTGTCAGCGCGGGAACATTCCAACTTCGCGTTTTTGCGAGGGCTTGTTGCGATGAATGCGATGAAGACGAAAGAAACGCCTCCAGAGCAACCCGCCACTACTCCAAACCAATTGAATGAGACGCCGTTTGAGGCGCTTGCCAGCATATGCTCGGTCCTGGTGATCGGTCTGTTCATCTACAGCTTTTTAGGGCAAAACTATGTGATCCCCTCCGGATCGATGGAGAAGACCCTGCTGGTGGGTGACCATCTGGTGGTGGATCAAATCACTCTGGCGCCGGCCACCAAGTGGATGCCCCTGGTTCACTACCGCGAGCCTCAGCGCAATGACATTATCGTCTTTTACAAGCCAGTGCCCGACGGCAACGGGACCTACCAACACCTGGTGAAGCGCATCATCGGCGTCCCCGGTGACCGCATCCACCTGCGCAACGGGATCGTCATCCTGAACGGCGTAGCCCAGAGCCAGCCCCATGCCGAGCCAACGACTCCAGATAACCACTCGGACTTCCTCGATGAGTTTCCCGCAATCGCCCCGGAGGCGACCGCAGACGCCTATGAAGGCACGCCAGAGGCTTGGGTGGTGCAATTTCCTCATCTGATTGAAAATGGGGAGTTGGTGGTTCCTCCCGGCCAGTACTTCATGATGGGCGATAACCGGCACAACAGCCTGGATTCGCGATACTGGGGATTTGTGCCCAGAGAGAACATCGTGGGAAGGCCGTTGTTCAATTATTGGTCGTTGAAAACGCCGGAAGACCAATATAAACAGACTGGGATTGGCAACAGCTTGGCGTGGGTGGGGCACGTGGCCTTACACTTCCTTACGGACACGCGCTGGGAGCGGACTCTTCATGTAGTACGCTGAGCCGCGTGCGCTGAAGCGGATACTATAGATAAGACCATGAGCGACGACATGCAAGGCCGGCAACGTATGCGCAAGAGGCTATGGCAGGCCTTGATAGCGGTTGGGGTGATTCTGGCGGTACTTCTGGTACCCCCGCTGGTGAGCATAAGCCGTTACAAGAGCCAGATTACACATTTGATGGCGGCGTCTCTGGGCAGGCCTGTGCACCTTTCCTCGGTGAGCCTTCGTCTGTTGCCGCGTCCGGGCTTTTTGTTCACGGATCTGATTGTTGACGAGGACCCGGCATACGGCGCCGAACCTGTGCTTCATGCCAACTCGGTGACGGCATCTTTCCGGCTGCTGTCCCTGTGGCGGGGGCGGCTGGAGATAAGCAAGATCAGTGTGGACGAAGCCAGCCTGAACCTGGTGCGCTCCGGGGCGGGCCGCTGGAATCTGGATTCGCTTTTCCGCACGGCGGCCGCCACGGCCCAGCCGGGTGCGGACGGCAAGGGGTTGAACCGCGCCGTATCGCTGCCTTTTCTGGTGGCCACCAACTCCCGCATCAACATCAAGAACGGCGCGGAGAAACTGCCGTTTTCACTGCTGAACACCGATCTTTCGTTCTGGCAGGAGGAGCCTGGAGACTGGCGAGTCCGCCTGCAGGGCCAGCCCGTTCGCACCGACCTGAGCCAGGAGGGAACCGACACAGGTACGGTGCGGTTGCAGGCCAGCTTGCGCCGGGCTACCGAGTTGCGGCTCATGCCTCTGCATGTCGACCTGGAATGGCGGGATGCGCAGGTGGGCCAGCTCACACGGCTGGTGATCGGCCGAGACCCGGGCTGGCGCGGCGATCTGACCGGCGAACTGCATTTGGACGGAACCGCCGATGCGGCCCAGATCAAGACGCGGCTACGCGCGACGGGCGTTCACCGCGCCGAGTTTGCCCCGGCAGCGCCGATGGACTTCGACGCCCGCTGCGGCTTTGTGTACCACTACTCCGCGCGCGCCCTGGAGGATCTGGCGTGCGACTCGCCGCTGGGCGATGGCAGCGTGCATATTGCCGGAGATATGCCGGGAAACGGTGAAGCGCCGCATTTGTCCGTCGAATTGAACAGGATTCCCGTGCAGGCCGGCCTGGATGCGTTGCGCACCGTGCGCAGCGGTCTTGGCCCGGGTCTGGAGGCAAAGGGGACGGTCAGCGGCAAGATAGCGTACGCAGAGAACGCCGCGGAAAGCAGCGTGGAAAAGAAGGCGCCCGGAGAGACGAAAACAGGCAAGGAACCGAGCGGAAGGGCAGTTGCAGGCAGGCTGCCTGCGGCGGCTCAGGGACCCATCACAGGCAGCTTGACGGTGGAAGGCTTTCAGTTGAGCGGGGACGGGCTCAGCCAGCCCCTGCAGATTCCCAAGCTGGTGCTGGAGCCGGTTTCGCCTACGCACGGCAAGCAGCCCGGCGAGTCTCAGCCCGCGGCGCTGGCGGCAACCATGGCCATCCCCGCAGGCGGTTCCGGTCCGCTCACGGTCAGTTCCCGGCTGACACTCTACGGCTACAGCGTGACAGTCCATGGCCAGGCCAGCATTACGCGGGCCAGGGAACTGGCACACGTGGCCGGCATGTTGAATGCCAAGGCGCTGGACGCGCTGGCTGGAGACCCGGTGGCCGTGGACCTGAGCGCCGAGGGCCCGTGGATGCCGGCCGAGAGGATACCTTTCAGCGATCTATCCAGTGCCGGTTCCCTGCAAGCGAAGCCGGGGCCGCAGCCCGCAGCGGAGCAAACCGCAAGACCTGCGGCGGACAGCCTGAACGGAATCGTGACCGTGCGGAATGCGAACTGGAAGGCCGATTATCTGACCAACCACGTGGAGATTGCGCAGGCTACCTTGCACCTGGGCAACGGCGAAACCCGCTGGGACCCGGTGATTTTCTCTTATGGCCCGGTGAAGGGCACAGCGAGCCTGACGCTTCCCGAACCATGCGACGCGCCAGAGACGTGCCTGCCCAGTTTTCAGATTCAATTCGGCGATCTGGACGCCGGCACTCTGCAGGCAGCATTTCTGGGAGCGCACGAGCGCAGCACGCTGCTCTCAACGCTGCTCGCCCGCCTGCGGCCTTCGTCCGCGCCGGTCTGGCCGCAGCTAGAAGGCACAGTGAAAGCCGATTCCGTGATTTTGGGGCCGGTCACGCTGCGCGAGGCAACGGCCACGCTGCGCATCCTCCCCACAGGGGCAGAGATTACCGGGCTCGATGCCGGTTTTCTGGGTGGACGGGTGCATGGAGGCGGCACACTGCACACGCCGCAGAGCGACCAGGAAAAGCCGACTTACGCGCTGGAGGGGCAGTTCGAGAAGCTGAGCCCCGCGGCGGTGGGGCAGTTGCTGGGGATGCGCTGGACGGGCGGAACCTTTGCCGCCGACAGCAAGATCGAGCTCGCCGGCTACACCGGCAAGGATCTTGCGGGTTCGGTCAAGGGCAGATTGCACTTTGAGTGGCGGCATGGGGTTGTGGCCGGTCCGGCGGCACAGGTTCCACTGGCGCTGGCGCGTTTCGACCGCTGGACCGCGGACGCCGGAATCGCCAACGGCGCGGTTACGCTGGGGCAGAGCGAGGTGCAGCAAGGCGCGCGCAAACGGGTGGTGGAAGGCACCGTGACACTGGGCAAACCAGCGAAGGCCGCGTTTACCGCTTCCCAGGAGACGCAGGCAAAGAAGCGCTAAATGTCCAGCCGTTACAATGGAGCTATGGCTTCATTGGTTTCTGCTTCCCCTGTTCAAATCCGCTGCAAGGGCGTTCTGTTCGACATGGACGGGATTCTGATCTCGTCGCTGGGCTCGGTGGAGCGCAGTTGGACGAAGTGGGCGAACCTGCGCGGCATTGACCCGGTGCACGCCTGCAAGATTGCCCATGGCTGCCGGGCGATTGAGACAGTGGCCAAGCTGCGGCCCGACCTGGACAGCGAGGCGGAGCTGAAGATTATTGAAGATCTTGAGGTTGAGGACAACGGGGGCCTGACCGTGCTGCCCGGCGTGCTGAAGCTGCTGGCGGCACTGACCGAGGCTGCTGGGGCAAGACAACGCTGGACGGTGGTGACCAGCGCCACGGAGCGTCTGGCGCGGGTGCGCATGGCGGTGGGGGGCATCCCCGTGCCGGAGCGCATTGTGACGGCGGAGCAGGTGACGCGGGGCAAGCCGCATCCGGCTCCGTTTCTGGCCGGCGCCAGGCTGCTGGGATTTGCGCCGGAGGAGTGCGTGGTGTTTGAGGACTCGTCCTCAGGCGCACAGGCCGGCCGGGCAGCAGGCTGCACGGTGGTGGCCACGACGTTTTCCCATCCCATCGACACGCTGAGCGCGGCGCACTATCTGATTACGGATGTGACCGGAGTGGGGGCGACGATCCTTCCCGGCGAGGAAGGGCTGGTTCTGGAACTGACGCCGCTGGAGGCCGGTGTTGCAGGGCAGCTGCTCCCCGATGGCCGCGCCGACTGAGCTTCCTGGCTCGGCTCTCTACCATTTCCGAAACGGCCATAAGGGGTGATTGGGGCTGTCCGGAAAGCGATCTGTTGATTCTTTGATTACCCCACCCCCTCCCCCCCCTATGTATTTAGTCAAGTTCTCCAGTTTCAACGAGTTACGGTAGGGGTATCGCCGTAAAAATTAGATTTTAAAGGGGTTATAGGTCAAAAATTAGATAATAAAGGAGTTATGGGCGTTTTTGGGGCGGTTTTGGAGGTTTTCGTACTGCATTTTGAGATGTGATCGTTTTTGCATCGGGTTGAAAACTCCTTTCAGTGCGTGCTGTCCTGGTCCGGCTTTTTGGGATGGACAGGTGAGTGGGACAACTGCCTGGCTCAAAAAAGACACCATGGATTGATTGTGCGCCTGGAGAGGGTAATTATCTGCAAATCTGCGGTGGGGAAGACACGCGGCGCGTTTTTGGTTCGTGGTCTCCCCGGCGCCCAACAGCGAGGCACTGGGGCACCCGATCATTTTGGACGGTCAGGGCTGGGCCACCCGTGAAAATCGGCGCTGCAGAGGCAGTGAAACCTGCTCGCCAGCGCGTCATTTCGGATGGATTGGCTGTTTTTGGCGCATTTTGCCCGCAAAAACAGGCTGGATTATTGCCTGTTCCCTCCGGGAAAGGGAATCGCCGCCGTTCAAAGAGAAGCAATTGCAGACGGGCAGGATATTGGTGTGGTCATTGGAATTCTCTTTACTTCAGGGTGAGAGTGCCGCTTGTGCCGGTTACGGACAGCGAGCCCTTGATGGTTGGCGCACAGCCAAGGATTAGACCTCGGCTGCGGGCAGCACGGCAAACTTCCGCCGCAGCAACCAAAGCGCGATGCCCATTATTGCCCAGACGGTACCGGCAGTCTTGGCCAGCAGGCCCAGGTTCCACCACAACACAACACAGGTGGTCATGCCGCCCAGGGAAAGCAGCATCGGCAGCCACTGACGCATACGGCCGTGCCGCCAGCCCAGCAAGATCGACGAAAGGTTTACTCCCGTAAAGGCCAGCAGGGCGCCGTAGTTGAGCAGCTCCGCACCCAGGTCGTAACTGAAGAACAGTGCGCCGACCAGGCAGATGGCGCCAACGAGCAGAACATTGTTGCGCGGGATGCGATTCTTCGCATCCACGACGCCAAAGAAACGCTTTGGCAACGCGCCGTCCTGGCCCATGGCGTAGAGCAGCCGTGAAGCGCCGAGTTGCGAGGCCATGCCGGAGCCCATGTTGGCCAGCAGCAGTGCGCCGTTGACCACGGTAAACAGGAAGATGCCGCCCACGCGCCCGGAGACAAAAACATAAGCCGTGGTGAGGTCCGGGAATGCGGCTCCGCGCGGCCAGACTAGTTGCGCCGCGTAGACTTCAATGCTGGCCAGGATGCCGGTTATCAGGCAGGTCAGCACGATAGCGCGCGGTACGCTGCGCGCCGGGTCTTTGGCCTCGTCGGTCAGCGTCGAGATACCGTCAAAACCGATGTAGGTCAGCACGGCAATCGAGGTGCCGTGCAGCACCGCGCTGGAGGAAAAGCTGGCGCGGTTGTACAGCGGGTCGAGGAAGAACCCCGCGCCCGGATGCTTGAGAAACAGGAGCCACCTGGCCACCGTTGCAAGCACCAGCACAATCACTACGCCCAGCGCGGCAGCCATGCCCGTGTTGATGCGCGCAGAAGTCTCGACGCCATTCAGGTTCAGCACGGTAAATAACAGGGCAAAGAAGATGGCCCAGACAAAATAGGGCAGGCCAGGGATGAAGTTCATGGCCGCGTGTGCGCACCAGATGACACAGATCAGCGGGTTCACCACGTAATCCATCACCAGGCACCAGCCAGTGATGTAACCGGCGCTGGGATGGATTTCGTTACCCACGTAGAGAAAAGCAGAGCCGCCATGAGGATACGCGCGCGCCATCCGGCCATAGCTGATGGAGGTCAGCAGCATGGCCACCATGGCCAGCAGGATGGTGATAACCACATGGCCGTGCGACACCTGGTAAAGCACGCCGAAGACCGGCATGGGCGCCGTGGGTTGAATAAGAATGATGCCGTAGAGCAGCAGGTCTCTGAAACGAAGGCTTCGTTTCAGTCCGACACTGCGCGTGGTGGTTTCACTGGCTGCCATTTATCACCGACCCAGGTCACTGCGGTTGAGCGACTTTTTCCTCAAGGAAAAGCCACCTTGCATATTGTTCGTAAAGTACATAAATTGGAGAGCTGTTCAAAATTCTTTTCCCAGGCTACACCCGCCTTTGTCCACGTCGATGCAGTGGACAAGGCGAAGCAGCCAAGCAATTGAGCATCAAGGAGCCGGCGTCAGGGTCTGTGCGGCGACGTTCCAGCCCTCGATGCGCACCGTGGGAGCATCAGCCCCGCTTTCCGGCAAAAGCGCCGTCAATACGCGCGTTTCGCCGGGCACCAGCTCGATCCAGTTGTCCGACCAAAACACCGGAGCAATCAGTTCGCCGCCAGGAGTGCGCACGGCGGCGCTCACCTGGAATGCCAGCGTAGGCGATGTGTTCTTCAGCTCGACGCGCAGCTCGCGTCCGTTGGCTGTTTTCACCTGCGTAGCCTGCGCCGTTACAGTCGCCACGGGCAGGCTCGCCAGCCCGGACATATCTTCATGCCGCGCGGCGGGAGTGTGCGTATAGTCGGTCTTCAGCCAGTCAAACGTGGTCAGTGTTCCTGGAACCCAGTAGAAGTTGCGGCTCACGATCTTGCCCGCGGCGTCTTTCAGCATGAGGTCGATGAAGAAGATGCGGTCCGCGCCCGAATAAAGGTTCTCCGGCACGTAGAAAACAGCCTGCGCACTATCCTCGGCCGCATTCACCGGCGCTTCGGAAGAGTAGAGTTCCTTCCACGCAAGATTATGAACGTGCACGCTGGCGCGCAGTCCCTCCACGCGCTTGTAGGTGCTGTTTACCACTGCGATAGAACGATCGTCGTACGAGTACTGGATATGCACCGGCTCGCACGCCTTCTTGGTGCCGAAGTAGCCGGCATCGGCATCCAGGTAGTAGTCGTAAAGATGCCAGATCATGGACGGCCATGCGTTGTTCAGCATCCACTGGATTACGCCGGTGGAGGAGTACTTGTTACGACTGTAGGCCTCGAACATGGCACGTTCGGAGTCGTAGGCCATCGTCTGCGCCATGCGCTCATACTCGGCCGCCGAGTGCGGTTTTGCGTACACCGCCTCCATCGCGTCGTCCATGACCTTTAAACTGGAAAAGTCAGCGCCGCCGTAGTGGTAAGTCCAGTTCGACGTAGGCGGCCAAGCTTCCGGATCCGGCAGGAACTTACGCCGGCTGGCCAGAGAGGGAATCGCAGGCCCCGGGCTTGTCTCGGTGTTAAAGCCGAACGCGCCACCCTGCTGCTTGTTCAGCCAATAGCTGGGCGCAACGTAGTCGTATGGCCCAGTCATCTTAACGCCGTTCAGCCCGCCGCCGGGCGTCGTTGCCGATGAGGCGGCGGAGAGAACGGGATTCGGCCAGTGCGTTGCTGCTTCCACATCCAGGTATGCGCGCTCGACGTCGGGCGTTGGCGCGTTATCGCTGCCGTTCAGCCATACCAGCAGGCTGGCGTGATAGCGAAGCCGCAGCATCTGATCCCGCAGGGAAGCGGTGGCCACCTTCAGGTCGTCCGGGGTCCAATCTTTCCAGTGCTCCCAATGGTCGCAGCAGCACCAGCCCAGCAGCACCAGAATGCCTTCGCGGTCCGCATGCTGGAAGAAGCTGTCGTTTTCCAGCTTGCCCTCCAGCCGGATGGTGTTCAGGCCCATGTCTTCCACCAGCCGAAACTGGTCGCTCAGTTTCTTCTCATCCGCGCGCAACAGCATGTCCGGCGACCAGCCCGCACCGCGAATCAGAATCGGCTTGCCATTCACGCGGAAGAGCCGGCTGCCATTGGTGGTCAGTTCGGATGTGATCTCGCGGATGCCGAACTCGACGCTCTGCTCCTCGGCGGTTTCGCCAGGCGCATGGAAGCCAAGGGTGAGCCGCTCCAGATTCGGCTTGCCCATCTGAGCGGGCCACCAGATTTTGGGATTGCGAATTCGCAACTGCGGGAACTTGTCCGGCGTGAAAATTACGGTGCGGTCTTCGTGCGGCGCCAGTTCCACGTGCTGCTCGAACTTGACGCCCGCGGCTTCGCCTGTAACCGTGCCTTTCACGGCGCGATTGCCGCCATTGTGCAACTCGGCATACACGGTCAACTGCGCCGTGGCCAGTGATTCGTCCTCAAAATGCGTAACAGCCATTGGCGAGCGCAGCGTCACCGCGCCCGTGGTTATCAGGTCCACCGCGCCCCACAGGCCCATATCCTTGTCCGGCGGGCATGGATTCCAATCTACCCAGTTGATGCCGAGATTCTTCTCAGTGGGCGCGAAGGTTTCCACCGCCAGCACATTGGTATTGCCTGGTTTCACAAAGTCGGTGATGTCAAAGTCATAGGTGCGGTACGCGCCGGCCACGGCCTGCGAATCTGCAACTTTTTTTCCGTTCAGCCAGATGTCACCGCGATAGTTAATGCCGCCAAAGTGCAGCCAGGCGCGCTCGCCGGCCTTCAATGCGGGCGCCGCGAATTCCCTGCGGTACCACCAGCCGCAGCGGTAAGGGCTATTTTCGGCCATGGGCTCATTTGAGAAGAAGTGCCCGATGGGATAGCTCATGCCTGGCAGTTGCCGCATGTTTACGCCGAAGTAAGGATCGGGAACGGCGCCGGTGGCCACCTGCGCTGCCAGCACCGTGCTGGGCACAGCAGTCTTCAGCCATCCATCCGTCGCGAATCCCTCCGCAGCGATCATGCCTCCGTCGGCCTGCACCTTGCAGGCCGATTGCAGTTGCCATCCCTCGTGCAATGGCGTACGGGTCTCAGCCGCCATTGTGGCGGTCAGCGCCAACAGGATCAAACAAGCCGACAATACACTTTTATGCATATACACCAGCACTTCCTTTCATGGACCGGAGCAGACCAACAAAGCCGTCCGGGGTCGTGCAACAGATAAAGTCTCCGAAGCGGCTCCTCTATCCGTTGCGCTCTGTTTTTCTTTTCCTGCCTAGCCGAGCGGTAGACATTCTCTCCACCAGTTTCAGTGGCGCATAATGCAGCACTGGCTTTTGCACCTGCTGCTGATCGAGAGACTCAATTGCCTTGACCGTCCACTCGGCCGCCAATATTCCCATTTTGCCCAGCGGCTGACTAATTGTGGTGATTCCTGGCGTGGCAACCGCTGCCGGAAGCACGTCGTCGAATCCCATTACAGAGCAATCCTCCGGTACACGCAGCCCGGCCTCATTCAAGCCGCGCACTACGCCTAGCGCGGTCAGATCGTCAAACGCCAGTACCGCTGTAAACTTGTGCCCAGTCTGCAGCATCTGGCGTGTGCAGCCCAGTCCGCCTTCAAAGCCGGACATAGGGTCCACCATGCTGGGCAATTGCAGTACCAGGCGCGGGTCAAGGTGGATGCCGGTCTCGCTGGCGGCTCTTTGCACGCCGGCCCAGCGTGGCTCGCTGTCAAACAGCTCTTCAGGTCCGCGAATCACCGCAATCTTGCGGTGCCCCAGGTCATATAAGTAGCGGAGCGCCATGACTCCGCCTTCCTCGTTGTCCACCAGAATTGAACTTACGCCGAAATCCGTGAGGTCACGGCTTACGATAACCACTGGAACGTTGTTCTTTCTCACATCGTTCAACAAGTTGGCTTCGTCGAAGACCCAGTTGGCCACCACGATCACGCCCTCGGCCCGTTGTTCCAGGAGCATCTGCAGATAGTTGTCGAACAGATCTCTGCGTGTTTGCGCGTCCATCAGCATTGGCAGATAGTTAACCGGCTGCAGGCCTTCCTGGATACCGCGCACAACTGGGAAGCAATAGGGATCGGATAGATCGTAGGCCAGCACGCCGATGGTCTGACTGCACCTGCGCCGCAGCGAGCGCGCGAAGGCGTCGGGATGGTAGCCGAGCTTCTTCGCGGTAGCACGAACCTGCTGACGTGTTTTTTCGGCGACATTCTTTGAAAGCGGCGCCTTGTTCAACACGATGGAAACGGTGGAGACAGAGAGGCCGCAGGCCTGCGCTACATCTGTCAGTGTTACATGTCCGGACTTATGTTGCGACAAGTTACCTCCTGCACATCTCTCTCTTCCGCCAAGTCCCAAGGCGTACGTAAGCGCGAATAGCTACACGATGGAATTTGCTGCATGACGCTAGATGCGATTGATTCAAGATTAGCTTATTATCTTTTGCTATTCAAAGTAGACGGTTAAGTATCCCCGGCAAGGCCGGACGATCTTTCCTTGTCTTTAGCTCAACGATGATCATGTTAGCCAACTTTGTGTAAAAGTACCTGGAGACGCAAACTTGCAACGTCTCCAGGTAAAACGATTAAAAGGAGATGCGACCAGATAGTTGCATAATGCGGGGGTCACCAGCACTAGTTACTTGACCAAATGAGTTGCTCAAAGCACTAGTCTGAATACCGCCGAAGTTGGTGTGGTTGAATACGTTGGTTGCTTCCGCCCGAAATTGTAATTTTGCTGTTTTCGGAAGATCAAACGATTTGTAAATAGCAAGGTCTACGCGGAAGGAGCCAGGAGCATTGATTCCTCCGACAGTAGCATTTCCTGGGCGGATTTGCCCTGCAGGTATGTTGGCATAGGCATCCGTATTGAACCACTTGGTACGAGTATGAGGAGCACCCGAATTAGGATTGGAAATCTGATCCGGTCTCATCATTGCGTGTGCAGAACTGTCTGAATCCAGCAGTCCTAATCCGGCAGGATCGGCGCTTGCAAGCGTACTCGAATTGAAATAGTAATGTGGCGTAGCAGGGGGACCTGAATTGGCATACACCATTCCTCCCACTTGCCAATTCTTAGCAGCGATTGCCTGCCAGTCATGTGCGTTGCGGTACATCGGAAGTGTGTACACAAAATCAGCAGAGAAGATATGACGGCGATCAAATGCGGCACGTCCATAATCTGCTCGCATGTCGTACAAATTCTGAATTCCCGCATCCCGATCGGACTGATTTGTCGTCATGTTCCGTGACCACGTGTAATTCAAATCGATCAAGGAGCTGTCGGCAAAACGTTTTTGCAGTTGACTTTGCAAGGAGTGATAGTTCGATGTAAACCACGGAACAACGGCATCAATCGCCGTATATCCGATATATGGACGTACGAGATTCAATGCAATTGTGTTGCTACTGGTAATGCCATCAGCCTTCGCAATTCCAGCAGAAATATAGGCTCCCGGCTTCGGTTGATTTAGATCGACGGCACCGATCAAATGTGTTCCTGTCGAACCGACATAGGAAAGTTTAGCAATGAGATTTTTTGCAAGCTGCTGCTCGACTCCGAGGCTAAATTGTTGCGCGTATGGAATTGAAGTTTGCGTTGAGGTTGCATACAAGGGACGCGGAATGAGGCCATAATTCGTTCCGCTGGAAGGATTGCTGAAAGAGGTAACACCGTAAGCGGTGGTTTCCATTATCGCAAGCTGCGCATAGGGAGGATTGGCCAATATGCTTTGTTCGTAGGTACCGTACAGCGTGGTGTCATAGACAAGTCCATAGCCGCCGCGCAATGCCGTTTTGCCGTCTCCGAATACATCGAACGAGAAGCCTACGCGCGGAGCAAAGTCATGCCATGGCTGAGGAGAAACCCGTGAATTCCATGGAGAGTTGTTGTCTCCAATGATAATTCCATTGGTCTTGCTATAGTTGCTATTGGGAGACTTGCCTGAATCGCAATATATACCTCCTGTTATGCAGAGCGTACCTGCAAAACCATCTACAGTATTCATTGTGGGCGCGTAAGCAGAATTATACGATTGTGGGTAAAAGTTAGTGAGCTCATGGTTACCGGAAAATGGCGGTTGGGGCCACGAGTAGCGGATGCCGGCATTAATAGTCAGGCGCGGCGTGACCGTCCAGTTGTCCTGGATGTAAGCTTCCGGCTGGTTGGTAATTACATTGGCAATGCTGTCTTTTGAAAGTTGGATAAACTGGGTGGCAGATCCCGTCAGGAAATTACAAAAAGACAGCTCGAAACTTGCCGAGCTTTTCTTACATGAGGAAGTAATAACAGAATTCGTAAAATCGAATTCGCCTTCGTTGTAGGATGCGACATTCTCTGTTTTTCTATAATAATAATAAACGACTCCAGCGCGCAGAGAATGCCTGCCAAGCAACTTAGACACATTGATTGCAACGCTGTGCATGTAGTCATAGTTGTTGTATGGCCCATTTGTATCCAGCGACGTACCGCCATCAAAAGAAATCTCAGGAAGACGACCCAATGTGGAAGTATAAGGCAAAGTCATGGTCGGTATAACATCTGTCGAAACAGATGTACTCATATAGCCAACCGGCGTCTGGTGACTTATGCCCCTCGTATATGCATAGCTAACGTCGAAAAGCAGCGTCGGCGACTTAATCCAGGTAGCGCGCGCCACCATCTGCCTGCCGCTACCATAATCGCGATGGTTATTCACGCCAGGGAAACCGCCCCCCGGATTATCATCCGACTTGCTGTCATTTTCAAATTTGAAAAACGCTGAAATATTTGGCGTTAAAGTGTGATCAATGCGCAGAATTTCTTGATGCGGAGCCTGGTAGTCACGTGACGTAAAAATCAACCCGTTTGCATCGGACGGATTGTTGGGCCGCGGTATCTTTGAAAAAACGTCTTTCACATACGCCTGTGCCGTGGAGTTGAGTTTGGAAAGCTGCGTCCCATTAGGGAAGACGCCTTTCAACTCCAATTCAGTTGGATCGCCTGAAAGAGAAGAAGTTCCGAAGTTAACGATGCGATTGAATTCCTGTGAGAAGAAGAAGAAAGATTTATCTTTCTTTTGGTTATACGTATGAGGAATCATGATTGGTCCACCCAATGTATAACCAAAGTCGTTATACCGAAGCGGAGGACGGGCTGCACCAACCAGGTTATTGAAGTAATTATTTCCATCGAGAACATCGTTACGGAAGAACTCGTATGCACTTCCGTGAAACGTTGAAGTTCCCGATTTTGTGACAACATCAACCTGGCCGCTGGCATTGTGTCCATATTCGGCGCTGTAGGTATTGCGTTGGGTTTTAAATTCGGCGATTGAATCAATACTTGGTTGTATGAGAATACTCGTATTGGCACCCCGACTGACTGTGTCACCGCCATCAGTAGTCCAGCCATTCGCAGTGCTCCGCTGGCCGTTGACGGAAATCGAGACTCCTCCGGCGCCACCCGAACTGGAGACGCCGGGTTGAATTCCAGTCAATTGAGTGAAATTTCTTGTGTTGAGCGGTAAATCAATCACCTGCGTGGCATTAACTAATGTCGAACCAGATGAACTTGCAGTCTCGATCTCGACTGTTGGTGCTTCGACCGTTACAGTTTCCTGGACATTGCCAACCTTAAGCGTCAGGTCGATGGCCAATTCATCATGGATATGGAGCGCGATATGGTCAACGGTGGCCTTGCTGAAACCATCCATTTCAGCGCTAACCCGATAGTCTGAAGTAATCAAGTCAAATGCTGCATATGTTCCCGATGAAGTGGTTGTGAGCGCACGCACTACAGAATTGTGCTGCAAGTCATAAACGTTGACCTTTGCGCCAACGATCACCTTCCCCGCTGAATCGCGGACGGTGCCAGAAATGGTTCCAGTATTTTGAGCAAAGGTTGTAATCCCAACGAGCAGCATGAGGACACAAGCCACATAGCTCAGGAATCGTCCTATATTTCGCGTGAACTGGTAATGCATCATTTCCTCCTCCTTAGTTGGATATCATTCGGGTTGTGATGGCTAAATCGTGTGTATACAACTATTGTTTTGTACTGACACGATCACGCCGTTCCTGGAGTTCCCTCCATGTAGTTAAAATCAGACCATCCTTCTGCGCCGCCTCGCGCAGTTCGGCGCTGGTCATCGCCAGAAAATCACCTCTCCTCGTCACTCCCGAGCTGCTAATGAACTTGAATGAGTCGGATGTGTCGGTGGCATGAATAATGATCTGAGTGACACCAGGTTTGAGTTGATGAAACACTTCTTTGTATTTCCCAACCTTGAACGCGCGCACATTTTCATCAGTTGGAGGTAGTGCAGATGAAAATTTCCAGTCGTAGCTAAAGTTATATAGATCATCTAGAACCGGTAAGCCGGATTCCCAGACTTTTTGTCCCAACAATCTTGCTTGTGCAATTGCCGGATCTTCAGGGAGTTTAGTTCCTTCCACCCATTTCCCCGACTCTTTCAGGCGCACGATCGCCTCATTGCGAAATTGTTCCGCCAATAATGCATCGTGTCCGCCGGGAAACATAATTGGAATGTGATTTTCCACGCCTACCTTGACATAACGTTCGAGGTAGTCAGGCCGCGCATATACCGTTCCCATATGCGTATCAAGATGAGTGGGAGTGAATCCCATGTTACGTGCCCGTTTTAGCTGAGCGCGGATCTCTTTTTCAAACTCGTCGGCACTTGCATGTTGCGCGGTTTCTTCAGCAGATTTCCAGAGCGCACCTTCTTTATCCACGAGCCCCGGAACTTCAGAAGGTCCGGCAACCGGTCCCCAGCGATATTCAGCCCATTCTGAAGTGAGAGTCAGATGCAAGCCTGCATCGACCCCAGGATGTGCGTGGATATAATGAACAATCTCCGGCACCCACGGGCAGGGCATCATGACGCTGAAGGATGTGGCCAGATGATAGTCGAGGCTTTTTTCAATCCCTACGTCCGAATCGTGCGACATGCCACCGTCGTCGATGTGAATAATGACGACGCGATCTCCAGCTTTCCAGCCGAGTTTTTCAGCATATGTGGGATTTTGCACGGCTGATTGTGCAAAGCCACAAAATGCGAGGGCATTGAAAAATAGGCCTGCAGCGATTGCGGCAGCCGCCCCCGAAATCTTTAAAGGCTTGATCGTCATCGTCTCTCCTCAGTTAAAACTCCCGGTTCAAACGTTTTAATAAATATACATAAAAAAATGATGAATTACCCCGCCGCGAGCGACGGAATATTTCGATCATCCACTTTGGTTACGCCGCGAGCGGCAGAAAATTAGACTCGGAAATTTGTACGATAAAACGATAATCTTGTCAAGAGGTAAATGCGCAATTCAAGTCGACATTGCCCCGAGGGCATTCGGCCGGCGTTGACTGGAGCATCTCCGGGGCAGGTTGGATCAATAACGATCGGCCGATTGCTTCCAGGTTTGCACTCTGGGTTTTGGCCCTTCAACCTGGAGAAGCTGTTCCTTACGGTTGTGATTATGGTGGGCGTCTACCCGCCGCGAAACTGGAATTTCCTTGCTCTCCGGCTCAGGACGGGCATCCGGACGGACTCGCCCGACACTGCTGACCGCGCGAACGGGGATCGACTGCACGCTCCCTGGCGTTTCCAGGCCGGGAAGAACCACTACCGCGTTCTTTGAGTAATAGTCATTTCTGGATGGGTCGGAGAGGTTGATCTCCGCGGGTAAGTCCACGTAACGGAAGTCGGGATTCTTCTTGGCCTGCGCGCGTGCGTTGTGCTCATAGGTCAGTTGGAAGTCATAGAGCTTGCCCAGCGCGTCAACGTTACGGTTCGGACCGGGGAAGACCAACTGTCCCATGAACTTGTCATAGAGCAGCGGCGTTTTGTAATACTCCTGCGCAAGCTGGAAGATCAGGTAAGGCCGATAGGCGCCGGGGTCCATGAACGGAACCGCGCCGCCAATGGTCACCCAGGCAATGTCAGAATCTTGTACCAACTGGAACGATTGTGCGCCTGGGAAGAGTAATTATCTGCAAATTGCAGAGGGGTTTGGAGGCAAGGGGCTAGGATTGCCAGGTTTTGTCTTTGGAGCGGCAGAGTTGCTCGAGATTGCAGCGGTCGCACTTGGGCTTGCGGGCGTCGCAGACCTGGCGGCCATGGTGAATGATCTGGTGAGAGAAGGCGATCCAACGGTCTTGCGGAAGGATGTGCATCAGTTCCTGCTCGACCTTCTGGGGCGTGTCGCCCTTGGCGAGGCCGAGGCGGCGGGCAATGCGGAAGACGTGCGTATCGACGACCACGCCCTCAGCCTTGCCGAAACAGACGCCGAGGACGACGTTGGCGGTTTTGCGGGCGGCTCCGGGAATGGTGACTAGCTCCGCTAGTGTCTGCGGGACCTGTCCGTTGAAGTCGTCGATCAGCTTGCGGGCTGCGCCCTGAATGGACTTGGCCTTGTTGTGGAAGAAGCCGGTGGTGCGGATGAGGGCTTCGAGTTGGGGCAGGGTTGCTTTGGCCATGGCTTCCGGGGTGGGAAAACGGCGGAAGAGCTCCGGGGTGACCATGTTGACGCGGACATCGGTGCATTGAGCGGAGAGGATGGTGGCGACAAGGAGTTCCCAGGGAGAGCTGTGGGTGAGCGCACAGATGGCTTCGGGGTAGGCTTCGTCGAGGGCTTTGAGGATGGCGGCGATGCGATCGGGGGCTAGGTCTCGGTTCTTCTTGCGGACGGATGGCATTGGTGGATTCTCGGCAGATTTGCGACTGTCACTTTGCGATCCTGGCATCACTTTCCGGTTCCTCATATCTGCTTCTCTTTCAGGACAGAAGGCGGGCTTGTTTGCCTTGCGAGCGGAGGAGGGAGACAGCTTGCTTGTCGAAGCTGACGAATTCCTCTGCGCCCAGCCAGTGGCCTTCGTAGGCGATGGCTCCATCGGCGAAGTCTCCGCCTTTATCGAGGACCGCAAGGCCTGCCTCGACAGCCGGCTGGTTCATCACTACATTCGAGCTGTCCATCAGTACGCGAATAGAGTTCGCGATTTCAAGGGCCGGTCTTTTGTACGCTTGCCGCAAGACCCAGACGAATTCACACAGAACAGGTACGGGGATGACGACGAGTTCAGCGCTCTCAAGAACCTTCCTGGCCAAGCGTGACTGTACCGAGTCGTCTTGCAGGGCATCGCGCAGCAAAACATTCGTATCTGCTGCGATCTTCATCGTTTGCCTGCCCAAGCATCTTCGGTAATCTTCTTGATCTGGGCGATGGTAAGTCTGGGAGTCCCTTGCTTCGCGAGAATACCGCTGAATTTTGCGATGGAGCCGGTCTTTGGCGCGGCTCCAACTGCAAGCCGTCCATCGGGCAGCATGTCGACCTGAAGCTTCTGGCCGGGAGTGACGTTCAGATGCCGGAGCAACTCCTGTTTCAGCGTGATCTGGCCTTTGGCGGTGATGGTGAGCGTGGCCATATGTGCACCTCAGAATCAATAGTAAGGCAAAAGCACCTTACCGTCTAGGTTGAGTTGCGTGGACAACTGGACCTTCCCTTCAGCGGCTAAATCCGTACACTTACGAAACGCAAGTCAATGTGCGGCACACAGAGCCGAGTCCTTTCAAAGGACCAAATTACCAAAGAGCCAACTGCCAAGCTTCTCGATGGGCAGGCGGATGCCGATGAAGAACTGGCCGAAGAGGGCGTAGACGGCGCTGACCTGGTCAAAGCGCATCTCGTAGATGAGCTTTTTGAAGACGACCGGGTCCTCGGCGAAGAGATCGACACCCCACTCCCAATCGTCCATGCCGATGGAGCCGGAGATGATCTGCTTCACAACGTCGCCGTAGCGGCGGCCGATTAGACCGTGTTCGTGCATCATGCGCTGGCGGTCGGCGAAGGGCACGGTATACCAGTTAACCTGCTCGCCGCGCTTGCGGTCCATGGGATAAAAGCAGAGATATTTGGCATCGGGGATGGCGGGGAACAAGCGCGGGGCCAAGGCGTCTCTTCCCCTTGTGAGCGATGAGGCAATTTCGGCGTCCCACTCCGGCGTGTGCGCCACAAGGCCCTTGGCGGAGGCGGCTTCGTAGGTTTTGCGGCTGGACTCGTAGAGACCGAGTTCGACGACGGAGACGTAGGAGTGGACGGGCGTGAGGTAGTCGTAGAGTTCGGTCTGGGCGAGAGAGAGCTCGACCTGGTTGAGAGCTTCGAGCGATTCGCGGAAGTGGACGATGATGAGGTCGCTCTTGTGGCCTAACTCGGAAAAGAGAGCTGTGCGGATGGGATCTTCAGGGCTGGTGCGCTCGAGGTCTTTGAGCGCGTCGATGGCCTGGGATGCAATGCGTTCACGCTCAGAGGCGGGCGTTGCGCGCCAGGCTTTCCAGTCGAAACGGAAGAACTGGTGAAGCAATGCAGAGCCTTCAAGCGTGAGGGGAACAGGGGGAAATTCAGACAAGGGACTCTCCTTAAATTTTCAAATGCAGGGAATTTCAGAACAAGTCTTTCTGTAGAGAAGACATTCCCTCAGGGCTAAAGCCCAAGTTAATATTACGGCGTTTACAGCGCATCGAAAGCTGCGCCCTTTCAAGGCATGGGCTTGTCCGGAGTGTTCCGAAAGCCCGTACCCTTCAAAAAAATATCGACCTATTCAGAGATTCAAGAGCATCGGCTACACCCTCATCCTAACAAAGTGAAGATACATACGTGTGCATTTGTTTTTTCTGTTTGAATTGGCTCGAAGGTGCATAAACAGCGCTCCTGAGGCTTATATACTGAGTACGCTTATGAGCGAAAAGATCATTACCATTCTGGTTGAATTTGTAACCTACGTGATTGGCGCAGGTGGATACGCGGGCATTGCTGCTCTGATGGGAGTTGAATCGGCGTGCATACCTCTGCCTTCAGAGATCATTATGCCGTTTGCCGGTTACCTGGTGTACCTGGGCCACTTCAACCTGTTCTGGGTGGCGACGGTGGGGGCCGTGGGCTGCAATCTGGGCTCTCTGGTTGCCTACTGGATCGGGGCCAAGGGCGGACGGCCGCTGGTGGAGCGGTACGGGAAGCTGGTTCTGATGAACCATCACGACCTGGACCTGATGACGACTTTCTTTTTGAAATACGGGTCGATCACGGTTCTGCTGGCGCGGCTGCTGCCGGTGGTGCGCACCTTTATTGCATTTCCCGCGGGGATTGCGAGGATGCCGCAGTGGCGCTTTCACCTGTATACATTTCTGGGTTCCTGGCCGTGGTGTTTCGGGCTGGCATACGCGGGCATGAAGCTGGGAGAGAAGTGGCACACGGACCCGCGTTTTTATGCGGCGTTTCACCGCTTTCACCTGTCTGTCGAGATCGTGCTGCTGGCGGGGATTGTGTGGTTTGTGTGGACGCACATCCAGCGCGGCAGAGCAGCGAACACGGCCTGAAAACCGAATGTGCGAGCTGCGGAAGGTGAGCAGCGCACACGGTTGAGTCAGAGCCGTTTCAGGAATTATGTGGAACCGCCAGAGATGTTGCAGGGGCGTTGCTTCCCGATGGCTGCGCCGACTGAGCATTCCGGCTTGGCTCTATGCCATTCCTGAAACTGCTATAGCCGAAAATAATCACTCGTACCAATCACTAACGATTCCTTCAAAAGAAGGGAAAGGGAGAGCTATGTCTACTGAGCAGCAGAGCAGCAAAGTCAATTCTGGAGCGGGTAAACCCTCACCTGCGACGGGCAAACTGGGCGTGATGGTGGTGGGTCTGGGCGCCGTGGCGACGACCATGATTGCCGGCGTGGAAGCGGTGCGGCGGGGACTGGCCAAGCCGATTGGATCGCTGACGCAGATGGGCACGATCCGGCTGGGCAAGCGCACGGAGAACAAAGCGCCGCTGGTGAAGGAGTTTGTGCCGCTGGCGGATTTGAACGACGTGGTCTTTACCGGATGGGACATTTTTGAGGACAACGTGTACGAGTCTGCCGCGCACGCCAAGGTGCTGGACAAGGAGATGCTGGAGCAACTGAAGCCATACCTCGAGACCATCAAGCCGATGCCGGCGGTCTTCGACCAATACTATGTGAAGCGGCTGAACGGCACGCATGTGAAGAAGGGCAGGAACAAGCGCGAGCTGGCCGACCAGGTGATTGCCGACATTCGCAATTTCAAGAAGACCGTGGACCGCGTGGTGATGATCTGGTGCGGATCGACGGAGATTTTTCTGAAGCCGACGGCGGTGCATGAGACGATTGAGGCTTTTGAGAAGGGGCTGGAGAACGACGACATCGGCATTGCGCCGTCGCAGATTTATGCGTATGCCGCGCTGAGCGAGGGAGTGCCGTTTGCCAACGGCGCGCCGAACCTGACGGTGGATACGAAGGCGCTGATCGAGCTGTCAAAAAAGAATGCGGCGCCGATCTGCGGCAAGGACTTCAAGACCGGGCAGACGTTGATGAAAACCGTGCTTGCGCCGGGACTGAAGGCGCGGCACCTGGGCGTGTCGGGCTGGTTCTCAACGAATATTCTGGGCAACCGCGACGGCGAAGTGCTGGACGATCCGCAATCGTTCAAGACGAAGGAAGAATCGAAGCTGGGCTCGCTGGAATACATTCTGCAGCCGGAGCTTTATCCCGATCTTTACAAGGATATTTACCACAAGATCCGGATCAACTACTATCCGCCGCGCGGCGACGACAAAGAGGCCTGGGACAACATCGACATCTTTGGCTGGCTGGGCTACCCGATGCAGATCAAGGTAAATTTTCTTTGCCGCGACTCGATACTGGCGGCTCCGATTGCGCTGGATCTGGTGCTGTTTCTGGACCTGGCCAAGCGCACGCCGGGGTTGCGCTCGATGGGGATTCAGGAGTGGCTGAGCTTCTATCTGAAGTCGCCGCAGACGGCGGAGGGACTTTATCCGGAGCACGATCTGTTTATCCAATCGATGAAGCTGAAGAACACGCTACGCCACATCATGGGCGTGGATTTGATTACGCACCTGGGCCTGGAATACTACGACTAACCACCTGCGGTGGGGCCAGCGGCTCCCGTTGGTCGCAAGTGCCTGCTCTCCCGGCTTGCGCCTCCCGTTGGTCGGCTTAGGAAAAGCCCCATCCGTTTGGGTGGGGCTTGCTTGTGTGGCGGAAAAATGCGTGGCGCAGGGGAGCTTCCAAATACAAGCGCAAACCTTCCCTCGGGGGCTAAAGCCCACACCGACTGGTTGTATTTGCGGCGCGGTTAAAACCGCGCCCTTTCAAAACAAAGATGCAAAAACAACGGGTGGTTCTATGCGGCCATGGCCTGGGAGAGGCGGCGGACGGTGAGGACGGTGATGTCGTCTTCCTGACCGAAGGCTTTGGCTGCGTCGGCGATGTAAAAGGCGGACTGGTTGCTGAGGTTATGGACGCGGTCGAAGCCGAACAGTTCGCCGGAGGGATGGCGGGCTTCGACGACGCCGTCGGAAAGCAGGAGCATGCGGTCGCCGGGGTGAAGGTAGAGGCGGACTTCTTCATAGACGATGTCGGGCAGGACGCCGAGGGGAAGACTGCCGGGCAGGGCGATCTCCTGACTGTTGAGATAGGGCGGCAGGTGGCCGGCGTTGGCGATCACCAGTTCGCCATTGGCTCCGAACCAGGCGGCCTGGCAGGTGGTGAAGCTTTCGCTTCCGGTGAGGACGCGGTTGAGGGATTCGAGGATTTTGGCGGGGCTGCGTTCCGGGGTGCGGCGCAGTGCACCCATGAGCATGGAGACGTTCATGGCGGCCTTCATACCTTTGCCTGCGACGTCGCCGATGACGACAAGCAGACCGCCGTCGCTGGTGGGTTGTATGTGGAAGAAGTCGCCGCCCACCTCGTTGGCTGGATTGTAGATGGAATCCACTTCAAAGCCGGGAGTTTTCAGCAGATCGTGGGGAATCATCAACTCCTGCACACTGCGCGCTGCGGCCAGTTCGCTGGAGACGCGCTCCTGGTCGCGATGGATGCGCAGGAAGCGGACAAAGATGATGAGCACGATGACGAAGATGCCGGTGAAGTCGGCGATGGAGGCAAAGTGGATGGGAATGGGACCGGCCTGAATCGTGAGGGGCGAGTGGTAGGCGTGGCCGCTCCAATCTGTCATGCCGGTGGTAAGCACCGGCTCGATCATGCCGACCATGCTTAGCAACAGGGGAATGAGCAGCAGGCCTGCCTCAAAATTGCGGCGAAGCGTGGCCGAGATCAAGGTAACGAAGTTGAAGACCAGCCAGCCGAGAAGCCACAAAGAGCTGCATAGAAGGACGATGACCAGCACGATGCCGATAGCGGTGCTGTGACCCACGAGGAGCAAAGCTGGACCAACGCAGGCGAGAACTGGCGCGGAATAGCGCAGCAATCGGATATACCAGCGGCGCGGCAAGGAGAGGAAGGAGACGAGGAACTCGAAGAAGAGGTAGGCCGAGATGAGCACCAACTGCAAAACCACGGCGGCGTACCATAACTGATCGATCCGCGCGGAACTTCCCGCCAGATCTACAAAGCCGATGGGGGCCTGAGCCAGCTCATGCAGGGCCAGCCATAGGTACTCGACATGGCCTTTCTGCGAGAAATAGAGGGCCAGGAGGAAGAGGGCGAGCACCAGAAGCAGGATGGAGTTGACGAGGCGGGGGAGGCGTTCAAAGAGGCTATGAGCGGACCATAGTTGCAGGGAGTGCTCGAGGTCGTCCCGATTGCCCAGGCGCAGGCTGCGCTGGCTGAAAAAGCTGGTATAGGCGCCGTACCCGAGGGGAATGTAGAGGGTGCGCAGCACCAGAGTCAATGAGGTTTCCGTTGGGGCCAGGTTGAGGTTGTAGATACGGGAGATTTGTTGGTAACGCTGCGGAGCATCTCCGTGCGGTCCCTCCGGCTGGATGAGCTTGCCGTTGGCGTAGACTTCAACGCCTGGTCCCTCCAATGTCAGGGGCACGGAGGCATTTTGCGAGACGGGCAACTCGATTAAGAGGGCCAACGGTCCGTGATTGGGCGCCAGCTTGATGTGGAGGCGGAACCAGGCGAACGCACGATGGCGGCCGGAAGTACCCATCGATCCGAATTTGCCGGTTGCTTTGGGAACGACGCGGGCTTGATCCTGCTCGGAAACATCGGCAAAGGCGTCCTGAGCATCGCGGATGGCCCATGTGGAGTCGTCGAAATCGGGGGCAGTAGGTGCGAAATCGGCAGCGATGCCCACCCGCCAGCCCTTGTCGAGCAGGAGTGAAGAGCCCAGGCTGCCAGCGTCGAAGATTGCATCGGGCGTAGGCGGCTGCGCGGGAGGCGCAGTTTTTGCATGGACATGCGGCTGCAACAGATTCTGAAGCATGACAGGAGGGGGAGGATGCGGATGGCCCGGCTGGGCAACGACGGACGCCACCCAGCAGCAGGCCATAGCAACTACCATCAAGATCGTTCGGCGCAAGGTTCCTCCCGTATTCCGCGTGCTCTTCACTGTAATATCAGACGGATGCAACCGCCAAGAAGAACGCAAAGGGCATCCCACGGCGGACCAGAGGAAATATTCTTTCATCCTGTTGCCGAACGGGCGGATACTAACGTCTAAAGACTAGAGCGAAGCGGCACAACGGGCCGAGTAGCATAGATGCTGGAGGTAGGGCGATGAGGGCAAAGTTCAGAGGAGCGAGAGCACTGACGCCGGCAGCATTGGCGCTTGCACTAGCTACCGGACTATGGGCACAGTCCACGGGCTCGAGTACGGTCCCGGCCAGTACGACTACGACCAGCACTCCTACGGCACAGCCGACGCCCGGAACGACTCCCGTCGGGGGGGATACGCCCGCTACTCCTGCGACGACGCAAACTTCGCCCGGATCGACTTCCAAGGACGGCAAAACAACTACGACTCCACCCAGCAAACAGCCGGCGCCGGGAACCACTCCTGTAGGCGGGGATGTGCCTGCCACCGCCGTCAACCCGGAGAAGGTGGTTGAACCGGGCAGCGAGAAGATTAAAGTAAAGCCGGGCAGCGTGGACGATGTGAGCGCGGTGGGCAATCGCGATATCGGCGGGCGCGGCATGGGCAACTGGTACTCGGTGGACACCGAGATCAAGCTGGGCAAGACGTACGCCGATCAAATCGAGAAGAGCACGAAATTAATCAACGACTCTGTGGTTCTGGAATACGTAAACCGGATCGGCCAGAACATCGTCAAGAATTCCGATTGCAAGGTCCCGTTCACCATCAAGATCATCGATTCGGACGAGATCAACGCGATGGCCCTGCCTGGCGGTTTTTTTTACGTCAACTCCGGGCTGCTTCTGAATGCGGACGAGGAGGCGGAACTGGCCGGCGTGATGGCCCATGAGATTGCTCACGTCTGTGCCCACCACATTGCCCGGGAGATGACTCGGTCTAATTACGCCCAGTTGGGCACTATTCCCCTGATTTTTATCGGTGGCTGGACAGGCTATGAGATCTACGAGGCCGCTTCAATCGGCGTTCCGGTAGCTTTTTTGAAGTTTTCGCGTGAATTCGAGGCGCAGGCGGATTATCTGGGCGTGCAGTACATGTACCGGTCCGGATACGACCCGCAGGCTTTTATCAGCTTCTTCGAGAAGATTCAGGCTCTGGAGAAGCGCAAGCCCGGCATGGTTGCCAAAGCCTTCTCAGACCATCCACAGACGCCCGACCGCATTCTGCACTCCCAGGAGGAGATTGCGCGCATTCTGCCTGCCAGGGACGAGTACACGGTGACCACGTCGGAGTTCGACGATGTGAAGGCCCGGCTGGCGCGCATTGAAAACAAGCGCCGCCTGGTGGACTCGAAGGACACGAAAAAGCCATCGTTGCGCCGCGCAGGGACATCGACCGGCGATCCGACCAGCCCGTCGGGCAATAGCACGTCAAGCAGCAACGGCAACGATCAGCCGACGCTGCACCGGCGCGACGACAAGAATTAGAGCAGTTTGCCGGCTCCCGCAGACAGGGAGCAGCGCGGCCTGAAGGTGACTTCCGTCTTGTATTGAGCGCTGCATCGCTATACATTGGTGCGGAGAGGCACACCGCAGTGCGCTACAGCCCGTACTTCCATAGGCCAGTAGACTGGCAGAATCAAGGTTGCGCCGTTCCAGGAAGTTTTTTCAATATGAAGAAAATCGCTATTTTTGCAGCTGCATTTGCGTTCATTCTGCTGCTAACCAAGATCGCCAATCAAGTGCCACCCCCTGCGCCTTCAGGCACGGCGTTCTCACTCAAGGCGCAGCAGGTGGTGGAGTGCACACCCGAGGAAATTACCCTGGTGGATAACCATCAGACAGCCTCTCATCTGATGAAGGACTCTTCCTGGCCGGATTGCTCGGTGTTCCATAAAGAAGATGTACTGGATTTCTACCTGTCGCGGGGCGAGAGGACAAAGCTTCTGAGCTACGAAAAGACCATCTGGTGGCGCAAGGCCATGTAGGCTGGGCAGGTCCATTTCGGGCAAATTCTTTTTGAGCGCACCATCCGTCTTAACGGCCCAACGGCTTGGGGGCTGGGCGCGACCAGACCCAACCGGCGGGGTTTGCGGCTGAATATGGGCTGCTAAGGATGCAGGCTGGGGAGACGGAAAGCCCATGAATTTCCTGTAACTTCCTGAAAATCCTTGAACTGACGGGTAAATCCGCGCTATATACAAGACTACCGGCAGGATTGCCGGAACCGTCCTGAGGCACATGGCCTACATGGAGGCAAACATGCGCAACGCCGCAGTCCGCTCCAATCTGCTGGTTCCCGAGGTACGCGAGGTGATGGATATTCGCCAAGCCTCGGATTACCTTGGCATCTCTCCCGACACGCTCTACAAATACGCTTCGGAGGGGTTTGTTCCGGCCTTCAAGCTGGGCAACCGCTGGCGGTTCAAGCGGTCGCGGCTGGATGAGTGGATGGATCGGCAGTCGGACTTGCAGGCTGGCGAGGCCGTGATCGACGCGGAACAGAAGAAGCCGGTACGGCCGGCGATGTAAGGGCAGTGTTCAGTTGTCAGTGATCCGTGTTGAGTTGTCAGTTGAGGCGCTCCAATCTGTCGTAACTGGCTCTACTCCGTCGTAACCGATCGAAGGCTGGCCGCGAGCGCGCGCATAACAACATTCAAATCTCTACACTCTTTTTTAGGGCAACCTTAACCGATAGCTGCTCTCTGAAAACAGTCAACTGTCTGCTGACTGCTGCTTCTCCGTGGTTTATCCTCAATGAGTGGACCACTTACGCCGCATCGGGCAATTGCGCCGCCGCATGAGTCGAGCAGGCCTTGCAGGCCTGCTGGTTACCCATCTTCCCGACCTTCGTTATCTAACCGGATTTACCGGCTCCAGCGCGGCACTGGCTGTGACCAGCCGGGCGGCGCGCCTGTTTACCGATGGCCGCTACCTGGCACAGGCAGCCGAAGAGGTGCAGTCCGCGCGGGTGGAGATTGTTTCCGCTTCGCTGTCTGCGTCCGCAGTGCAATGGCTGGCCGCGCAACCGGGCGTGGAGTTTGCCGGCTTTGACCCTGCGCGGACGACCGTGGCTGAACTGGCCCGCTGGAGGGCCGCTCTGCCGAGCAGGCTGCGCCGCGCCTTTCTGACTGTTTTGCCGTCGCCGCTGGTGGAGACTTTGCGCCTGGTAAAGGATGAGGATGAACTGGCGCTGATGACAGAGGCGGCAGCGGTGGGCTGCAAGCTGTTTGACCACATTCTGGGCTTCATACGGCCCGGCGTTGCGGAGATTGAAGTGGCCGCGGAGCTGGAACACCGGGCCAGGCTGCTGAGCGCCGAAGGCATGTCGTTTGAAACCATCGTTGCCTCGGGCATGCGTTCGGCTCTTCCGCATGGAAGAGCGACCACCGCGCCGCTGCCGCGCAGAGGCTTTCTGACCATGGACTTCGGTGTTATCCTCAAGGGTTATTGCTCGGATATGACGCGTACGGTGTACCTGGGAAGTCCCAAAGCCAGCGAGCGGGATGCATACGCAGCGGTGCTGGAGGCCCAGGAGGCCGGAGTGGCGGCTGTGGGCTCTGGTATAAGCTGTGGGGAAGTGGACGAGGCGGCACGGAGCGTGTTGCGCAGGGCGGGATTGGCGGAGGCATTTTCACACTCCACCGGCCATGGCGTGGGCCTGGAGATTCACGAGCCGCCACGGATTGGCGCCGGACAGACAACTAGGCTGCAGACCGGCATGGTGATTACCATTGAACCGGGAATCTACCTGGCGGGGCACTACGGAATACGCATTGAAGATATGGTGGCAGTAACGCAAACCGGAGGACAGGTGCTTACCCTGGCACCGAAGGCTCTGATAGAACTTTGAAGGAACCCATCCCACCCGCTTGCGGGAGAGTCAAGGAACGAATGAAACCACAGGATTTAGAAGATCTGAAACAACTGATTGAATTCCTGAAGCAATATCAGGTTGCCGAGTTCGATCTGGACCGGGGCGATTTGAAGATCCGGCTCAAGTTCAGCCAGCCGGAGAGTTCGCAGGCCGGTCTGGGCGAGTTGGCGCGGTTGCTGGCAACGGCACCGGGCAACGTGGCTCAGGCTGCTGCGGCAGCACAGCCTGGTCCGGCACAGCCCCCTGCGGTGGTGGATCCGGACGCCGGGCTGCATCTGGTCAAGTCGCCGATTGTGGGCACGTATTACGGCTCTCCATCGCCCGGCTCCGCAGCTTTTGTTTCTGCCGGCGACCACGTTGAAAAGGGCCAGGTGATCTGCATCATCGAAGCCATGAAGCTGATGAACGAGATCGAGTCCGATGCTGCGGGCGAGATTGTGAAGTGCTTTGTATCTAACGGGCAGCCCATTGAGTTTGGGCAGCCTCTCTTTTCCGTTCGGCTGGGGTAGGGAAGACAAGCGGAGTTAGCGTGGCTGGAGGAGCAGACGAAGTTAGCAAGTCTGGTCGCCAAACTAACGCCGCACATCCCGCTTAAAGGGTCATGCATGTTTCGTAAGGTATTGGTTGCCAATCGTGGCGAAATAGCGCTACGCGTTCTGAACGCCTGCCGGGAACTCGGCATTCGCACGGTCGCCGTGTATAGCGAGGCCGACCGCAACGCATTGCACGTCCGCTTTGCCGATGAGGCAATCTGCATTGGGCCGCCGCGCCTGGCGGACAGCTATCTGAATGTGCCGGCGGTGATTTCCGCCGCCGAAATTGCCGATGTGGATGCGATTCACCCCGGCTACGGATTGCTGAGCGAGAACGCCAACTTCGCCGAGGTTTGCCGGGCATCGAATATCAAGTTCATTGGACCTCCGCCAGAGGTTACGCGCCTGATGGGCGAAAAGGAAAAAGCACGCCAAGCGATGAAGAAGGCCAAAGTGCCGATTCTTCCCGGGTCGGATGGGATTATCGAGACGGCCGAGGAAGCGCTGGTGTGGGCGCACAAGGTGGGCTACCCGGTGATTCTGAAGGCGAAGGCCGGGGGCGGCGGACGCGGCATGAGGATTGTGCGCACGCCGGAGGAACTGCCTAACTTATTCCATGCGGCTTACAACGAGGCGGCCAACGCCTTTGGCAACGGCGAACTGTACATGGAAAAATTTGTGGAGAACCCGCGCCACATCGAGTTTCAGGTACTAGCGGATGAGCACGGCAATGTGGCCACCCTGTTTGAGCGCGAGTGTTCTATCCAGCGCCGGCATCAGAAGCTGATCGAAGAGTCGCCGAGCCTGCAGGTGACGCCGAAGATGCGCGAGGAGCTGAGCCGGACGATATGCCGCTGCCTCACGGACATCGGCTACCAGAATGCGGGCACCATCGAGTTCCTGATGGACGAGGACCGGCAGCTTCACTTTATCGAGATGAATACCCGCATCCAGGTGGAACACCCGATCACGGAAGCGATTACCGGTGTGGACCTGGTGAAGGCGCAGTTGCGCATTGCGGCGGGCGAGCGGTTGGACGCGATTTTGCCGGCGAAACTGGAGATCCGCGGCCATGCAATTGAATGCCGCATCAATGCCGAGCATCCGGTGAAGTTTACGCCGTCGGCGGGCCAGATTACGGTGTTCAACGTGCCGGGCGGCAACGGGGTGCGCGTGGATACGGCGCAGTATGCCGAGGGCATTGTGCCGCCGTATTACGACTCGCTGATTGCCAAGCTGATTGTGCACGGATGCGACCGGGCCGAAGCGATTGCCAAGATGGAGCGTGCGCTGAGCCAGTTTGTGGTGCAGGGGATTGAAACGTCGATCACATTGCACCAGGGGATTTTTCAAGATCCGGATTTCCGGGCCGGCAATTTCAACACCAAGTTCATGGAGCGGTTTTTGGCCAAGAAGGCTGAAGAGTCTTAGGGCCGCTACACGCGAAATTTATTGCAGACGAAGGCTGGATTCCGATGGGAGTCCGGCCTTTGTTTATTGGGCGGACCGGCTGCGTCCATGGGGCAACAGAATCCGATCACAGGATTGGCACGGCCTCGAAAATTTTTCTTTACTGACTTACTTTTCGTCTGTAGTGTTACCGGGAAGAAAGGGGGCGAGAGAATCATGGTCCTACAGAATCTTCCTCAAATCATTACGGCTATCGGCGGATTGGGAACCGCGGCCTTTGGACTGCTGGAAGCAGCCAAGCCGGCGAATCCGTGGATCAATCACATCGGGTTCAGCGGGATAAGGGAAACCGTGGTGAGCCTGACACCCAGCGAGCCGTCAGCCCAGCAGCCGCTCAACGCGCTGCCCCAGAGAAACATTCTGGAATCGCTGCTTGCCAACTGGGTGAACGGAACCGATCTTGCCAGCCAGAAGGCGATTGCCAAGTCTCTGATCAAACTGCATCTGAGCGCGGGGAATGCAGCCGCGCTGGCAGAGAGAACGAACGTGGATGCGGAGATTTTGCAACAAGTGGCGGCGAACATCGTTTCCGGAACGTCGCTGACCCAGCAGCAGAGCGACGCGTATGCGCGCTTCGACCTGATTGTGACGGCGCTGCTGGATGAGACCTATCAGCACGCGGACCAGGTGTATCGCAACTGGACTCGCGCGCTGGCTGCCGGTGTGGCAGTGGCGCTGGCTCTGGTGGGGGGATGGTCCCTGGTGGGCACGACGGTATTTTTCTGGCATCGGGAGCTGGTAGAGGCTTTCCTTATCGGCCTGCTGGCCACGCCGCTGGCGCCGATTGCCAAGGACCTTTCCACTGCCCTGACGACGGCTGTGAACACACTGCAACTGGTGAAGAAGTAGGGCGCCATGACACAGTTTCTCGACGTTCGCTTGTCGGCGGTTGGCGGAGGACTGAGGACCGCGGTTGGAGCCTGCCGGGCGACGTGCAGCAACGACTATCGGAGTCTCGACCTGGGCGAGTTGCTGGACGGCATCAAAGGCCGGCACGTGCTGATAGCAACGCACGGCTTCAACGTGGACCGCGCGGATGGAATAGCCTGCCTGTCGAATTGGGAGAGCCTGCTGCAGCTTCCGCAGCCTTACTCGGCCTTTGTGGGTTTGCTGTGGCCGGGGGATTCGGTTTGGGCGCACGGGCTGGATTACCCCGATGAGCCGAAGATTGCCAACGCAGCCGGAGGGCTGGTTGCGCGGTTTCTGGACGGCAATTTTGCAGGCGCGGCCAGCATTTCATTCGCCTCGCACAGCCTGGGGGCGCGGGTAGTGCTGGAGACGATCACTCAAATGAGTCTGCCGGTGAGGCGGCTTGTGCTGATGGCCGGAGCCATCGACGATAACTGCCTGAACACGGAGTACAAAGAGGCAGCGGCCAAGATTGGGACGATCTCTCTGCTGGCATCGAAGAAAGACAGTGTGTTGACAGTGGATTTTCCGCTGGGCAATTTCTTTGCGGGCATTCTGGCCGAAGGGCACCCCTGGTGGCGCGCGGCGCTGGGGCACTGCGGTCCGGCGAAGCCCTGGCCGGCAAACTTCAAGGCGCCTTTCGAGATGCCGGACATCTGGGAGTTCAAACACGGGAACTACCTACAGATCGATCAACCGCCAGCTCCCGATTTGCCGATTCCAGTGGATGTTCCGCCCCAGGGGACAGAGCCGCCGCTAACGGGTCCGGATGGCAAAACGCAGCAAGGCTGGCAGGAGGCATTTTCCTCGGCGTTTGCATCGACGCGGTTCCGGTAGGGCAGAGAGCGCGCAAGCGGAGGTCTAAATATTTATCGCCTTTTCTTCGCTTTTTTGGAAATTTCAGGGTATGCTGGTTTCGCAACACTGGAGGTTGCCCAATGGACTTTCAAAAGGAACTGATTGCCGAGTACGAGAGTGAGACCGCGAAGACCCGCAAGATGTTTGAGGCGATTCCGACCGATGTAGATTTCACCTATAAACCCCACCCCAAATCCATGACCCTGGGCCGGCTTACCGGGCATATATCTGAAACAGCGGGGGATTGGGCTTTTCACACGTTGACGACGGACAAACTGGAATTCCCTGCAGACCACAAATTTGAACCTTATATCCTCGTCTCGAAGGAGGCGCTTCTGGAGCGCTTCGACCGGGACGTAGCCAAAGTCAAGAAGGAACTGGCTGGATTTGATACGGCGAAGTGGGACGACAACTGGAAGTTTGTGGCCGGCGGCCAGTCCTGGATTGACGAACCGAAATATTCGGTTTGGCGGAACTGGGTGATGAACCACCTGATCCACCACCGCGCACAGTTGGGCGTCTACCTGCGGCTGCTGGATAAGCCGATTCCGGGAACATATGGACCTTCAGCGGACGAGATGTAAGGAAGTCTGAAGACGGCCAGATGGGAGCATGGGGCGAGAGCAGTTCTCCAGTTTATGTAGCGTTAACGGCCAGGTAGAAGGTGTCTTTTTCTTAAGGAAAAAGCCACAAAGCTGCATGGTTTCCCTCAATAGCAACTGGAGAACCGCTATAGCCCGGCTGCGGTATGATTCGTTTGGCCGAACGGGGCAGGTGCTGCTGAAGTGAACGCTGCCCAGGCTGAAAGATTGCGGAGCGGTGAGAACGCGCGATTGCATTCTCACCGCTGCCGGAAGTAGCTCTGGAGAGTGGAATGAGATCGCTGCGCTTTTGCTTCCTGCTTTTGTTTGCCTTGTGTTTGACACTGTGTACGTCTGGGTTTGCCCAGACAGGCAGCCTATACGATTCGGTCGATCCCATGATTGGAACGGCGGGTGGCGGCAATACCTTTCCCGGCGCTGCGATGCCTTTTGGGATGGTTCAGTGGAGTCCTGACACGAACACGCAGGGCTTTTATTACTACGAGCAAAAGAGCATTCACGGCTTCAGCATGACGCATATCAGCGGCGTGGGCTGTCCGATTTTTGCGGATGTGCCCGTGCTGCCGTGGACCGGCGAATTTGCAGTCAGTCCGGGAAAAGACCGGAAAATGTATGCTGTTCCCTTTGACCACAGCACCGAGCAGGCGCAGCCCGGCTATTATGCCGTGACGCTGAGCGATGGCGTGAAGGTGGAGCTGACGGTGGACGAGCGCTCGGGCATTGCGCGGTTCCATTTTCCGGAGGGCAAGCCGGCGCGGCTGCTGATGAATACCGGAGGCAGCGCCGACACCGATGTTCACATGGCCTTTTTGCCGCCTATTGGACGGGAGAAGGATGGCAGCAAGGTGGAGCTGACCGGGAACAACGGCCTGCGGGGCACAGTGACGACAGGCGGAGTGTGCGGGTCGAACACGCGATACACAATCTACATTGCGGCTAAGTTCGATCAGCCGTTCGAGAGCTTCGCTACCTGGCAGGACGACGAGATCCATCACGGAGAGCGGAAGGCCGAGGGCAAGCACACGGGCGCGTGGCTGGATTTTGGCGATCGCCGCGAAGTGCAGATGAAGGCCGGCATTTCGTACGTGAGCGAGGCGAATGCACAGGAGAACCTGGACAAGGAGATTCAGGGTTGGAGCTTCGACGCACAGCGCGCGAAGGCCCGCACGGCCTGGACGGAGTTGCTGGACAGGGTGAAGATTGAAGGCGGCAGCCCGGACCAGCGCACGATTTTTGCGACGGGGCTCTATCACTCGCTGCTGTTTCCCTCCCTGTTCAGCGATGAGAATGGGGAGTACACGGGCTTTGACAGGAAACTGCATACGGTTGCCGGGACACAGCAGCGCGCGCAATACACGAACTTTTCGGACTGGGATACCTATCGCAATACGGTGCAGTTCCAGTCGCTGCTTGTGGCTAACCGCGAAAGCGATATGATGCAGTCGCTGGTGAACGATGCGGAGCAGTTCGGGTGGCTACCGCACTGGGTCGCGGCCAATGAATCCATCTATGCGATGGCGGGCGATTCGCCCCCGATTTTGCTTTCTTCGGCGTACGCGTTTGGCGCGCGTCACTTCGATACCGGGACAGCTCTCAAGTACATGGTGAAAGGGGGCTCGGTGCCGGGACGTTCTATACCCTTTGGCGCCCGTTACAACGAGACCGCGCAGCGGCCGCACTTGAAGGAGTATCTGCAATATGGGTACGTTCCGGCGGACGATCCCATCTCCGGCTCGCGGACGCTGGAATATGCCAATTCCGATTTTGCGATTGCCCAATTTGCTCATGCTCTTGGCGATGCAGACGCCTATAGGCACTTCATGAAACAGTCGGAAAGCTGGAAGAATATTTTTGATCCGGAGACTCGCTGGATTCGTCCGCGGCATACAGATGGGAGTTGGCTGACGGGCTTCGATCCGGAGCGTTCGCTGCCGCACCAAGGCACCACGTCGGTTCCGACCG
>JARLGF010000059.1 GCA_031296165.1 Occallatibacter sp. | reverse complement strand
GGACACGCGGCTGCCCATCCTGCGGGGCAAGACGATGGGGATGGCGCTGGCCGCGCACCTTCTGCTGGTGAGGACGCGGGAAGGCTGGACAGCGCCGTTGCAGGCCAATGCGGCACAACAGGCCTTCGAGCGGCGACGAGGGGAACAGAACATTGTGCTGAAGGCGCGGCAGATGGGATTAACGACCTGGGCGGCGGCGCGCTTTTTTTTGAAGACGATTACGCATCCGGGGACGCTGACCCTGGAGGTGGCGCACACGCAGGAGGCGGCGGAGGAGATCTTCCGCATTGTTCACCGTTTTCTGGACTGGCTGCCGGAGGAACTGCGGGAGGGGCCGCTGAGAACCTCGCGGACGAATGTGCGGCAGATCGTGTTTCCGGAGATGGATGCGCAGTACCGAGTGGTTTCAGCAGGGGACCGGAACGCGGGACGGGGCCTGACGGTGCAGAACCTGCACTGCTCGGAGTTGGCGCGCTGGCCCGGCGACCCGGCGGAGACGCTGGCTGGATTAAGGGCGGCGATGGCGCCGGGGGCGGAGCTGATTGTGGAATCGACGCCGGACGGGGTGGGCGGATGCTTTTACGAGGAGTGGCAGAAGGCCGGCGAGACGGGGATGGTGCGGCATTTCTTCCCGTGGTGGATGGAGCCGCGCTACCGGGCAAAGGCTGTGGACGAGGCGAGCCTGACGGAAGAGGAAGAAAGGCTGCGGACACGGCACAATCTGGACCTGCAACAGATTGGCTACCGGCGGCAGATTCGGGCGGAGTTTCGCGGGCTGGCGCGGCAGGAGTACGCCGAGGACGAGGACAGCTGCTTCCGGGCCAGCGGGGATTCGGTGTTTGAGCTGACGGCGATCGAGGCGCGGCTCAGGGAGGCGCCGGAACCCATCGAGCGGCGGAGAAACGGGGAGCTGGAGGTGTGGCTGCCGGCGCTGAAAGGCAAGGAGTACCTGGTGGCGGTGGACCCGGCCGGGGGCGGCAGCGAGGGCGACTACTCGGCGGCACAAGTGCTGGAGCTGGAGTCGGGATTGCAGTGCGCGGAGTTTGCCGGGCATGTGGGCGGGCTGGAGTTGGCGTGGCTGATGACAGAGCTGGCGAAGGAATATAACCACGCCTGGCTGGTGGTGGAGAGAAACAACCACGGCAGCGGGGTGCTGGCGCTGGCCGATGGACCATGCGGCTACGAGAAAATCTATCGCCAGTCCGGGCAGGCGGGATGGCTGACCACGTCCGTGAGCCGGCCGGCGGCGCTGGGACGGCTGGATGCGGCGCTGGTGGAGGAGCCGGGGTGCTTCATGAGCCGGCGTCTGCTGGGAGAGTGCAGGAGCTTTGTAAGGCAGGCGAGCGGCGGGACGGGAGCGCGGGCGGGGACGCACGACGACCGGGTGATGGCCATGGCTATCGGACTGGGAGCGCGGGCGGAATTATTAGCTTCCAGCCGCTAGCTACTAGCCCATTGTTGTCTGGAAACGGCTGCACAGACTGCGGAAGGATCGGGATCTGGCCGGGGTCTGGCCGGACGCAGGAGGTTGCGATGTCGTAGCTAGTAGCTAGAAGCTAGGAGCTGGAAGCTGTTTGTGCGCTTAGAATTTGAATAAGAATCAGGAATAGGCGGGGGAACGGGATTGGCGGTTCTGGCGGTTCAGCATATCCGGCGGATGCGGGGTGGAGCGCAGGGCCAGTTAATGCTGGGCGCGGACGGCCATATCTACGTGGTCAAGTTCCAGAACAACCCCCAGCACATGCGCGTGCTGGCCAATGAGTTTCTGGCCTCGCGTCTGGCGGCGGCGGCGGGACTGACGGCGCCTGAGATTGAGTTGGTGGAGGTTTCAAGCTGGCTGGTGGAGAATACGCCGGAGCTGGAGATCGACCTGGGGCGGACGCGGGTAAAGTGCCAGGCGGGATTGCAGTTCGGATCGCGGTTTGTGGGCGGCCTGATGCCGGGCCAGGTGGTGGACTACCTGCCCGAGGAACAACTGGCCGAGGTGAAGAATGTGGATGAGTTCGCCGGCATTCTGGCCCTGGACAAGTGGACCGGGAACGCCAATGGGCGGCAGGCGGTGTTTGCGCGCAAGCAGCGGGAGCGGCGGTACCGGGCGGTGTTCATCGATTATGGATACTGCTTTCACGCCGGGGAGTGGCGGTTTGAGGATTTGCCTCTGCGCGGGGTCTACTACCGCAACGACGTATACCGGGAGATTACCGGGTGGGAATCGTTCGAGCCCTGGCTGACCCGGCTGGAGACCATGCCGGCCGAAACGGTATGGGCAGCAGCGAACGAGGTCCCTCCAGAATGGTACGGCGGCGATTTGACCGAGATGGAAGCACTGGTGGAAAAACTGCTGGCCAGGCAGAACCGTATCCGGGAAGCGATTGAAATGTTCGGGAGATCGGATCGGAAGCCCTTTCCCAAATGGGGCGGAAAGGGAGAGAAAAGCGGAGATGTGGATTGGAAGGATGCGCGGTGGGGAGCTAACATGGCGGGAAGAGTGATGTAGATGGGATGAATGCCTGGCATAAGAAACGGGGCCAGCTGCTGTGAGAGTGTGAAGGACGGGAACCAACGCAAGCGCTCTACAAGGCTTGAGGAATGGGAACCGGAGGCTGTAAGAGCGTGAAGGACGGGAACCGCCTTGCGGAGTGTCGAGGAACAGAACCAGAAGCGGCAAGATCATGAAAGACGGGAACCAGCGCAAGCGCTCTGCAAGGCTTGAGAAATGGGAACCGGAGGCTGTGAGAACGTGAAGGACGGGAATCGATAGCGGTGAAGGGATGAGCAACCAGCGGCGGACATGCGCGTTTCAACTGCTCCGGTATGTGCCGGACGCGGTACGAAACGAGTATGTGCATATCGGGGTGATCCTGCGCGAAGAGGGCAGCGGAGAGCCGCCCCGTGTGCAGTTTACCCGCGATTGGCGCAGGGTGCGCTGTCTCGATCCAGAGGCGGACACCGCGCTGCTGGAGGGCATGGAGAGCGAGCTGCGCCGGCGGTTCCAGGAACAGCCGGAGGGGGACCTGATGCGCCGGCTCAACGAATCTCTGTCGCTGAGCGTGCAGATGACCGAACCCAAAGCGTACCTGGCGGAGAGCCTTCCTGCAGGGATGGAAGAGCTGATGCGGCTGTATGTGGAGCCGCCTCCCAGGGAGCGCATGCCCAGATTGGCCGGGCGGGCGGCGATCCAATCGAAGATGCGGGGCGAATTTGAGCGGGCCGGGGTGTGGGATCTGCTGAGAAAGAAGATTGCGGCGTCGGAGTACACGCGGCCGGGAGACCCGCTGCGCATCGACATGGGATACCGGCCGAATGGAATTATCCGCATGTTTCATGCAGTCAGTCTGGAGCCGGGAGTGGAGATGGCCAAAGTGCTGGCTTTTTCCGCAGCGGGATTGCGGGCCGGCGTGGAGCGGGTGGAGAAGGCAGAGTTGGAACTGACGGCGGTGATTGAGCCGGCTGCCCGGCTGGGCGCGACCGGCGAGGAGCCGGAGCGGCTGGCGATGTACCGCTTTGGCGTGGAGACGATGGAAGAGCACCAGATCCGGGTACTGACCACATCGGACCTGGGCCGGGTGGCGGATACGGCGCGGCGCGAACTGCGGGTGTGAGGAAGAGCAGCTAATAGCTTCCAGCTATTAGCTATTAGCTGCCGGATAAGTTCCGGAAAAATAGTTGATGGAAGTTTGCATATATTTATTGGTCTTTGCGGTAGTATTGATTTTGTAATCAGGAAGTAAGTAGCTCCCAGCTAGAAGCTAGAAGCTAAAAGCTAAGAAGAACGAGGCATGGCCCTTTCCGGGGTTATGCCTTTTTTGTTTTGGGGCGGCGAAAAAAAAGGAAGGTGCGCGTGAGGGTAGGAGAACAGTTGCGGGATATCTGGCGGCAGGCAACCGGGAGCGGGCGGATAAGGAATGCTTCGGCGAGCGCTGCCGATGCGGAGGCGGAGCGCAAGACCCTGGCGCTGCCTTCGATCTTGAGTCCGGTCCAGTTTCCGGGACGGCATCTGCCCAAGCCGACGCCGGTGAATTTGCGCCGGTTTGCGGAGACGCCGGTGGTGCGGCGGGCGATCAACGTGATCAAGGACCGCATCGCGTCCATGGATTGGCAGGTGCGGGTGCGGCGCGGAGTTGGACCGGCCGATGTAACCGGGGCGGTAAAAAAGCTTACAGCTTTGCGCCGGATGCTGGAAGAGCCGAACGCGGTGGACAGCTTTCGCACCTTGATAGAGCAGGTGATCGAGGATGCGCTGACCGGCGGCTTCGGAGCGATCGAGATGGAGCCGACGGGCGACCCGGAGCGGCCGGCGATGCTGTGGGCGGTGGACGGGGCTTCAATCCGCATCAATGCACGCTGGGACGGCCAGGAGGAGACGCCCCGCTATGCGCAAGCGCTTCCCGGGCAACTGGAGTCTGGCGCGGTGGAGTTGCTGGACAACCAGTTGATGTACGTGCGCATGAATCCGCGCAGTTTTACGCCCTTCGGTCTGGGCCCGCTGGAGGTGGCCTTTGAGACGGTGAACCAGTTCCTGAGCGCGCACCGGTTCGCCGGCAAGCTGGCGGCCAACACGGTGGCGCAATATGCGCTGTGGTTGAACGAAGCGACGCCGGCGCAGCACGACCGGCTGATCCGCTGGTGGCAGGACGAGATCGAGGGCACGGGAAGGGTACCGTTGATCTCCACCGAGCAGAAACCGGAGGTGCTGCGATTTGCGCAAGGGACGGACGCGGACATGCGGCTGGCCTGGCAGGAGTTTCTGATCCGGATGGTGGCGAATGCTTTTGGTTTGCCGCCGATGCTGCTGGGGTTGGAAGGCGATGTAAATCGTTCGACGGCCGGGGAGATGGCGGACGAAGCTTTCCGCGGTGCGATCTCGCCGCTGGCGATGCTGCTGGCCGGGCATATTACCCGGGATCTTTTTGGCAAGTGCATTGGATGGCGGGAGTTCGAGTTTGTCTTCAACGACCTGAACGCGCGGGACGAGGAGACGGAGCTGGCGGTGCAGGTGCAACTGCTGCAGGCCGGCGTACTGACGGTGAACGAGGTGCGAGCGATGCGAGGTATGGGTCCGCTGGGACAGAACGGGGCAATACAACTGGCGGGCGAGGCGGCAGGCGGGCAAGCGGGGTAAGGGACCTCAATCCGGGCGTTGCCGGGCGACGGGCAACGGACCGGACTAGCTAAGAGATGGGTGGAGAGCGCATGCGATTGGAAGCGATGGCGGTAAAGATTCCTCACGTGGACGGGCACCCCAACCGGGTGGCGTTCGAAGGGGTATTGACGGTGGTGAATGCGGCCAGCGACAAGGCCCCGGCCGGAGCGCGGGGGCACCGGGTGATGTTGACACGCGAGGCGGCAGAGAAGGCGCTGCCCTCGCTGCTGGGCATGGCTGTGGACTACAGGCCGGGGTGGGACGGCCACGACGCGCGGCGCAAAATCGGGCTGCTGACCGAGGCGGACTTGGCCGGGCAGCAACTGATGGTGCGTGGGTACCTGTACGCGCGGGACTTTCCCGAGGTGGCGGAGGCGATTCTGGCGAAGTCGCCAGGTTCGATGGGAATGAGTTACGAACTGGCCGATGCGCGGGTGGAAGATATGCGGGCCGAAGTATGGAAGCTGACCCGCGTGACCTTTACCGGGGCGGCGATTCTGCTGAGGGAAAAGGCGGCCTACCGGGCGACTAGCTTCCGCATGGCAAGTTAGCAGACAAACAGTTTAACCAGTTAGCCAACAGGCTCCGCATTGCGGGGCCTGTTTTGTTAGCAAGTTAGTGTTAGCGAGTCAGTGGGATTCTTACACGACATTCACTGCAACCAAGAAAGGAAAAGCATGGAAAACAAGGAGCAGGAAATTGCGGGGCGGCTGGAGGCCGCAACGACATTGTTGGAAAGGACGCTGAGCTGGCTGGAAGAGCGGCAGGGCTCATTGTCCGGCGAGGTGGAGAGGATTTCGGCAACCGTCGAGCAGAGCAGGCGGGAGGCGGAACTGACCGAGAAGCTGGCGGCAGTGGAACGGGAGCTGGTTGAAGTAAAGGCCGCGTCAGCGCCAACAGCATTGAATCCGCTGCGCAGAACGGTGCCCGCGTCCACCTCGGAGATGCTGGCCAAGCACGGCATTGGCGATGGGCCCGTGGATGTGCGCACCCTGGACGCGGCTCTGGCGGGATTGAGCCTGGAGCAGCGCATTGCCGTGAAGAGCCAGTTGCTACGGGCAGGCTCGATCGCATAAATGCAGCCTCTAGCTACTAGCTTCCAGCTACTAGCTAAAAGCAAGAAGCTCGTATGAATCGCGTGCAAGTTGTGGCTGGAAGGCGGCCTTGGTGGAAAGTAACCGGGACCGTGCCCTGCCGGGAGAGATACAACCAAAGCCGGATTCCGGCAGAACAAGCTAGCAGATAAAAGCTAGAACGGCCCCAGGAAAGGGGCGGAAAGAGCCTATGAACGCCAATTTTGCAGATATACACGCAGCAGCGGATTTTATCGGACCTGGCGCTATCGAAGTTCCTCTGTATCAGACCGAAATCTTCGACATCTGCCACCGTTCGAGCCCCTTTGGGCAGCGCATCAAGCAGGTTCCCGCGACCGGACATCCGTCCCGGTTCTTTGAAGAGACGGCGATTCCGAATCCGGGTACGGCCGGCTTTGTGAATCCGCGCAGCATTGTGGCGCCGGTAGTGAGCCCGACGCGGGTGGAGCGGAGCGTGCCGCTGAAGGCGATCGTTTCGCAGATCAACTACAACCTGTTCGACATTGAACTGGGCGACCAGCAAAAGCAGTTTGCCTATCTGCAGGCCAAAGACCTGGTGGATACGGTGAGCGGCGTGATGGTGGCTCACGATGTGGCGCTGTGGAACGGCAACGACACAAGCCTGAGCTCGCCGACAACCACGCAGTACATGGGCGTAATCCCGCAGATCGTGGCGGGCGGCAATACGCTTACGATCGGCAGCACGGCTTCGATCGTGGACGGATTGAAGTCGGCAGTGGCGCAGATGGTGGCCAACAACGGCTTCTACGTGCGGCCCACGGCGATCTACGCCAACCCGGTTCTGCTGGACCTGATCGACCGGGAGATGAAGACCGAGTTCAACGTGGTGTTGAATACCGACAACATCACGGGGGGCGTCCGGGTGAAGATGCTTTCGACGCAAGCGGGCGATCTGCCGCTGATTCCGGACTGGAGCCTGAGCTACACGGGCACTCCAGGTTCGGGTTCGGCGGTGCTTCCGGCCTACATCGTGACCGAGGATCTGATCGAGTATCACTGGCTCGGCGATCCTGCACCGCGCATCTTCCAGCTTGGTCTTCCGGGTTCGCTGACTTACCAGTACGTTGCGGTAAAGTTCGGCGCCCCGGTTGTGAAGGGCGCAAACTACGCGCACTACCAGGTTCTTGTGGACCGGTAGAGAGCGGAATGAACGGTGCTGGCAGGTGAGGCTCCGGAGATTGGAGCCTCACCGGTCAGCGAGTCAGCGATGGAACGGGCAAGAACGGACAAAGGGAAGGGTGGGGTATGGCATATCTGCAGCCAGCGGATTACCCGAACTATGGATTGCCGGCGGGAACGACGGCGGACTGGATCACGGCCGCCACGGCATTGATCAACAGCTACTGCAGGCGGCCGGACCTGAACGTGGTTGAGTACACGGAACGATTGCGCGTGACCAGCGGATCGCAGACAGTGTTGCTGAGTTATCTGCCGCTGGCGCCGCTGGAAACGGCCACAACGCCGCTGGTAAGCATTACCGGCCGGTATGCGAGGCCGCGGCGCGGGGAGATTGCGAACGAACCTCTGTTTGAGATTGCGCAGGCATTTTCATTGCCCGGCCAATGGAATGCGATCGATCCGAACGCAGTGGACTTTGACCCGAACACCGGGGAACTGACGCTGCCCTGGAATGTGCTGGGGCTGCCGTACAACGAAGTGGCGGTCACTTACACGGCGGGCCTGGCAACGATTGGCGACGACGTGAAGACGGCCTGCGCGCAGATTGTGCGGAATGCGCAGTCGACGCCGGCGTTGAACGCCAGCAAAACCAAGATGGACACGATGCAGATGCAGTATTTCTCGAGTTCGCTGGTAGACGAAACGGTGCAAGCCTGGCTCCGTCCCTACATTGCGAACAGGCTGGGGTGAGCGATGAGCGATACGGCGCCGCGGAACCCGGTGGGAGCGCCGCAGATGCTGGCCGATGCCCTGCTGCGAAGCATGACAGGAACGACGGCTCTTCTGCGGGTAACGGGCACGAACACGAGTACCAGCATGTCGGAAGTGGGGCTGGTGGCAACAACCTTTGCCGAGGTGGTGGTAAGCCCGGTGGTGATGCGCAGGCTGCGGCCGACATGGCAGGAGAGCGGGGAGTCAAAGTGGGAGTTATTTATGTCGGCGACCGGCGTGGAGCAGCAAGTAAACGCGCTGGACTTGCCATCGGCCCAGTCTCTCTTTGCCATGACGCTGGCGGTCACAGTGGCCGGGCAGGATTACCTGGTTGAGTCGATCGCTTCCAACGAGGCATTCGGGCAGGTTTATCTTTACCGGCTTATGTTGCGCGAAGCGCGGCAGCAGGCGGTGTAAGACAAGCTGCCTGCTATCCGTTCTCAGTTAATAGCTAACAGCATTCAGTGAATGAATGCCTTTGGCACAGGGCACGAGAGGTTGTACTCCATGCAAAATGCGAAAGACTCGTTTTATATGGCGCTGCGCACGCGTCTGACAGCAATCAATCCGGATAGAACGATCCTGCTGCGCGGAACGGTGCGACCGGGAATTCTGGTGGAGGAGGCTGAGGCTCCGCTGAGCCAGCTTCCCAACGATGTGTTTATCTTGCGCTGGCTGAGTGTGGGCGTCGATATGGACCTGGAGTCCACCATGGCTGCCGCGGAGTGCGAGATTCTCTATCAGACCTGCGGGACGCAGAGCTATGGCGGGCTGGATCGCGGCCGGTCGATGAGTGCGATGGACCAGGAACTGATAACGATGTTCCAGCCTTTCTACACGCCCAAGCTGAGTTACACGGCAACACCGCCGGCGGCGATGCTGACGCAGGTATTTTGGGACGAACCGGTATTTTCACCGATCGTGGTCCAGCGGGACCTGTTGAGCCGGTCGGCCAAAGCGATGGTTTACAGCTACCAGGAACAGGGGGAGTAAATGGCGGCAAATTGGTTTTCGGCTCCCGCACCGGTGGCACGGCGGGTTCGAGGGTATTTTGCACCGGTCAATCGCACGGCGCAGACACCGGTGCTCTTTGACGCGGCGGAACAAGGCGGGTTCAATCTGGATGCTCCGCCGGCGCCGTGGATCAGCCTGGGATGGATGCAGGAGTTTACGCGCAAGCCGGCCAGCAAGACATCCTCAATTTTGACCGGCATTCCGGCAACGACGATGGAGCAGGTGCGCGAAACAGTCGAAGCGCAGGTAAGCTTTCAGTTTTTGAGCTGGACCAAGCTGACCATGGCACTGGCTACGGGTTCGCAGCATATGAACCTTCTGGCTCCGGCGAGCGGGGCTATTGCAGCGGCAGCCGGGGCACAGGCAACCGCGGCGGTAACTCCGCAAAGCGGTTCGACATCTGCATCGATTCTGCTGGCCGCGTCAGACCTGGCAAAGTTTACGGCTGGCTCGATGATTGCTGTGGACTCGGATTACACCGGCCAGACCGGCTTTATTGGTGCGCCAATTGCGGGCGGATATGTGCGGCAGGCGCTGGCGGATGTGGATTATGTCCGGCGCGTGACATTCAATGTTGCGCTGGTATCCCAAGTCAATTCCCTTGGACTTACACTGGCCGAACCGCTGCTGGGCGGCGTTCCTGCGGCAGGAGCCAAGTTACAGGCTGTCATCGGATTTGTGGACCGCGAAGGCGGAAGTTTCTATCAGGAATGGTCGGCTCTATTTGTGATGGAAGGCAGCCAGGGAGAGAGAATTTTCTATCACTATCCTCGGTTGCAGACTATGGCTAGTGCGGAAGAAGCAGTTATTCCTTTGGATAGCAATCACAAGGGTGGACAGTCACGGGTGCTGTTAAAGGGACAGTTTATGGCACTTCCGGTGGCGGACGCACTGGATGGGGAACGGGTGGTGTGCTACCGGAGCTTCTTACCCGCGCCGAACGCATTGGTGTGAGGAAGTGAAAAAGTGAACGAGTGAAAAAGTGAAGAAGCGAGCGAGTGATGAAGATTACGATTCAGGGGCAGGACTACACGGCAGCACTTGATGCAACGCAGCCGTTGACGATCGAACGCAAGCTGAACGAACCCTCTATCTGCCAGTTCTGGCTGAGTCTGCCGTCCAATGGCAGTCTGTCCATGCCTTTGCGCAACCAGTCTCTGGCAGTGACGGGCGACGATAGTACGTCGTATTTCACCGGCTACATCGCGGTGAGTCCGCTACCGGAGTACGCAGGCCTGGGGATTGTTGGACCGTGCTACCGGATCGCGATTCAGGCCATGAGCGATGAACTGCTGCTTGACCAGCTACTGATGCCGCCCAGCACAGGTTCGACGGGGGAAACTGCCGGGGCGCTGATCGCCTCGTTGGTAAACCGCACCGGATCGGCTTCTCTCTCAGCCGAAGGGCTTACATTGGCTACGCCAGTAAGTAACTTCGTTCCGGAACCGGGCGCGTCCTGGAGCAAGAGTGCAGGACAAGTGGCAAGCATGGCGCGGGCCGCGTATCGCGCAGCCAGCGGAGCACTGACGCTTTCCTCCGTGCAGAACACGGTCCATTCCCTGGATGAAACCGACGGCAGCCTGAACCTGGCGAATCTGGGATTTACATCTAGCGTGAAACGCGCTCTGGCTAACGATGTAACTGTTTGCGGCGAGCATGAACCGGCTGCCTATGTTACCGAGTACTTTCTTGGCGACGGTATTACCACACAGTTTTATCTGACCTCGGACCCATACTTCCCGTCTGCCGCTAAGTCGACCATCATCCATGAGCTTTTCAATGAAGCCCAGATCAATCAACAGGTATGGGGTTGCTCCGGCGGAAGCGGCTATCTTGCACTGGGCGCAGGCGGACTGGCTATGAATGGCGGCAATGGAACCGACGGCGACACGCTGCTGAGCTGGCTCGACCCGGTGGAGATGGGCGGAACACTTTTACTGGAAGCAGAAGGTGTCACTCTTTCTCCAGGCAGCACGGGAATTCTGGCTGGATTCTTCATCGGGCTCGAAACGCAAGCCAGTTGTACGGCGGGGTTTCAAGCCACGTCGCAGCAGGGCACTGGGGCGGTTACTTTGCAGCCCATTGTTCAAGGCGCGGCAGCGGGGGAAATCTTCGCAGTGAATCCCGCCAATCAGTACACACTCCGGGTCAGGGTGCGTGGTGCGGAAAATGAGAGGGCATTGGCAATCTACCGGTCCTTTGGAGATAGCGGAGCCATTACCGCCGGAGGGCAATGGATTCTAAGTCCGGGCAAGATACAGATGGAGATTCAGGAGTTTGTGAATGGTGTTGGCGCAATGCCCGTGACGCTATACGACGGCACAATCGCCAGCCTTCCCGGATCGTGTGTGGTGGTAGCCGCCAGCAGCATAAACCTGATTGGCACCATGCGCGCTATCAACTTGACCAATCTTGGTTCGGGCTGGGTGGTAAGTACGCCGCTAACTGGCGGCGCGCATACGCGGAGGGTGGGCACAACAGCCGAAGCCGCCGAGTGCTACCTGGAGCGCACCGGCAAGGTGGTGTTCTATACCGGATTTGTGCCTGTGGTGGGAGAACAGATTGCAGTAAGTTATCGTTCACTGGGCAGGGCCGTGGGACGCGCGGTGAATACAGCCAGCCAGCAGGCTCTGGCGCAGGCCGGTACGCCCGCCGTGGCCACATGGATCGGCTCGGTGACCAATCCTCCAGCGCGCAGTTCCGCGGACTGCCGCAATGCCGCTCTGGTGATGGAACAGGCGGCGGCAAGCGTGAGCGCGCTGTGGAGCGGCGCTTACAAAGGATCAAGAGCCAGCTTTGCAAGCGACGTCTGGCCGGGCGATGCGCTGCTGTTGAATGCACCTTCGCTCAGCCTGAACGTACAGGTGGTGGTGCGCGCGGTGAAGGTGAGTTATAAGGCGAGTTATCCGGACCTGGTGCAGTATTCCGTATCTTTTGCCAACGACTGGGCCGACGACCTAGCCATCAAAACCAGCGCGACGGTGCCGGCCGATACATGGCTGCCGGCGCCGATCGCTCCCACGGTTCTTGCCAATCTCACCAACCTCACGGTGACTGCGCTGACTGGAAGCACGGTGACGATTAACGCAGGCATAACTCCACCCACCGGCGGCGGGTTTGAGATTCGGCGGCGGGATTACGCTTTCATGCCGGGAGAAGATCCAGGCCTGGTGATGCGCGCGACGGTGCCGAACATGACGTTCTCGCGCGCATCCGCAAGCGACCGTTTTTACATCAGAATGTACGACGGAGCAACGCCGCCGAATTATTCGGAGTTTTCGACGGCATTATGTATTAATTTGCCGCTAGGCTCGTAAGCGGTAACTATCTTTATAAATTCAAAGTCAGATGGAGTCCGGCAGATGCGGATGATGAATGAATTCGAAGCGCAGGTGCTGAGCGATCTGAGTGTGCTCAAGACACAGATGACTGGGCTGATGGGTGACGGTAACGGCGGGCGTGTTGCGGAG
>JARLGF010000058.1 GCA_031296165.1 Occallatibacter sp. | reverse complement strand
GAAACCGCACGGCCCCGTCTATGCCGAGTTCAGCCTGAACAACAAGCAGGCTAAGTCCATGATCCGCGACGGCAACCTGAAGTACACCTATTGGACGCACGACACAGATGAGCTTTACGACCTGAGCCAAGATCCGGAGGAACTACACAATCTAGCCCGCGATCCCGGTCATGCCGCCGACCTGAAACGGCTAAGGCAAGATCTCTTTGCATGGCATCGGCCAACGGGTATGTGAGCGTTTGAAATAACTATCACGCCGCTGCGGCACTTATCCTGCTTGTCTATATATAGAAACGACTAAAGTACTTTACTAATTTTCCCTCACTTATCCGCTGAATGACACTGCGTGAAATTCGACGCGCAGTGTGCATTTTTGTACAGAACCCTCAATTTACATCCTGATACTTTTGGCACTGTCGCGCAGTGTCGGCTTACCGCACTGAGCCGAAGCAAATGACGAGCTATGGAAACTGTGTCACCACGGTTGGAAGAGAGGGTACAAATGCGCAATTTCAGGATAGGATTCATGTGCTTACTAGCGACTCTGCTGGTCGTTATTATGGCCGGATGCGGCCAGGAAACAGTAACCCTCCCCGGCGTTGTGTCAGTGACCCCCGTTCAAGGCGCCACCAGTGTCGCCATTAATACGAACGTCACCGCGACATTCAACATGGCGATGAAATCGTCTTCGATTACCGCCGCGGGAACCTTTACGCTGGCCGGGCCAGGCGGAACAGCCGTTGCGGGAGTCGTGACGTATAGCGGCATGACTGCGACGTTCACGCCTTCGGCGGCTCTGGCGTACGGAACCACTTATACGGCAACGATCACCACGGCTGCCGCGACTCCTGGCGGTGCGGAACTAATAAGTCCATACGTGTGGTCCTTTACGACGGTTGCGCTTGCTGCGCCTACGCCTGTGGTTGTAACGACAATACCGGCGAATGGAGACACCAACGTGCCCATCAGCCAGGTGCTGAGCGCCACCTTCAGCCAGACGATGAGCGCAAGCACGATCAGCACGACGACCTTCACGCTGTCTGTTACGGGTGGAGCCGCCGTTTCAGGAACCGTCACGCCCTCAGGCACATATGCGACGTTTACGCCGAATGCACCTCTCCTGAACAACACCAGCTACACGGCCACAATCACCACCGGGGCGACGTCCCAGGCAGGCATATCACTGGCAACCAACTATGTGTGGACATTCACGACGATTACCGCGACGCCCACGGTGACTGCGGTGAGCCCGCTGAATGGCGCGACGGCGGTTCCGATCGCTCAGGTGCTCAGCGCGACCTTCAGCGAGGCGATGAACACCGCCACGCTCAACGCAGCAACCTTCACGGTCACCGGACCGGGCGGAGTTACCGTGGCTGGAGCCGTTGTGCCTTCCAGCACAGGCGTGACGTTTACACCGACTGTCAATCTGGCTTACAGCAGTTCCTATGTTGCCACGATCACAACCGGAGCCGAGGACCTGGCGGGCACCGGGCTTGCCACCAATTACGTGTGGACATTTACAACGCTTTCCCCGGCGCTTGCGGTGGTATCGACGCTCCCGCTGAATACAGCCACGGGTGTGCCCGTCGACCAAACGATCAGCGGGACCTTCAACGAGCCGATGACCTGCCCGCTTACCGCGGGAGCGTTTACAGTTACCGGCCCCGGCTCGACTGCCGTTGCCGGAACCATCGGTTGCTCGGGCTCCACTGTGACGTTCACCCCGTCCAGCAACCTTGCATTCAACACGCTGTTTACGGCCACGTTCACCACCGCAACCAAGGACACGGCGGGGACTTTCCTGAGCAGCAATTACGTGTGGACCTTCCTGACGGTCGCGGCTCCCACCGCGCCAACGGTCATCTCGACCGTGCCTGTGAATCAGGCGACGAGCGTGCCCATCAACCAGGCCCTCACTGCCACCTTCAGCGAGGCAATGGACCCGGCCACAATCAACTCGGCAACCTTTACGCTGACCGTGACGGGCGGGGCAACGGTAAACGGAGTTATCACGTATGTACCAGCCGGCTCGACTGCAACATTCACGCCGTTTAGCTCCCTTGCGTACAAGACCAACTACACGGCCACCATCACCACGGGAGCGATGGATCTAAACGACAATGCGGCGGTGGTTCTCTATAGCTGGACTTTTACCACCGCCGCGGCCCCGGTACCCATCATACCGACGGTTATTTCGACCATCCCGGTGACTACGCCAGAAGACACGAACGTGCCGCTCAACCAGGTGATCAGCGCCGTGTTCAGCGAAGCAATGAACCCCGCCACGATCAGCTCGACAACCTTCACGCTGACATCGCCAGGCACACCGGCGGTTGTGGTGCCGGGCCTGGTTGCTTACTCGTCGGTGAGCAAGTCGCTGGTGTTTATACCGACGGCGGCTCTGACGGCCAGCACCGTGTATACGGCCACGATCACCACCGGCGCCCAGGATCTGGCGGGCGATGCACTGGCCAGCAACTACGTGTGGATCTTCCAGACCGGCACGGGCTTACTCACCACCCCGCCGGAGCTGGTTTCGGAGGTCCCGGCCAGCGCAGCCATCAATGTGCCCATCAACCAGGCGGTCAGCGCAACCTTCAGCGAGGCGATGAACCCGCTGACCCTCACCAATGCAACCTTCCAACTGTATGCGGGCAGTACTGCGAGCGGAACTCCGATAGCTGGAGCGATTACGTACGATTCGGCCAACTTTATTGCCACCTTTACGCCCACCAACCCGCTCACCGTGAGCAGCTTGTACACGGCAACGGTGACCGATGGGGCAACAGACCTGGCCGGCAACCCGCTGGGAACTACCGGAAACCTTTCCGGCTCGCCAGCGAATACCTGGACCTTTGAAACCGGCACGACAACCGATACGGCGCCCGTACTTGGACCAACCATCACGCCCTTTGGCGGTTTCGCCGGCAGTGCAGGCATGACCAACACGGGAACCCTCACCGTCATCCACGGAGATAGCGGAACCACGGCTACCGGCTTCAGTTCATATACCGGATTCCACGATGACACGGTTTTAACCGCCGGCGTGCCGCAATGCGTCTATACGGAAACGGGATCCAATGTAGGCCTGGTGACTGGAACGATCTACTCGCCTCTGGTTGTGCCAGCCCCGTATGCGTGCCCGCTTGAAGGAACGTCTGCTACGACCGCCGTCGCAGACGAGGCTCTGGCGGAAGCTTTCACCGCTTACACCACTCTTCAAGGCCTGCCCTCCATCGGCGTTCTGGCGGCGGAGTTGGGCAACACAACCATTCCTCCCGGCGTCTACAAGAACTCAAGCTCGGTTGGCATAACGACCGGACCTGTAACTCTGGACGCCAAGGGCGATCCCAATGCGTACTGGGTCTTCCAGATTGGATCGACTCTCACCGTTGGCACGGCGGCAACGCCTGCAAGTGTGATCCTGATTAACGGCGCTCTGGCCAAGAATGTTTTCTGGGCGGTTGGAAGCGATGTACCGCACCTCAACCAGGGGGGAGGCGGGACGTTCGATGGAACCGTCATCGCGTACGGAGCCGCTGGCATCGCGGTTTCGACTGTCGGGAATTCTACGATCACAACCATCAACGGCAGACTGATTGGCTTGAATGCGTCGGTCACACTTGTGAACACCGTCATCAATGTACCTGCACAGTAAGGCTCCTGGTTGAGGCCGCCCTTCCTGGGTGGTCTCAGCCGTTTTTCAGGCAATGCGGAGTTTTGGATGTTCCTTTCGCGCCGGGTTCATGCGGCGATGAAGTTGAAGGACGATGGCGACGCGCAGTACGGGAGGCGACAATGAGATCGAATTTAAGGAAGATAGCCACAGCGGCATTTGCTGTATTACTAATGTCTGCTTTCAACCTCCGTGTGGAGGCAGCGGCAAAGCCGTCAGCCGGTGACGGAAAGGCTGTCGACTCCAGTTCCGCATCTGTCGCCTATCCGCTTGCCTGGCTGCCGGATGCCCCGATGCCCCATGCATCGATGGCAGCCGCCATGCCGTATGCAAGAGGCCTGGATGCTTTCACTCCCAGGGTTGAATTGTTCCTGGGCTACTCCTATCTGCGGGCGATGCCGGAGCTGGCGGCCGGCAACCGGCTGGTATGGCTGAATGGCGGCAGCGCGTCCCTGGCTTTCAACGTAAACCGCTACCTGGGACTGGTTGCCGACGTTGGCGACTACACAAACTCTCAAGTGCGATTCCAGGGCGCATCCACGTCGACAGTGGACGTGGATAACGCAAACTCAGCGGTCCTCAGCTATCTCTTCGGTCCGCGCCTGTCTTACCGGAAGTACGACAGAATCACTCCGTTTGCCCAGGCTCTGTTTGGCGGCGTTCATGCCAACGAAATAAGACTCTCCAATTGCACCGTCAACTGCATACTTCTGCCCAGCGAGAGCGCGTTTGCCTTGACCGCCGGTGGCGGTCTCGATGTAAGGGTCTACCGTCATTTCGCACTCCGCGTGATTCAAGCCGAATACATGATGACCCGGTTCACGAATTACACAACCGGGGCGGTAGGGACACAGAACGACATGCGGCTCTCTGCCGGAATCGTCTTCCGTTTCGGCGGAAATCCCGTAGCGCAAATCCCCCCGCCCTCGCCTCTGTCTTATTCCTGCTCGGTCACGCCGCCGTCTGTATTCCCGGGTGAACCGCTTGCGGTGTCAGGCACGGCTCTGAATCTGAACCCCGCCAAGACCGCCGTGTACACATGGTCGGTGGATGGGGGAACGGTTTCAGGAGTTGGAAGCACGGGGAGTATCGACACGAAAGATATTGCGGCCGGCAGTTACACGCTGAAAGGCCATGTTTCCGAGGGCGACAGCGCCAGCGAAAATGCGGATTGCACTGCACCCTATGTGGTGAAGGCGTTTGAACCGCCGACGGTCAGTTGCTCAGCCAATCCTTCTACCGTGGTGTCCGGCGATCCATCCGCGATCACGGCAATCGGCGCCAGCCCGGAGAATCGCCCCCTGACTTACAGCTATAGTTCGACTTCCGGCACGGTGAGCGGAACCGGCACAACGGCAACCCTGACAACCGGGGGAGCGGCAGCAGGGTCCATCAACGTGACCTGCACCGTTCTCGACGACAAGGGCCAGACTGCTGCGGCCACAACCATGGTGACGGTCACGGTTCCCGCCATCGCCGCAGTGCCCCAGACCAGCAATCTGTGCTCCATTCAGTTCGATCGGGACGCACGCCGGCCCAATCGCGTGGACAACGAAGCAAAGGCCTGTCTGGATGAGGTTGCACTGAGTTTGCAGAGTAACTCCGATGCCAAGGTGGCCCTTGTTGGGAATGCGTCCAACGGAGAGAAGGACGGCAAGAAACTCGCGTCTGAGCGCGCAACCAACACGAAGGCTTACCTGGTCAGCGAAAAAGGAATCGATGCATCCAGGATCGACGTCTACACCGGATCTCAGGATGGAAAGACGGTTTCCACCACGCTGATTCCCACGGGCGCAACATTCGATACCACAGGCGTTACTCCCGTGGAGTAAAACACAGCAGAGCGCATCCGGGCATGGCCGCACAGCAGCTTCCACGGCAACCAGAGGCCGCTTCCAAGTCGTCGCCGATATAAAAACAGAAGTTCCCTCCAGGCGGCGATGAGGAAGCGGCCGTTCTGTATCTGCTGCCCGGCGATGCACTCGAGGCCGCCGCCGGATTCAAGGCAGATGTTGAAGCCGGCCGGCTACGCCAGCGGTTACAATTCAGATCCCCCGACATAGTTGCAGAACAAAAACCGCGAGAGTAGCGCACCCTGTATGCAGGGCATTTAGACTGGAGGACCGGGGGGTACGAATGAATTTAGACGTGCAGAAAATGGGGTTGAAATCGTGGACGCGACGCAAGTTCATGCAGATGAGCGGGGCGAGCGCGGTGAGCCTGGGCGCACTGAAACTGGGCGATGCCGAGAGCGTGGCCCCGCACCACGCCAAGGCGGAGATCGCAACCGGCCATAAGACCATGGCCGATGTTCCTTTTGAGAAGCGGAATCCGCGCATTGCCATGATCGGCACCGGGGGACGCGGAACTTCCCTGCTGAAGAATCTGCTGGGCGCGGACGGACAGGTTGTTGCGCTGTGCGACATTGTCGCGGCGAAGGCCGAGCACGCCGCCTCGCTGGTGGTGGCCGCGGGCCAGAACAAGCCGGCGCTCTACACGGCCGGGCCTCACGATTATGAAAAGATGCTGGGCAAAAGCGACATCGATCTGGTGATTGTGGCTACGCCGTGGATCTGGCATGCGCCCATGTCCATTGCCGCGATGAAGAGCGGCAAAGATGTAGCGATGGAAGTGCCGGGCGTGGAGACGCTGGAAGATTGCTGGAAGATTGTGCGCACCTCGGAAGAGACGCGCAAGCACTGCCTGACGCTGGAGAATTGCTGCTACGGCTACAACGAAACGCTGATCCTGCGCATGATCCATGCGGGCGAGTTCGGCGAGCTGCTTTATGGCGAAGGCGCATACATTCACGATCTTCGCGAAGAGCTGTTTTCAGGCACCGGCGAGGGCCTGTGGCGGCGGACCGAACACACGCTGCGCAATGGGAACCTGTATCCCTCGCACGGGTTGGGCCCCGTGGCGAATTAGATGGGCATCCAGCGCGGGGACCGTTTTGGCTCTCTGGTTTCAATGAGCTCTCCACAGCGCGGACTGGACAAATTCCGCAAGGAACACCTGAAGCCGGACGATCCGCGCTGGAAGGAGCACTACATCTGCGGCGACATGAATACCACGCTGATCCAGACCGCGAAGGGGCTCACAATCACGGTGAAACACGCCGTCTCAACGCCGCATCCGTACGACCGGATCAACCTGATTGCCGGAACCAAGGGGCTGTTCCAGGACTATCCGCCGCGCATCTATTTCGACGGAATGAACAAGAAGGAAGAGTTTGGGTCGATCGATGCATGGAGCCAGTACAAGCACCCGCTGTGGAAGCAGGAAGGCGATCTGGCGCAGAAGCTGGGCGGGCACGGCGGCATGGACTTCATCATGCTTTACCGGCTGCTGCAGTGCGTGCGCGAGGGGCTGGCGCCGGACATGGATGTGTATGACTCGGCCACATGGGCCGCTGTGGCTCCGCTGAGCGTGTCGTCGGTGAGCAAGGGCAGCGCGCCGGTGGAGTTCCCGGACTTTACGCAAGGCAAATGGAAGCAGCGCAGCATCTCCGCCATTGCTACGCAGGCGTAGGTTGGGTTGGTAGCTTGGGCTGTCCCAGGTATCTACGCCACGGCGGACGAGGCCTGGGACGCCCGGCTGACTGGTTCATTCGGCTCGACCGCGTCGATCGCGATCAGGCAGCGCGGGTGGCACGGGAGTTCGAGCGCCTGGCCATTGCCGGTTTCTTCTCGGCAATGGAAAGGCGCAGGCCCACAGCGTTGAGAACGGCAACCAGGGTTTTGAGGGTCGGGTTGCCCTTGGGCGAAAGGGCGCGATAAAGGGATTCGCGGCTGATGCCCGCCGCGGCCGCAACCGCGCCCAGGCCGCCATAAGCCTCGGCCAGCGCACGCAGCATAAGCAGGCTTCCGCCACGCTCCTCAGGATCGTCGAGCGATTCCAACGCTACTTTCAGATATTCGACAGCGAACGCGCGGTCCTCGCGCAACTCCTGGATTTCCCATTCGTGGTGAGAACCGACTCCGACAAGTTTGCTCATGGTTGTCTCCGTTTCCACTCTTCCCAAAGTACCTTGGCTCGGGCTATGTCCTTTGGCTGACTGCCCGTATTTCCCCCGCAGAAAAGAATGACCCCGTGTAGGCTTTGCCGTCTTACATCAGATGTCTAGTTCAAAAACATGGTCCGATATAGCGTGTCGCGCTGGACGGGCTTGAAGCCGGCGTCGCGGATGATGCGGCGCAGCTCTTCTTCCGTGGTGCAGTTACTGGTGCCGGCGGCGCGGACCACATTCTCCTCCAGCATCACCGAACCTACATCGTTGCCGCCGAAGTGAAGGCCTAACTCCAGGACTTTCAATCCCTGCGTGACCCAACTGGCCTGCACGTTCTCAATGTTATCGAGATAGAGCCTTGAGATAGCCAGGACCTTCAGGTATTCGACGCTGGTGGCTTCTTCCCAGCCGCGGCCGCCGAGGGCGGGGTTATGGGGCTGGTAGCTCCAGGGGATGAAGGCTGTGAATCCGCCGGTCTCCTCCTGCAGGCGGCGCACCACTTCAAAGTGGTTGATGCGCTGCTCGAAGGTCTCGCCCACGCCAAACATCATGGTGGCCGTGGTCCTCATGCCAAGCTGGTGCGCGGCGCGATGGACGCTGACCCAGTCCTCGGTGGAGCACTTGATGCGGGCAATGCGCTGGCGGACATCGTCGTCCAGAATCTCTGCGCCGCCGCCGGGGATGGAGTCCAGGCCCGCGTCGCGGAGACGGACGATGGTGTCGCGCAGGCTCAGATCGGAGTACTTGGCGATGGCCAGGACTTCAGAGGCGGTGAGGCAGTGCAGCCAAATCTGCGGGAAGCGCTGCTTGATGCCGGAGAAGAGGCGCTCAAACCAGTCGATCTTGAGGTCGGGATGGATGCCGCCCTGCATCAGGACGCCGGTGCCGCCCATCTCCAGGGTTTCAGCGATTTTGTCGTAGATGACGCTGAAATCCAGGACGTAGCCCTCTTCCGAACGGGGTCCATGGAGCGGCCGGTAAAAAGCGCAGAAGGTGCAGTACTCAGTGCAGAAGTTGGTGTAGTTGATGTTGCGATCGATGATGTAGGTGACGACGCCCTCGGGGTGCAGGCGGCGGCGCACCGCGTCGGCCTCGAAACCCAGGCCGATGAGGTCGGGGGAGAGGAAGTGGTCGAGAGCCTGTTGGCGGGTCAGCAGCATGGTTCGATTTTATCAATTCGTGTGATCTGGCGCATAGTTGCGTCCTGCGCAGGAGGGCTATGATCCAGCGCAACTGCAGTTCTTAGCCATCAAGGGGGAATTTATGGGTTCAAAAACGTCTCGCCGCGACTTTTTATCCGCCGGTCTTTCCGCCGGATTGACGCTTCCCGTTCTTGGTGCAGGTTCCCGCATGGGGTTTGGGGAGCCGGGCGCAAGCGCTGCCGGTTTCGCCGTCAAGCTGGACTACCGAACCCTGGGCCGCACGGGGCTGAAGGTGACCACCGTGGGCTTTGGATGCATGATTACCTCGGACGCCAGCGTGGTTACGCGCGCCGCCGACCTGGGCATCAACTACTTCGATACCGCGCGCAGCTACCAGCACGGGAACAATGAGCGCATGGTGGGCGCGGCGCTGGGCGCAAAGCGGAAGCAGATCGTACTCTCCACCAAGACGCACGCGCCGGACAAGGCCGGCATGTTGAGCGAGCTGGACGAGAGCCTGAAGCAGCTGAATACGGACTACGTGGACATCTGGTATCTTCATGCGCGGAGCAAGGCAGACGATATCACGGACGACATGATCGAAGCGCAGCAGGTGGCGAAGAAACAGGGCAAAATCCGCTTTGCCGGCGTCAGCACGCACAGCGGCCAACAGCAACTGCTGCCCTGGATGGCGCAGAAGGGCGTCTTTGACGTGGCGCTGGTGGCGTACAACTTTTCCATGGACCCGGGCATGACGCAGGCGATTGCCACGGTGGCCAAGGCCGGCATAGGCGTGGTGGGCATGAAGGTGATGGCCGGCGGATCGCACAACCGGCCCGGCACTCCCCTGGCCGGGAAGATGACCCAGCCGGGCGCGATGCTGTCGGCACTGAAGTGGGTGGTCAACCAGCCCAATATCACCACCACCGTTCCCAGCATGACGGACATGGACCAATTGGACGAGAACCTGAAGGCCATGGCTGCGCCGCTCACTTCCGGCGACGCAAAAATACTGGCCGCGCATCTGGAAACGATCCGGCCGCTCTATTGCCGCCTGTGCGGCCAGTGCGATGGCACATGCCAGAAGGGATTGCCGGTGGCCGACGTGCTGCGCTGCCTGACCTATGCCGACGGCTACGGACAGTTTGCGCTGGGCCGGGAGAGATTTCTGGAGCTATCAAAAGAGCAGGTTGCGGTGCGGTGCGGCGACTGCAGCGAATGCACGGTTGCGTGCCCTCACGGCGTAAAGGTTCAAGACCGGGTGGCGCGCGCCCAGGAATTATTCGCATGAGGGCTGCCGGATGGGCGCTGACTCTCCTGCTTGCAACGGGCACGGCTGGCGCGCAGGACTATCTGAACTGCCATTTCGCTCCGGGCTGGGAGCCTTCCGGAGCGAAGCGCAACTACACGGCCGATAACCTCTACGAGTACAAGGACGGCGGCGCAGAGGGCTACCTGCAATACGGCTTTGTGCACATGCAGGGCGTTACCTGCGCGTCGGGCGGCAACACGCTGGATATCGACGTTTCCGAGATGAGCGATGCCGACTCGGCCTACGGCATGTTTGCCGCCAACGCCGATTCCGGCCTGCCGATTGCCCGCATGGGGATGGGCGGCCAAGTGCAAAAGCAAAGCGCCCGCTTTGCCAAGGGCAAGTATTACGTGGAACTGGTGGTGACGGCTGCCAACACGGAGAGCGATCAATCCGTGACTCTGAAGGCCTTTGCCGCGGCGATGCTGGAGAGGCTGGAAGGCAGGGTGTCGCCACCCGAGGCGCTGGCCTGGTTTCTCCAGGAGGATCTGGCCTCCGTCCAGGTGGTTCCCCAAAGCGTGCTGGGGCTGCGGGAGCTGAAGAGCGGCTACGTGGCGAAGTACAAACAGGGGCAGGCGTTCATTGTGCCGGAGGCCTCGCCGGAAGCGGCTGCAGCGGTGCTGAAGAGCCTGCGGGCACGGTTTGACGGGGCGGCGCCGGCGGCGGTGGGCGACGAGGGGTTCCAGGTGAAGGCGCAGTACCTGGGCGGACTCTGCTTCTTCCGCAAGGGGCGGACGCTGGCCGGGTATGCAAATCTGCCAGCAGCTGGAGATGCGGTTGCGCTGGCGGGGAAGCTGGCGGCGCGAATCCGGTAAGAAATCAAGAACTTGCAACTTCCAGGGTGGGCGCTTTCAAGAGAGACTTGATAATATGTCAACTAAGGGGTATATTCCTACTCATCTCGATGAAGTGGCATTGAAGTCCCTTCTATTGGAAGCATTGGGATACATTCCGCAATTGGGAACAGTGGAAACATACCACGCTCGCTTTGACCATCCCGAAAGAGGCCTTTCAATCGATGATGTGATCCATGGCCTGGAGCGGGACTGGAAGTTTGACAGGAAGCCAGAGTTCAACCAAGACGAGTGGCAGTGGAAATACTATGTAGCCACCGAATCGATCGACGGTGACGAGATTGTCATCGTGATTGCAGTCGATACCGCAAACCGATCATTCGAGGTCGTCACACGATGGAAATGACAGAAATTCACAATTGCAGAAATGCCCGCGTAGAGAAATTCGCAACGCCGGAAGAGCCCTTTCATTTCACCGACAGCGGCCTGCCGAACGTGTACCTGGTCGGTATCAAGTATTTCGATTGCGAGTGCGGCAGTGTGGTTGCGGAAATACCGGCGATCAAGCAACTAATGCAACTGATCGCCCGCGATATCGTCTCGTCGCCTCGCGATTTGACCGGAGAGGAATTGAGATTCCTGAGGAAGAGACTGGGGAAAAAAGCGACTGAGTATTCCAAATATTTAGGGTTTACCGCCGAGACACTCTCCCGGGTCGAGAATGGCAAACAAGCATTTTCAATTCAAGCCCAAAAGCTCGCCAGGCTCTCCTATTGCGCATTTTCAGAAGACCCGCATCTGGTCGAGTGCGCCAAGATGATCCTGCAATCGATTCTGGAAGAAATCAAGAACCGCAAGAAGTCCAGGATCGTTTTGGAAATGGATGCAAATCGGGAATGGCGAGAATTCAAAGCCGCCTGAAGCAACTGGATGAGCAAAGAACAACTGCAACACAACCGCAGATCCTTCGACTGCGCAGACCGCGAAAGCACGAACTGCTTCGCTAAGATGACAATCGTTGGTTTGGGGGTGCGCTCGTGCCTCAGGCGTAGCGCTTCTGGTGCCAGATCCAGGCGGTGCGGATGATGTCGTCGAGGTCAGTGTAGCGCGGCTTCCAGCCCAGTTCGCGAATGGCCTTGGCAGAGCTGGCAACCAGCACGGCGGGGTCGCCCGGACGGCGGGGTTGGACATCGGCAGGGATGGGATGCCCGGTGACGCGGCGGGCGGATTCAATGACCTGG
>JARLGF010000057.1 GCA_031296165.1 Occallatibacter sp. | reverse complement strand
CAGGGCAATCGCATTTGGATTTCTTACCGATAGATCGCGGGTTGCGAAACTGATTTGGGAGACATAATCCAATTTTGTGATGCCGAAAACTGCCATTTCGGGGGCAGTGTGTAGGCAAATTAACACCAGATGGAGTCGAAAACCGACGGACCCGGAGTTTTTCCGCACTTCGGCTGTCAAGAGAAATCCAAATGCGATTGCCCTGGATTGCGACGCTTCTTGCTGGATTCCTGGCTCAACCTGCGATACACTTAAATTTTGCCGTCAAGGCACAGATCCTCAATAGGAAACAGGAGCGCAATTCCATGCCCAAGCGCACATTTCAACCCAACCGCCGCCACCGCGTGAAAACACACGGCTTTCGGGCGCGCATGAAGACCAAGTCGGGCGCGGCCGTTCTCAGCCGTCGTCGCGCCATCGGCCGCCGCCGTGTAGCGGTCAGTGCAGGCTTCCGCGACTAACTCTTTTCCGCAGTTCTGCCCCCTCCTTGATTGGAGCCGGAATGGGTCGTTTCTCATCATCCGTTCCGGCCAGAGCTTTCCGCGGCATTATCATGCATAGCCTTTTCCAGCCTGGACCGGATCGGGGACAGCGTCCGTCTCAAGTGCGGTCGCAGTCTCTTGCAGGGGTGCGCCTTTCGAAGCACGCCGACTATCAGCGCGCCTATGCTGTTGGCCGCAAGCGGCAATCCTCTTCCATGAGCTGGTTTCTGGCCCCGCAGCCACACGCAGGTTCTGTACCCGCCGTTCATCTTCCCACTGCTCCGCGCGTCGGCCTGACCGTCGGCAAGGTCCTAGGTAAAGCCCATCAGCGCAACCGCATCAAGCGCCGCATGCGCGAGGCCTTACGCCGTCACGTTGAACTGCTGCCGCCGTGCTGCGATCTGATCCTGCATCCCCGCCGCGCAGTGCTCACCGTCGAATTTGCGAAACTTGAAGCCGAGATTGTGCGTATTCTTCAACAGGCAAGCACCGAGTCGGCACGCAGGACGTTTTCTTCAGTTCCGCAGCCCGCCTCGCCACCAATGCCTGCGTTATGACCCGTATCCTTCTCGCCCTTCTCGCCTTCTATCGCCACTGGCTCTCTCCGGCGGTCCATGCGCTGAGCCCTGGCGGTTGCCGTTACGTGCCCACCTGCTCGGAGTATGCTGCCACAGCCATCGCTATCCACGGCCCTCTGCGCGGCACGGCGCTGGCGTTGTGGAGGCTGCTGCGCTGCAATCCTTTCACTCGCGGAGGCCTCGACCAGGTTCCGCCCAGATCTCAACCTGGTGCCGGCGGCAGTGGCTCGCACGCCATTTCCCCCCACGAACCGTTACCATAAGACAAGCGGCTGCCAGACGGCGTGCCTTCTCTTTACGACAGGAAGTATCCTTTGCCCGAAATTCGCAATCCTAATCTTCAGACGCAAGGCTCCGGAGGCGGCAGCGGCAGCGGCGGCGACATGCGCTCCACGCTGGCTTTCACTGTACTCATGCTCGTTGTTTTCCTGGGCTACCAGTACTTTTTCAAGCCCACCCCGGCTGCCACGCAGTCGCAGCCGGCAACGCCCGTCACCGCTCCAGGCCAGCCGGCACCGGCCTCGCTACAGTTGGCCGCAGGCTCCGCACAGGCTCCTGCGCCCACCCCGGCTATTGCCGCTCCGCTCGAGACCGTGACCACGGTCGAAAACGAAAAGTACAAAATCGTTTTCACCAATCGCGGCGCACAGGTGAAGCAATGGATTCTGAAAAACTACAGTGACACTGCAGGCAAGCCGCTGGATCTTGTCCAGCCCCAGGTTGCGGGGCTGTTCGGCTTTCCGCTCTCGCTCTTTACCTATGAGCCGGCCCTTACCGCGCAGTTGAACCAGGCGCTTTATCAGGTTTCCACCGCTGGCGCGCCTCCTTCGTCCACTGGCTTGGTGCTGGCCCCTAACGCGCTCACCTTCCACTACTCCGCCAACGGTCTGGACGTGGTCAAAACCTTCCGCTTCGATTCCAGCTACGTGGTTGGCGTTGATACCCAGGTCACGCGCAACGGCGTTCCTGTCCGCGCGCTGGTCCAGTGGCCGGCAGGCCTCGGCGACATGGAGGAATTCCTGCCTTCGTCCTCCACCCGCAGCCCGGTTCGCACCTCCGTCTCCTCGCAGTTCGCATGGTCCCTCAACGGCAAGCAGGATTCGACCAACGCCGCCAAGGTCAGCGGCAACAACACTGTCGACCAGCCGTATGAATATGCGGCTGTCACCGATTTGTACTTCGCAGCGGCCTTCCTGCCCGACGTTCCCGATCGCGTTACGCTGGTCACGCTGCATCACAGCGTCGATCTGCCGGGCGACTTGACCGACCCAAACAGCAAAAAGCGTCCCGCCGATGTTATCGGTCTGGCCATGGGCGACACCAGCGGCGTCACTCACCTGCGCCTCTTCGCTGGCCCCAAAGACACCGACGCGCTCAACGCCATCCACGCCACCGGCTCGGACGGCAAGCCCACCGGCCCCTCGCTCGAGTCGCTCATCCGCTTCGGCTGGCTCACCATCATTGCCAAGCCCCTTTACCTGGCCATTCGCTTCCTTCGCGGCACGCTCGGTCCCGGCATCAACAACTGGGGCTGGGCCATCATCATTGTCACCGTCGTCATCAACATGCTCATGCTGCCCACGCGCATCATGATGATGCGTTCTTCGCTGAAGATGATGCGTATTCAGCCCAAGGTGGAGGCTCTCAAGAAGCGTTACGCCCATCTCAAGATGAACGACCCCAAAAAGGCCGAGATGAACACCGAGATGATGGACCTCTACAGGACCGAAGGCGTCAACATGTACGGCGGCTGTCTACCCCTGCTCATTCAGATGCCGCTGCTCTACGCCATCTATCGCGTTCTCGCCAATGCGGTTGAGCTGCGTCAGGCCCACTGGTTCTGGCTTACCGATCTGTCTTCGCCCGATCCTTTGCACATTCTGCCCATCCTGATCATCGTCACCATGTTCCTGGTGCAGTTCCTCACGCCCTCGCCGGGCATGGATCCCAACCAGCGCCGCATGATGGCCATTTTCATGCCCATCGTCTTTGGCTTTTCCATGCTGCACTTTGCATCGGGACTGGCCCTCTACTGGGGCACCGGCAACATCATCAACCTCGGCATCCAGCTTGGCATCAACCAATCCAAGATCGGCAAGGAGATGCACGAGATCGCTGCCCGGCGAGCCGCCAAAAAATCCGGCGGAAATGCCAAGACGATTCAAGGCAAGCGATAAGCCGTTTCTAGTACCGGAAGCTCCGCCCAGGCACTGCCTGCGCGGGGTTTTTCCATGTTCTTTATCCACCGCGGTATGCCGGCGCAAACTCATTTTGATTGCAGAGCAGATGCGGCAAACGGCGGCTCACAGGAGTTGAACACTACACACGATCCCTGGTAATGCCGTAAACTCGCCCTTTCAGGGAAATTCTCAGCAAAACTGTCCGCATCCTCATGGAGGCTCTTCGTGCCCGATTTTCAACCCTTCGTTCCCGCCAGCGAGAACCGCCCGGAATTTACTGTCCGCGCCGTTCTCCTGGGTTCGCTCTTCGGCATCGTCTTTGGCGCCGTTACGGTCTACGTCGGCCTTCGCGCCGGACTCACCGTAGCCGCCTCCATCCCCATCGCGGTGCTCTCCATCAGCATTCTCCGTGCCTTCGGCCGCTCCTCCATCCTTGAAAACAACATCGTCCAGACCACAGGCAACGCCGGCCAGTCCATCGCCGCCGGAGTCATCTACACCCTCCCCGCTCTCATCTTTCTCGGCTTTGACCTCGAATACTCCCGCATCTTCATCCTGGCGCTCATCGGCGGCTTTCTCGGCGTATTCTTCATGATCCCCTTGCGCCGCCAGCTCATCGTCCAGGAGCACGGCAACCTCACCTTTCCTGAAGGCACCGCCTGCGCTGAAGTCCTCATCGCCGGCGAGAAAGGTGGCTCTTTTGCCAGCCGCGTCTTCTTCGGTCTCGGTCTCGGCGCACTTTACACCTTCTTCCAGAACGAAAACCTCTTCGGCGCCTGGCCCGGCACGCCTGAGTTCCAGCCCGACTTCGGCCCGCAGCACATCCTCAAGGGCGCATCCATCAAAGCCGACGCAACTCCGGAATATTTAGGCGTCGGCTACATCATCGGTCCCCGCACCTCCGGCGTTATCTTTGCAGGAGGCGTCTTCTCCTGGCTCGTCCTCATGCCGCTGATTTACTTCTTCGGCAAGGGCCTGCCCCACCCCATTTATCCCGGCACTGTTCCCATTGCCCAGATGGGCCCCAGCGATCTCTGGTCCACCTACATCCGCCCCATGGGCGCCGGAGCCGTCGCCGCCGCCGGACTCATCACCCTCATCAAGACCCTGCCCACCATCCTCAGCGCACTCAGTTCCGGCTTTGCCAACCTCCGTCCCGTTGCGGCCGGCAAGGCCAAACCCATCCGCACGGAGAACGATCTCTCCATGGGTGTGGTCGTCGCTGGCTCCATTCTGCTCGTTGCCTGTATGTTCATCTTTCTCGAATTCAAACCCGTTCCCGGAGCCTTTGTCGGCTGGGCCGCCAACCTTGCCGCATCACTGCTGGTCGTCTTCTTCGGATTCCTTTTCGTCACTGTCAGCTCACGCATCGTCGGCCTCATCGGCTCCTCCGCCAACCCTATCTCCGGCATGACCATCGCCACGCTCATGGCCACCGCCGCCATCTTCCTCGTCAAGGGATGGACCGCTCCCGCCTTCGGCGCCCTCGCCATCTCCATCGGAGGAGTAGTCTGCATCGCCGCCGCCAACGCCGGCGACACCTCCCAGGACCTCAAAACCGGCTACATCGTCGGTTCCACGCCGCGCCTTCAGCAGATCGCCCTCATGATCGGCGTCCTCGTCTCCACCGTCGCCATCGGCTTCACCCTCCGCCTCATGAACGAGGGCCTGACGGAGTTCCACGCAGCTCCGCAAGCCTGGTCGCTCACCGCGCCCCACCCCGGCGTCAACGTCCAGAACGACACCGTCAGCCTCCACGACCAGTTTCCCGTCATCGGTCGCGACAAGACCACCACGGTCCACCACAAGAGCGAGTACATCGTCCTCAACGCCATCGGCTCTCCTGAACTGGCCGATGGCAAATACCTCTACTCGCCCGCCACCCATCAAATTGAAGTCCAGTGGATCTCCGGCATCGGCTCGGAGAAAGCCGCCGCGCCTCAGGCCCGTCTCATGGCCACCGTCATCAACGGAATTCTGAGCCGCAAGCTTCCCTGGGGACTGGTCTTTCTCGGTGTCTTCCTGGTCATCGCCGTCGAACTGCTGGGAGTCCGCTCGCTCTCCTTCGCCGTCGGAGCCTATCTCTCCATCGGAACCACTCTGGCCATCTTCACCGGTGGCGTTGTCCGCTGGATGGTCGACTCCGCCGTCAAGAAAGCCGGTGGCAACGCCAATGCGGAAGGCGACGTTTCGCCGGGCTCCCTCTACGCCTCCGGCCTCATCGCCGCCGGCGGCATCATCGGCCTGCTGGGCGTAGCCTTAAAGCTCTACGAATCCACCTTCGACAAGGAAGACCCCATCGCCCTGCCTCACACCTTCCTCTACCACGACTGGGTTTCGGTATTAGCTTTTGCCGCGCTGGCCTTCTCGCTCTACTACTTCGCCCGCAAGCCGCTGAAGAAGTAAGCGGCAGCGGGGTCGGAAATATCTCCACAATTGTGGAATCCCAGGTTTCGATTTAGAGACCTGGGATTCCAGCCAGCCCAAGCGTCAAGGCTTGACGTGCGGCGAGATCAACAGCGTCAGCGCCTGGGGAACCACTTCGATCCGCACCGGCAGCGAACCCAGAACTTCTCCGTCCGCCTCTACAAAAATTGGGGCGTGCGAGCCGTTGCGGGCGCGGCACTCCACGGAGGCGGTCTCGAGCAGTTCAATATCGCGGGAAAAGGTATGCCGCCCGAAGACCACAGCCAGCAGAAAGCGCAGGTAGCGCAGCCGGCTGCGCGTCTTGAAGGCCAGTAACCGCAAACTGCTGTCGTGCAGCGTGGCCCCCGGAGCCAGCTTGCGCAGAACCCCTCCAAACGAGCGCACCCGCACCGCCAGCAACTGGGAGACTTCCATTACCTGCGGCGCGCTGTTGCCGTTCGCCGGCAACACCACCTCAAACAGCGGCAGCGGATCGGTAGCCCAGATGCGCAATGCTTCCACCAGGTAAAGGATGTAGCCGAACCGCCGCTTCAGTCCCGCGTCCAGACGCGACATCAGCAGCGCATCCGCCCCGATTCCCGCGGCGACAATGAAGTAGCGTGAGCGCGGCTTGCCAGCACTGTCCCGGTAGTGAATGCGTCCCACCGGAACGCGCACCGGCTCCGCCTTCAGCAGCTTGCGCGCCACATTTGCCGGGGAGGCAATCAGATCCAGATCGGCTGCCAATGCATTAGCGGTGCCCAGCGGAACCACGCCCAGCGCGATTTCGGTTCCCGCCAGGATCTGCAGAATCTCATGCACGGTGCCGTCGCCACCGCAGGACAGGATGGTGTCGCAACCCGCGCGCACCGCCTGCTGCGCATAGGTTCTGGCGCTTCCCGCCCTATCGGTAACAAACGCCTCGGCCTCGACTCCAGCATCGTGCAGCACATCCAGCGCACCCTGAATAGCCGCCGCTCTACGCGCGGAGTACTGTCCCGATGCCGGGTTATAAATCAACGCAACACATTGCATCGCGAGTTTTGCTCGGGGCTATTTTGCCAGGAGTCTGTGAAGCCTATCGGGCATTCCCCTGTATCTTCGCAGGTTGGGCTGCAGTTCGGGCATTGGACACGGTCAGGCTGGCCAATCATCTGCACGGAGATGTGCCTGCTTTCAGCCTGGCTAGCGGAGGATGTGCCAGGCATGCCAAATGCAGTAGAAGCAGAGAGCCAATGCAATCTCAAGGAAGGTTGCCACAAGAAAGCCCTTGGCGCAACTGCCTTCCTTGGCTTCTTCTTCAGATGCGCAAGGAATCGATTCGGGACCGTCAAAAACCGTGCTGAGCATACAAGTCCTGGATGGCTCAAATTCAAATTCACTGAGAAATTGGCTCGCCATGTCGAATCCTCCCGATGGAGTCTCCTATCGGCAAAATGCTGAACAGGATGACACCGGGCCCGGAAATAAGTACTGGCAGCGGTCGATCCAAATCTCGGTCGATTTCCTAAGAGAATACAGAATCCAGCCCTATATATTAGGAATATTTTATCTCTCGCACCAAACAGAATACACAGTGCTCAATATCGCAACGTGCCTACTCCTCTCTTGGCCGTCTTTTCCTCAATTTCCAATTCCTGCCCCTATTCCGCACAGCTTCGCACTGCCCGTCCCCGGCCTAAACTCTATTGATATGGCTGCCATCCCCGATCTTGCCCTCGAAGCCGGACTGCCCGCGAATGTGGATGCCGAAAAGACCATTCTCGGCGCCATCCTGCTCGACAATGCTGCCCATTCCGAGGCTGCTGAAAAGCTCGAGCCCGAAGATTTCTCCCTTGACTCGCATCGCCGTATCTATTTGCGCATGAGCGAGCTGATGGATTCTCAGCGCGCCGTGGACATTGTGACCCTGGCCAACGAGCTGACCCGGTACAAAGAGATCGAGTCGGTAGGCGGCGTGGCGTACCTGGCCTCGCTCACTGAGGGTTTGCCCCGCCGCCCGGTGATCGAAGAGTACATCCGCATCGTGAAGGACAAGAGCCTGCTGCGCAAGCTCATGGGCATCTGCTCGCTGGCCATTGCCCGCGCCGCCGATCCGGGGGAGTCCGCCATCGGTGTACTGGATGAAACCGGGGAGAAACTGCTTGAAGTTACCCAGAGCGGGCTCACCCAGGGTTTCCAGTCGCTCCACCAAATTGTCGAGAACTCCTTCGGCACCATCGACAATCTCTATAAGCAGAGCCGCGAAATCACCGGCCTGGCCACCGATTTCACCGATCTGGACCGTATGACCAGCGGCCTGCAGAAGGATGAGCTGATCATCATCGCCGCGCGTCCTTCCATGGGCAAAACCGCCTTCGCCATCAACATTGCCCAGAACGCGGCCGTCAACCACAACGCCATTGTGGCCGTCTTCAGCCTGGAAATGAGCAAGGAGTCGCTGCTGCGCCGCATGTTGGCCTCGCAGGCATGGGTTGACCAGCGCAAACTGCAAACCGGGTTTATCGCCCGCGAAGATCAGGTCAAGCTGGAGAAGGCCCTGGAGCAACTGATCGAGGCACGGATGTTCATTGACGACTCGGCCGGCATATCTCTGTCTGAAATGCGCGCCAAGGCGCGGCGGCTCAAGCAGACTCATGGCGGCCTGGACCTGATTGTTGTGGACTACCTGCAGTTGATGACGGCCACGGTGCCCTCGTCCGGCCGCAAGAACTACGAAAACCGCACGCAGGAGGTCTCTGCGATCTCGCGCGGACTCAAGGCCCTGGCCAAGGAGTTGCACGTGCCTGTTGTCGCGCTCTCCCAGCTCTCCCGCGCCAGTGAGCGCCGCGGCGACGACAAGCGCCCTCTGCTCAGCGATTTGCGCGAGTCCGGCTCTATCGAGCAGGACGCCGACGTGGTGGCCTTCATCCATCGCGAGGCCTACTACAACCGCAACGAGGAGATGTCCGACGCCGACCGCGCCAAGTCGGAGATCATTGTGGCCAAGCAGCGCAATGGTCCCACCGACACCGTTTATCTGAACTGGGTAGCCAAGTACACCCGCTTCGACAATCAGGAATCGGAACACGCAGCTTAGAAGGGAACCGGAGCGACTGTGTCCAGTTGAGTTTTGTTGCAGCGGCCGGCGCTCTCAGATGGCTGCGTCGGCTGAGCATTCCTGCTTTGCTCTACACCGCTTCTGAAACGGCGATAACGTGTCATTCTGGCTGCCTGGGAAGCGACATGTTGATTATCTGATTACCCCCTCCCCCCCCTCCCCCTATGTATTTGGTCAAGTTCTCCAGTTTCAATGAGATACGGTAGGGGTATCGCCGCAAAAATTAGATTCTAAAGGGGTTATCTATCAAAAATTAGATAACAAAGGACTTATAGGCGATTTTCGGGGCTTTTGGGAGGTTTTCGTACCGCAATACGGGATTTTTATACTTTTGCATCGGGTTGAAAACTCCTTTCGGGGCGGTCTATTGAGGCCCCGGGAAGCGGCTATGGCTGGGGCAGAAGTCCAAAAAACATCCCTCCGAGGCTGAAGCCACGTTTTATGGGAGCTAGTTTTCAGGGGCCTGAAGGCCCCTGCTCCCTCCGTTTTTTCACTTTTCGGTTGGAGTGGCGGGGCTTGCTTATTCTGTGCTGGGTCAAAAAGACACTCTGGATTGATTGTGCGCCTGGGGAAGGTAATTATCTGCAAACATCTGCGGTGAGGCAGACACGCTGCGCGTCGTTGGTTCGTGGTGTTTCAGTCCGAATGGGTCCGCGGCGGCAAAAATCGGCGCTGCAGAGGCTGCGGAGCGGCACTCGCCAGCGCGTCATTTCGGATGGATTGGCACTTTTTGGCGTATTTTGCTCGTAAAAACATCGTGCCAGATGGCTATTTCTTCCACCCCAGCGACGAAGACCTGTCGCCGGGGATCCCGGCTGAGGAAAAAGCCACCTGAGAGCACCCATGGATTCGGTCTACACCCATTCCGAAAATGTTATAGGCACGATGACAGAACTAGGACTGCTCTTATGGCTCGTTCAGAATCAGGGCGACGCGGCCGGCCAGCAGGTCGCCCGGCGACTCCCCCGGCTCGACCTCGAGCAGGTCTACGGGGAAAGCAATGTTGTGGGGGCGCAATACGAGGCGGTTGGCAATAAAATCCACGTACCTGAGGGTCAGATGCGAGCCGTGCCGGACCGCATAGAGGTTTGGCCGGTTCGGCCGGTAGGGCATGAGCGAATTGTAGTGGCGATCAATCAGCGCGATGGCATCCGGGAGCACCAGCGGTTCCATGGGCAAGGCGTCGGCAGTGGGGATGCGGACAGCCACAAACCGTTGCCAGGCGCGGCGAGGGTTGGAAACGCGGGTTCGGATGGACTGAAGAACGCCAGCCGGCAAATGGAGCATGGACTGAGCCGCGGAGGGCCGGACATACGGCTCGAACAGCGCCGTGGCGTGAGAGACAAGCGGGACCGTGCTGCTTTCCGCATTGTTCTGCGGCAAAATCCCGGATTGATAGGTGGCGGGCAACAGGTCGCCGGCCACCAGATGCTGGGCTGCCAGGACGCGATCCATCGCTTCGAGTGAAAGCTGCCGGCGGCCGTGCAGAAAATTGGAGAGATGCGCCTGCCCAAACCCGGTCTGACGAGCCAATAAAGAAACACTGAGCGTCCCCCGCTGTATCCTGCGCAGCAGTTCAAGGCGGAGACGCTCGTGCATCTGAGTAAAGTTCATCTGTGGATAATTCGCCACCAGCAATGGCAACGAAGGCTCTCCGTTTTCCTCTGGAAAAGTTAACAGGGTTGATTGGCCTTCATTGTCAGCGCTTGCACAACGATTGAACAGTACATTTGCGGAAACCTGCCGGAGCGCATTGACGCATGAGAACCGTATCACTAGATTGGGTTTACTTAATCTCGTATTGGTTTGTGGGAATTTTCAGGGAAACGCTTTATTGCCGCAAGGCGGGGCGGGGTGTAATTCTGCCCTCCCAAGCAGGCAATAAACAATTGCCGGAGGGATTCGATCTCATCCGGTTTTCCCGTCTCCATTCGCAGGCGCATTGCAAAAGCGTCTGGGCAGACCAGTGCGAAAATTCCAGGATCTGCGCGCTATGAGCATGACAAACAACGAGGGAACACAGGTGGCAATCCCCTATCAGGACATGAGAAACCTGAATTGCCGAGCCTGGCTCTCTTCACCCCGCGGCAAAACAAGCAGCATAAAAATCCGACGGGAAATTACACAAAAATGGAGAATAAGTCATGGAATTGCGCGTGCAATTGAAGGTTTGCGAGGGGTGCGGCTGTCTTTGGTACCGCGCCCAGACCCAAGGGAGTGTTTATTGCCAGGAATGCGAAACAAAACTGAGTGACTTTCCAACGGCAGAGAGCCGTAAGCGGCGTGGACGTCCAGGCTGTAAGCCGCTCTCCAATGTTTGGGCGGTAGCTGAAGCAATGGGAGGCATGCAATGAGCGCAGCACTCCAATTGCCAGTGGTTTGGGGAGCAAGCAGTTCACAGGGTATCTTCCAGGAAACACGGAGGACATGGCAAAACAAACCGGCGGTACAACCTGAAGTCAAGCCTCAGAAAAGAGTGCGTGCTGCGCTGCCTGAGGCCAGTCTGGCCTTTTACAGAAAGCACACGGAGAGTATGCTCAGACGCTATCTGTACGCCTCAATGCAGGTGGGCAGGTCACCTTCCATCCTTGGCGATCCAGTCTCGCGGGGATGGGCATCAAGCCGGCCGATCCGCACGTTCGAGGACGCCATCATCTTTGTTCTGGACATAGAGAATTGTTTGAACAAGCTGGGATCGCTGGACCGTCAGATGCTCAGCCGGATTGTGTTGCAGGAATACACCCAAGCCGAGGCAGCCACTCTGCTGGGAATGTGCGTACGAACTATTTCTTACAAATTTCCTCAGGCTTTGGACCGGTTGACAGAGAAATTGCTTGAAGCCGGCTTGCTGGTTTTACCGCACTGATACAAATGAAGCAATATGTCGATGCAACGAAAGGGAGCGCGTTCTGCGCTGCCTTTCGTTGCAAGGCTCTCGCTGAAACATCTCCGGAAGCTGCAATGCCGGTTGTGGAAGTACCGTCCTTTACAACGTCTGTCCCGGTTAAGAGAGCAGCCCGCCGTACGCTCGCTGTGACATACTTTTTACGCATGGCGCTGAGCGGAAATTGGGTAAGCCTCGGCCATGGGAGCGGGAAAAGGAGACAGGTACACATGACGTATGTAGCCGATGCAAAGCGGTATGAAAAAGCGTCCTTCCGGCGCTGCGGGCAGTCAGGGCTGGTGTTGCCGCCCATATCGCTGGGGTTGTGGCAGAACTTTGGCGGCGTGGATGTTTTCGAGACCGGCCGCGCGGTCATCCGGCGGGCATTCGATCGCGGGGTGACGCACTTCGATCTGGCAAACAACTATGGGCCACCCTATGGATCGGCCGAGGAGAACTTCGGAGAGATTCTGCGCAAGGATTTTCGTCCCTACCGCAATGAACTGGTGATCTCCACCAAGGCCGGATGGGATATGTGGCCGGGCCCCTACGGCATCGGCGGCTCGCGCAAGTATCTGCGGGCGTCACTGGACGACAGCCTGCGGCGCATGGGCCTGGACTACGTCGACATCTACTACGCGCACCGCCCCTGGGACAACTGTCCCCTGGAAGAAACCATGGGCGCGCTGGCGCAGGCAGTGCATCAGGGCAAGGCTCTCTATGTGGGCATTTCCTCGTATAGCCCGGAGCGTACCCGCGAGGCGGCGCGTATTTTGCAGAGCCTGGGCGTACCGCTGCTCATTCATCAGCCTTCCTACTCCATGCTGAACCGCTGGATAGAGAAGGGACTGCTGGAGACGCTGGAGGAACTCGGCGTCGGCTGCATTGCATTTTCTGCGCTGGCCCAGGGGCTGCTGACCAGCAAGTATCTGAACGGTGTTCCGGCCAACTCGCGCGTCAAGACGGAAGGCTCCTTTCTCAAGGAGTTTTTGAGCGAGGAAAACCTCAAACGGGTGCGTGCGCTTAATGAAATTGCGCACGGGCGCGGACAGACGCTGGCGCAGATGGCCATTGCCTGGGTGCTGCGCGACAAGCGGGTGACGACGGCGCTGATTGGGGCGCGCAACGTGGAGCAACTGGACGACTCGCTCGATGCGGTCAGCAAGCTCGCATTCACCGATGCGGAGCTGAAGGAGATCGATCGCTATGCGCAGGACGGCGGAATCGATCTATGGAAAGGCGCCCGCGAGGGCACCGAGTAGAAAATATGTGCGAGGTCTTTCAGAGACCGCGCCGTAGTTATTTAATCTGACAGGAATCCAAATGAACGGTGCGATCAGAGCATTTTCGATTCACATGTTGACCTAAGGGCTGCATGGAAGGTGGCTTTTTCTTGAGGAAAAAGCCACTCAGCTTCCAGGATTCTTTAAAAGAGCAGAATCGAAAATGCTGTAACCTTGCGCCGTTTATCTGGATTTGCTCCCCTCCAGGATTTCCCTGAGCGCGAAGCTGGTTTCAAGCCGGGTGACTCCGGGCAGGCGGGATAGCTCATTGTGGTGGAGGCGGCCGTAATCGTCGATGTCCGCCACGCGGGCAATGAGCAGGTAGTCGTACTGGCCAGCCATCAGGTAGCAGCTCACCAGTCCCTTGCAGCGGCGAACCGCCGACTCAAAAGCCTCCAGCGTGGCAGCCGATTGTCGCTCCAGCGTGACGCGTATGGTGATGGTCATGCGCTTGCCCAGCAGCCGGTCGTCGATCTGGGCGCGGTAGCCGCGAATTGCTCCTGAAGCCTCCAGCGCCTGGATGCGCCGCGAGGCAGCCGAAGCCGACAATCCCACAGCCTCGCCAACTTCGTAGTTTGTGGCTCGCCCGTTCCGCTCCAGAAAACGCAGAATGGCCGCGTCCAGTTGGTCCAGTCCGCTTGCTGTCGTTTTCTCTGCCCAGTCCTCGCTCGATTCTTGCGCTACAGGCCTATCTTCGTCATGTTTTGTTCCCATAGAGTACTTTTACCACGAACTTTGCACGCATTGAAAGCCCCATGAGCCGTACCATTACTTACCAGTTGCATCAGGATGCGCAACCGGGGAGGCCTTTCCCAGGCGGCAGGCTTCCCCGGCGCATCCAATCCTGTGAGGAGGCAGACCCATGATTATCGGCGTTCCCAAAGAGATCAAGGACAACGAGGCTCGCGTAGGCGTAACCCCGGCGGGCGCAAAGGCGCTCACCGAGGCCGGCCATACAGTATTGGTAGAGACCCAGGCCGGCGTACAGTCCGGCTTTCCCGATGCGGAGTATCAGAGCGCGGGCGCGGAAATTGTGGGCGAACCCGGCTGGGTTTGGGGAAAGTCCGACCTGGTGGTCAAGGTCAAGGAGCCTGTCGAGAAAGAGTATGGCTTTTTCCGCGAGGGCCTGATCCTGTTTACGTATCTGCACCTGGCGCCTGTGCCTGCGCTGACCGACAAACTGCTGGAGTCCAAGGTCATCGGCATTGCCTATGAGACGGTGCGCGACCGCCAGGGCACGCTGCCGCTGCTGACGCCCATGAGCGAAGTGGCCGGGCGCATGAGCGTGCAGGTGGGCGCCAGCTATCTTGAACGGGAGCGCGGCGGCCGCGGCATCCTGCTGGGGGGAGTGCCGGGCGTTCCGCCGGCCCATGTGTGCATCCTCGGCGGCGGAGTTGTGGGCACCAATGCGGCCAAGATCGCTCTGGGCTTTGGCGCCAAGGTGACACTCGTGGACGTGAACCTGAACCGCCTGCGCGAACTGGACGACATCTTCGGCGGCCGGCTCTACACGCTGGCCTCAAACAGCTACAACGTGGCGCAGGCTACCGGCGAAGCGGAACTGGTCATTGGCGGCGTGCTGATTCCCGGCACAACTGCTCCCAAAATTGTTACCCGCGCCATGGTGGCCGGGATGAAGAAGGGCGCGGTGATTGTGGACGTGGCCATCGACCAGGGCGGTTGCGTGGAGACGGCAAAGCCCACCTCACACTCCAATCCCAGCTTTGTGGTGGATGGCGTGGTGCATTACTGCGTTACCAACATGCCGGGCGCGGTGCCGAACACGTCAACGTTGGCGTTGACTAACTCGACGTTCCCTTATTTGCTGCGGCTGGCCAACCTGGGTGCGCGCGAGGCGCTCCGGCAGGATGCGGGATTGGCTGAGGGGCTGAATACCTGGCTGGGCACGCTTACGTATCGCGGCGTGGCCGAGAGCCAGCACCGCCCGTGGACAGCGGCGGCCAGCGTGATTGGTTGATCGAACTGCGGCGCTCCTTCGGCTGCCGTACAATGATCCTTCACATTGGAGGAGACCATGGAGCGCCGTCAATTTCTTACTGCATCTCTTGCCACTTCGGCAGTTGCCCTTGCGGGCACTGGCGCGGCGCAGGCTCAACCGGCCCGTGCGCGCGAGTTCTACCAGCTCCGCCGTTACAACCTGAAGAGCGGGCCGCAGTTGAAGCTGACGGAGAGCTACTTTGGCGATGCGCTGATTCCGGCGCTGACTCGCATGGGTCTGGGTCCCGTTGGCGCATTCAAGCTGGACTTTGGCCAGGACACGCCAGCCTACTACGCGCTCATTCCGGGGCCCTCGGTGGAAACGCTGGCCGAGTTGGATCTGCGCCTTGCCGACGATGCGGAATTCATGAAGCTTGCCGATCCTTTCTGGAACGCAACCGCGGCGGCGCCCGCCTTTCAACGGGTTGAAGTCTCGCTGTTCGCGGCCTTTGCAGGCTGGCCCAGGGTCACGCCGCCCCCCGCCGCAGCCACCAAGGGTAAGCGCATCTTTCAAATGCGGACCTATGAGAGCCCGAGCAACGGAGAACACGTCCGCAAGGTGGAGATGTTCCACTCCGGCGAGTTTGAAGTTTTCGTCAAAGCCGGCTTCCATCCGGTCTTCTTCGGCGACGCCCTGACAGGCGCGCGCCTGCCCAACCTCACGTACATGCTTAGCCTGACGGACGCGGCTGAACTCGATGCGAAGTGGGATCTGTTCCGCACCGATCCGGCCTGGAAGAAACTCTCCTCCGACCAGCGCTTTGCCTTCGATCAGATCGTCACCAACATCAGCAATCTGCTCCTCAGCCCGCTGGCCTGCTCGCAAATCTGAGGGGCGTGCTGTGCCGGTTTGAATCGTGCGCACAACGAGGAGTGTTCCAGGCAGCCCACTCATGGTTGTGCGCTGACAACTGAAACCTGACCACTGTCCACTGTCGGCTCTATAATCGCCGCATGCCGCTTTTTGGCGATTCCCGGCGACGTTCCGTTGCCCTGCTTGCGGGCGGAGTGCTGCTGTTTTTCGCTTTGCTTGGCGGGCTGAATGCATTCAACACCTCGAACGTAGCCTTTCTCAATCCTGAAACCTCCGGGGAAACGCTTGTCTTTACCAGCCTGACCGTGGTGGTGTTCCTGCTGCTGATGGTCCTCCTGATGCTGCTGCTCAGGAACATGGTCAAGCTCTATGCCGACCAGAGCAGCAGTGCACTCGGCTCGCGTTTGCGGACCCGCATGGTGCTGGGCGCGGTGTTGATCGCCGTCATACCCGCCGCCTTCATGTTCCTGTTCAGCTTTCAGCTCATGAACCGGTCCATCGACCGGTGGTTCTCGCCGAACACATCGGAATTGCATGAGGACTCGACGCGGGTGGTACTGGAACTGGCGCAATACGTGACCAGCAATGCGCGTGGGGAGGCGGAATCGATCGCGGCCACCGGCGCGGTGGATCGCGATTTGCCGGCGCTCCAAAAGGCCATGGCCTCGCGCCGCATTACGCTGGACGGCGGCTTTGTGGTGGTCTACGGCAAGGACATGCAGAGGATGGCCAGCTTTAATGCCCCGGCGGAGTCGAGTCCGTCCAGCCTGCTTACCTGGCTGGACGGCGGCGAGCGTAGTGGAGTTTCGCTCCATGGGGAGTTGTCTGAAATCCTGCTTTCCGCGGCGAGGCGCAGCGATAATCCTGTGATCAGAGTGGCGGACCAGGAGTATGCGCTGGGCATAGCGGCGACCTCTTCGGGAAAGGTGGTGGTGACGGCGCTGCCCATGCCGCAGGGGCTCAGCCAGACCACGACGCGCATTCGTTCCGGAGCAGACGCTTATTGGAAACTGTTCCGTTCGCGCCGCCAGATCCGCGACATCTTCTTCCTGATGCTGTTGCTGATTACCGTGTTTGTCTTCTTCTCCAGCGTCTGGCTGGCGCTGTTTTTATCCAAGCAGATCACCCGTCCCGTGGAGGCTCTGGCCGACGCCATGGATGAGATCGCGACGGGTAAATACGACCATCGCGTAGCGGTTATCGCCACCGGCGAGATGGGCGACCTGGTCCGCGCCTTCAACCATATGGCGGCCGATCTGGATGCCAGCCGCCAGTTGGCGGAAAGCTCGTCGGCGCAGCTCACAGCGGCCAACCAGGCAATCGAGGAACGCCGCCGCGAGCTGGAAACCATTGTTGAAACCATCCCCAGCGGCGTGGTCACCCTGGATGGCACCGGCCTGGTGCTTCAGGCCAATCGCGCCTTTGCCGTGCTGATGGGAAGACGTGAGGATCTGAGCCTGAATGGCGAGCGAATCGAGACGCTGATGCCTGCCGAATGCGCGGAAGACCTGGCCGGTGTGATTCGGCGCGGCCACCGCATGGGCGCTGCATCCACTGAGATTGAATTCAACGCGCGAAGCCGCACCATCCACCTGGCCATTACCAGCGCACGGCTTGAGCTGGCACGCAGCCAGCCGGGGACCGTGCTGGTGGTGGAAGACACCACCGAGTTGCTGCGCGCGCAGCGGCAACTGGCCTGGAAAGAAGTGGCGCAGCGAGTGGCCCACGAGATCAAGAACCCGCTCACGCCCATTGCCCTTTCCGCCGAGCGGATTGCCAGGCATCTGGACCGCGGTCAGGCGGATTCTCCCAACGTGATCCGCAAATGCAGCGAGGTGATTCTGAGTTGCGTGGGTACCTTGCGCACGCTGGTAGACCAGTTTTCGGCGCTGGCGCAGTTTCCGGCGTCGCAGCCCCGAGCCTGTGACATGAATCAGGTTGCGGATGAGGCGCTGGCACTGTTTGCCGGCAGGCTGACCGGCATTACCGTGCAGCGAAACCTGGAGCCCGGATTGCCGACCGTGCTGGCCGATCCCGATGCCATCCGCCGTGCTCTGGCCAACCTTATCGACAATGCCGCCGAGGCCATGCAGGGCAGCCTGCTGCGCGTGCTTTCCATTCGCAGCACGCTCAGTGAAGATGGCGGCGCCGTTGAGGTTTCCGTCGCCGACACCGGCCACGGACTCACCGATGAAATTCGCGAACGGCTGTTTCTTCCCTTCTACTCCACCAAGCATCGCGGCACAGGTCTGGGTCTCTCCATCGCCGCCAAAATCGTGCAGGAACATGGCGGCTCCATTCGCGCCGAGGCCAATAGCCCCAAGGGTGCGCGGTTTCTGCTGCGCCTGCCCCTGATGGAGCCGTTGACAGAACAAGCAGTCCTCATACCGGCGGAAGTGTCAGAGCTCGAGGCCAAATCCAGCATGAAAGGATTGTCCTCATGAATCACATTCTGGTGGTGGACGACGAGGCAGAGATTCGCAACTCGCTTGAGGAGATTCTGCGCGAGGAGGGCTACGGCGTGGCCGGCGCAGCCACCGCCGCAGAAGCCTTGGTTCTGTTGCAGGATGCTCCCTATGACGTTGTCCTGCTCGACATCTGGCTCCCTGACCGCGACGGCCTCGACGTATTGTCCGATATACACGAGTTGGCCGTGGAGATGCGGCCTGAGGTGGTCATCATCAGCGGCCACGGCACCATCGAGACGGCGGTGAAGGCCACCAAACTGGGCGCATACGACTTTCTTGAAAAGCCGCTCTCGCTCGATCGCACCCTCATCGTGCTCAAGAACGCCGTGGAAGCGCGGCGGCTGCGCACGGAAAACCTTGAGTTCAAACGCCAGTTCAGCGTGGGTTCGGTGCTCACCGGCACCAGCGTTCCGGTCAAGGCGCTGCGCCAGCAAATCCGTCTGATGGCGCCCACTAACGGCCGCGTGCTCATCTACGGCGAGTCCGGCACCGGCAAGGAACTGATTGCCCGCGCCATTCACGCCGAGAGTTTGCGCCGCGATCGTGTCTTTGTCGAGTTGAACTGCGCGGCGATCCCCGAAGCGCATATCGAGTCAGAACTCTTCGGCTATCGGCACGGCGTACAGCCCGGCGGCCCCGTGGAGCAGCGCGGCACCCTGGAGCGCGCCGACGGCGGAACGCTCTTCCTGGACGAAGTGGGCGACATGAGCCTGAAGACGCAGGCCAAGATGCTTTCCGCGCTGGACGACCAACTGTTTACCCCGGTGGGAGGCACGCAGTCTCTCCGCGTCGACGTGCGCCTCATCGCTTCCACAAACAAGGACCTCGAAGAAGAGATCGCCAAGGGCAACTTCCGCGAGGATCTGTTTTACCGGCTCAATGTTGTTCCCTTTGCCGTGCCGCCGCTGCGGGAGCGCAAGCAGGACATTCCGCTGCTGGCGCGCGAGTTCCTGAGCGAGTACGGCCGCCAATACGGCCGCCCGCGCATGGAGATTGGCGAAGAGGCCCTGGAAACACTGGCCCAATACAACTGGCCGGGCAATGTGCGCGAACTCAAGAACGTCATCGAGCGCGTGCTTATCCTCAATCCCCGCACTCTACGCATCGAGCGCAAACACCTGCCGCCCCTCACTCATAAAGCCGGCACGCGATCGACGGAAGAATTTTCCACGCTGCAGCAGGCGCGCGATGCGTATGAGCGCGAATACATCCTGAAAAAAATCGAGGAAGCCCGCAATAACATCAGCCACGCCGCCGATCTGCTTGGTCTGGAGCGCAGCCACCTCTACCGCAAGATGAAAGCCCTCGGCATCGGCGTGCGGGAGTAGCGGCAAGTTCATCAATTCCGGGCAGCAACTTGATGCCACGATCGTACCCCTGTCTGGCCCTCCAGTGGGCGCATCCCACTTGACACACAAACCCAATAGTGCTACGTTCCCACTATGTCAACTTCAACCATCATCAGGAATTCCGATTTTGAGCTGGTCTCGGAGTTCGCTCAGCCCGACGCGAAAAAGCGCCTGTCGCTTGGAGAAGCGCTTCGTGGCGCAACGGCCTACAACGTCTACAGCAATCCGCTTGGCCAGCTCATTCTCGATCCGGTCAAGACCGTTCCCGTCTCAGAAATGTGGCTTTACGAGAACCCGCAAGCCCTCGCCAGCGTGAAAAAGGGACTGAGGGAATCGGCCGAAGGGAAGAGCGTCTATCGTGGCTCATTTGCCAAATACGCCAAAAATAGCAACAAGGTATAGCAATTAAAGAGGTTTAGATATGGTGCGTAAAATTAAACTCACGCCCACCGCGGATGGGCAGTTGACGGCACTGGAACAAGCGCCCTCAAATGCCGCGCTCCTCAATCAAGTGCGCAAGGCCATCGGTTACCTGGAATTAGACCCGCATCACCCAGGCCTTCATACCCATGAGTTCACCTCGATGTCTGGCGCCAACGGCGAAAAAATCTTCGAGGCTTATGCCCAGAACAGCACTCCTGGCGCTTATCGAATCTTCTGGCATTACGGCCCCGATGAAATCAAGGGAAAGAAGAAGACTCCCGTCATCACCATCCTTGCGATCACGCGCCATCCATAGCGGAACGATGGCGAACCGATGCCAGACCCCTTTGTCTCGCTTCGGAGACCTTGGATTTCCGATACCAGGTGTTCGTAAGCGAACACCGGCTCGCGCAAATGGACAGTCCGCGGCCATCGCCGGGAAAAGGTCCGTGCATCAACGCCTTTCCGGTTCGCCATTTGCGAGGTTGACCAGGCACTGCAACCTTGGCCGGCAAATTGCTGTAAGTTATCTGTAGTTGCGCCGGCGGAGGTATGCCATGGCCTATTTTGAGCGGATGCGCGATGTGATTTCCGGGCCTTTGAGTCCGGAGATCATCCGGCAGCGAACGTCGGCCGGATGGCAGATGGTTTCAATCGAATGGCGTCGCGAGCTGCCCGATGCGGAAGCCCCAACTGAGGGCGCATTCAACGAAGATATCCCGTATGGACTCCGCATCTCCGACGACTGCAAGCGGCTGGAGGTTGATCCCACGGAGCACCAGGCGCTGATGTTGATGATGGAGCTGCTGGTGCAGGACTTCTCGTATTCAAGCATCGTCAGCGACCTGAACGAAAAAGGCTTTCGTATGCGGGACGGCAAGCCCTGGAGCCGCGTCGCGGTTTTCAATATGATTCCGCGCCTCATAGAGGTGGGTCCGCACTTTTTCAACTCCGAGGAATGGGAAGTACGGCGGCAGAGATTCTCGCACGCAAAGGCGCCAGAGGCCATGTAACCCGCCCCGCTACTTGAAGATCGGCCCCAGCGATCCGGCATTGTCCCCTGTTCCCGGGGCGATGCGAAAATCCCACACCGACTGGTTGATGTCGGAAGCAGACAGAATCTCCACCAGCGCATACTCGCCGGCGAGCAGATTTTTCTCCGGCTGAATGCGCAGCCAATGCTTGCCGGGAAGCACTTCCACCTTGGCGGGGATCACGTCTTCGTCCTGGCTGACCGTGCCGTTGGGGCTCATGCGGATGGCCCCCACAACGCGCACCGTATTGCGCTCGTCCACATGGACGAGCGCAAACCCCGACGAGACCGAATGTGCTCCATGCTTGCGGCTGGACACTTCTTTGGCTCCGCCGGTGTTCACGGTTATGGCGTGAGAGAGCACCGGCTCCGTATCGTCGCGGGCGCCCAGCGAGAGGTAGATTGCCGGATCGTTCACATGCAGATGAACCTTGGCATGCGCACCCTCCAGTTCCAGATTGGCTTTGGACACGGCCAGCGGGTTCAGCGTGCTCAGACCATGTTTATTTTTCGCGTGCATGTTCAGCTCGGTGGGCGTCAGCTCCACCAGTTCCGGCGTTCCCTCGAAGGTGTCCAGCGCGAACACGCCATCCTCATCGGGCAGCTCCAGGCCCTTGGCCACTTCGGGCATACGGGCTTTCTGAAGATTGCGCTCCGTGGCTTCTTCCTTGTCAATGTCCGCAGCCTCTTTCATGGCCGGCGAAGGCGCTTCTTCCACGGGAATCGCAGCATGGTCGCGCTCCCACTTGCGCGTCGCTTCCCAGTCCACCAGGTCCACCGGAAGTTCCTCCCAGTCGCCGCCTCGCTCCACTGAAATGTAGCGCACCCGGTTGCCTGCAATCTCATACCGGCGCACTAACTGGTAAGTGCCGTCCTTGAGGATGAGGCGATGGTTGGTCGCCATGCCGGGCACATCCGGCTTCAGCGGCAGCGGCGTCTGGGTCTGCTCCGCCGCAGCCGTTGCCGCCATCAGCAGGATGGCCAGCAGAGCAGGCAGCAGGCGGCGCAAATGATGGAATTGGTTCATTGCTCAGTTTAGACGAATTGCAGCAGTCTGGGTTTGCGATCTTGTTGTGACAGGATTCCAGGTCCCAACGCAACCTACTCCACCCCTGGTACGTCCAAGAGTATGTATCCTTATAAATAAGGGATGGTTTGTTGACAGGATTCCAGACACCTTCGAGCAGGGAACGACGCCCAGGGCCAGGCGCTTTGTCGCTGGTGACCGTGGCGTGTCTTGCCCTGCTTGCGCTGCTGACTGTGGCGCAGGTGGCTCATCTGCATCCCAAAATCAGCGATGCAGACCATTGCCCGTTGTGCATTGTCATGCACTCGGCGGCGCCGGTTGCCGTGGCGGCTGCGGTGGTGGTACTGGTCCGGATGGAGAGTGCCGCCCCGGTTCTTGAAACCCGTCCCCTGGTACGCTACTGGCACTCCAAGCTGTTTACCCGTCCCCCTCCCACCGGCTGCTAAAAGCCTCTTTGATCTTTACCGCTCAGCTTGTTTTGGAATCCGTCACCATTGAATGAGGACGCGGCTCAGGCGCATTTCTACAGGCTCACGCGGTACTTCAAGAGAGAGTCCTTCCACGCACAGAAGGTGCCGCGACGCTTCATGCCGCGGCTTGCTTTCCGCACTTTTTCAGCCATTACCCGGAGGCTTACTTATGCCGTTCAATCGCGGCACCATTTTTAGTATTTTTTCTCTTCTTGCCTTGATCTTCGTAGCGCTTTCCGCGTCAGCCCAGAGCGGCAGCGCCGGCGCCGTGCGCGGCACGATCACCGATCCCACCGGCGCAGTCATTCCCGGCGCGACGGTTCATCTGACCAACGCAACCAGCGGCCTTGACCGGACCGCTTCCTCGGATGCGCTTGGCCAGTTCAATTTCTCCAACGTCCCCATTCATCCTTACCGTATAAGCGTCACCGCAACGGGCTTTGCAACTTTGAACCAGTCCATTGAGCTTCGCTCGGATATTGGAATCAGCCTCAAACTGGTTCTCCAGATCGCCACAGCCGACGCCACCGTGACGGTCGAGTCCAGCGGCGACCTGGTCGAGACCGACCCCACATTCCACACCGATGTGGACCGCGATATGTTCATCAAGGTACCGATGGAGAGCCAGTCTTCATCGCTCAGCTCCCTGGTCACAGCTACTACACCCGGCGTGTCCGCCGATTCCAATGGCCTCTTCCACGGCCTGGGCGACCACGCGGAAAACTCCTTCTCCGTGGACGGCCAGTCGATTACCGACCAGCAGAGCAAGGTTTTTTCCAATCAAATCCCATCGAATTCCATTCAGTCCATTGAAGTCATCTCCGGCGCGCCGCCAGCCGAATATGGTGACAAGACCAGCCTGGTGATCGTGGCCACTACGCGCTCCGGGCAGGGTGTCACCAAGCCTGCCGGAAGCATCAGCAGTTCCTATGGAGCTTTCGGGTCTGCCTCAGCTGGCTTCGATCTCTCCTACGGCGGCAAGAACTGGGGCAATTTTATTGAGACAGACGGTCTCAACTCCGGACGTTTTCTCGATCCCCCGGAGTTTGCGGTCTTTCACGACAAAGGCAACGAGCAAAATATCTTCGATCGCGTGGATTACAACTTTTCTCCGGTCGACTCCATGCATCTGGATCTCAACTACAGCCGCTCCTGGTTCCAGACGCCCAACTCCTACGACAATCTGAACGTGCAAAATGTGACCAATGGCGGCACAACAGCCAGCCCGGTCTTCGGCAATGTGGGCAACACCGATCAGCACTCCAAGATCGGTACCTATAACATCTCGCCCACCTACACGCGCATCATTGGCAATAACACGGTCGTCAACGTGGGGGCCTTTGTCCGCAGGGATGGTTATAGCTACTACCCCAGCGGCAACCCACTGGCCGACCTGGGACCGGCCAACCTGCAGACCTCATCCATCTCCCAGTACCGCACGCTGACCAATGCGGCGGTCCACTCGGATGTTTCTTACGCCCGGGGAATCAATACGATCAAGGCCGGCGTGCAATATGGCCAGACCTTCCTGCGCGAGAACGACAGCCTGGGCGTGGTGGAAGCAACGTATAACTCGCCTTGCGTGGATGCCTCCGGTGCTCCGCTGCCCGGCTACAACGACCCCTCGCAGTGCGCCTTCGTCAATCCTGGCTATAAGTCCGTCCTCGGGCCGTACGACCTAACCCGCGGCGGAAGCCTGTATCACTACTCCGGCCGCACCGACGTAAAGGAACTTGCTCTCTACATCCAGGACCAGATCAAGGCCGGTAACTGGCTGTTCAACCTGGGAATGCGTGGCGACATTTACAACGGCCTCACATCGGCCAGCCAAGCTGAGCCGCGCCTGGGCGTTGCTTATAACATCAAGCCCACCGCCACCGTGTTGCGCGCTTCGTACGCACGCACACTGGAGACGCCTTTCAATGAGAACCTGGTGCTCTCAAGCAATGGGTGCACAAATGCAGTGCTGGCTCCGCTACTCAACTGCACTCCCGGAGTCGCGGGAATCCTGCATCCCGGTTATCGCAATGAGTTCCACGCAGGCCTGCAGCAGGCCTTTGGCAAGCGCGTGGTGGTCAGCGGCGAATACATCTGGAAGTACACCCACAATGCTTTCGACTTCAGCGTTTTGGGCAACACCCCCATTACCTTCCCCATCGACTGGCATAACTCCAAGATCCCGGGCTATGCGATCAATGTGACAGTCCCTCAATTCCACAACGTCAGCGCCTACGTCGTCATGTCTTCAGTAGCAGCGCGCTTCTATCCGCAGCAGGTTGCCGGAGCGGGCGCAACGGTGGGCCAGACCGGCCTGCCTTTCCGTATCGACCACGATGAAAAGTTCAATCAGACCTCGCACCTGCAGTACACGCTGCCCAGCGGCAAGATGCTGAAAGGTCTCTGGGGCGGCTTCAACTGGCGCTACGATTCCGGCCAAGTGGCCGGCGCCACTCCCTGTTACAACCCGCTCTCGAACGATCCCAACAGCGCCTGCGACTCAACTTCAACCACGCTCAACGGCCAGCCCGCTGTGGATCTGAGCAGCCTGACCGCAGACGAAGAGTTTCAGGCCGGACTTACTTGCAACGGTGTGAAGGCGACTCCAGGCAACCCGTTGCCGTCGGTCTGCCTCGCATCGCAGTACGGCTCAACTCTGCTGAAAATCCCCGCTCCCGGCACCGGCGACAACGACAAGAACCCGCCGCGCATTCAGCCGCGCGACCTGTTCGACGCGTCGCTCGGCAAGGAAAACCTCTTCCACGCCGATCACTACAAAGTGGACTTTGATATGACAGCTATCAATGTCACCAACAAGTACGCTTTGTATAACTTCCTCTCCACCTTCAGCGGCACGCACTATGTAACTCCGCGGGCCATGACGGCGAAGATTACGTTGAACTTCTAACTTATCGGCAAAAACAAACCAAGGCAGGCCATTGTGGCCTGCCCTGGTTTGTTGTGCGCAATTGATTCAAGATCAATCTACGCCCAAGGAATGCTCTTTCTCGGCCCGTAGATAGGCCGCATACACTGCTTCGTCGAAGCAGGCAAAGATCACTTGCTGAATCGCATCGTCTCTCTTCAATTCCGCGGTTGTCTCGCGCATCGCAATCTTTACAGCGAGATCGACAGGGAAGCGATAGACACCGCAACTGATGGCCGGAAAGGCAAGAGTCCGCAAGTTATGGCTGCGCGCAATCGCGAAACACGAGCGATAGCAACTGGCGAGTAACTCCGGCTCTCCATTCTGGCCACCGTACCAAACCGGCCCGACGGTATGAATGATCTGCTTGGCGGGCAGTTTATAACCCCTGGTCAGTTTGGCCTGGCCTGTTTTGCAGCCGCCCAGCAGGCGGCATTCGTCCAGTAGTCCCGGACCAGCAGCGCGATGGATTGCCCCGTCAACCCCGCCGCCGCCCAGCAGCGAACTGTTTGCCGCGTTGACGATTGCGTCCACGGCCAGCGTTGTGATGTCCGTCTTGAGAATTTCGATTTTACCCATCATCGATTCCTCGCCAATGGTTGAATGCATTTCACACAGGGTGCGATGCGAAACTGCCGCGCTCAGAATCATAGCTCAAATAGAACAGCCCCCGGAGGTTTGGCCGGGGGCTGTTTGGTCTGCGTGGCGCTCAGTTGCTGTACAAGAGAATGCCGGCGGCTTTCTCTTCGGTTACTGTTTCGTCGGCGCTGACAGGGCGGTAGAAGAGTTGGTTGGCATCGAGATAAACCTCCAGGAAGGCTGGGCGATCAGTGATTTTTCCGGCGATCAGCGCTTCCGACAAGGGATCCTCAACGTAGCGCTGCAGGGCACGCCGCAAAGGCCGTGCGCCGTAGCTGCGATCCACCAGCGTCTTGTCGAGAATCCACTTTTTGGCTTCCTCGGTGACGGAGATCGTGATGGACTTCTGCGCCAGGTTGGCGTTCAACTGCTGCACCAGCAGCTCGACAATCTGGATCAGATCCGCATCGTTGAGCGACTGGAAGAGAATCACTTCGTCCAGACGGTTCAGGAACTCGGGATTGAAGGTCTTCTTGACCTCCTGCTTCACCAGCTCCTCCACCTTGTCGCTCACAATGTCTTCGCGGTCGCTCTGGAAGCCTAGCCCCTGCTTCTTTTGCAGGTGCCGCGCGCCGATGTTTGAAGTCATGATGAGAATCACGTTCTTGAAGTCGACCGTGTTCCCCAGCCCGTCCGTCAACTGCCCGTCTTCAAACACCTGCAGCAGGATGTTGAACACATCCGGGTGCGCCTTCTCGATTTCATCCAGCAGCACCACCGAGTAAGGCGAGCGCTTGACGCGTTCCGTCAACTGTCCGCCCTCCTCGTAGCCCACGTACCCCGGAGGCGAACCGATCAGCTTCGACACCGAGTGCTTCTCCATAAACTCCGACATATCGAAGCGGATCAGAGCCTTGTCCGAGCCAAACAGGAACTGGGCCAGCGTGCGCGCCATCTCCGTTTTGCCCACGCCGGTGGGACCAAGGAACAGGAAACTTCCAATGGGCCGGTTCGGCGATTTCAGTCCTGCGCGCGAGCGGCGAATGGCGCGGGCCAAGGCGCTGATGGCCTTTTCCTGCGAGATCACCCGCTTGTGCAGCTCTTCTTCCACGCGCAGCAGCTTCTGCGTCTCTTCTTCCTTGATGCTGGTTACCGGAACGCCGGTCCAGCGGCTCACCACGTCCTCAATGTCTTCCCGGCTCACAATGCCGCTGGCCGAGTCGTCCAGATGGTACTTGTCGCGTAGTGCGCGCAGGTTTTCGCGCTCTTTGCGTTCTTCGTCGGAGTAGAAGCGCGCCTTCTCAAACTCGTGGTTCGCAATGGCCGAATCCATGCGGTGCACAATGAACTTAATGCGCTTTTGCACTTCGGTAATTTCCTCGGGCAGCGAAGTCTGGCGCAGCTTCACCCGCGCGCCGGCCTCGTCGATCAGGTCGATGGCCTTGTCGGGCAGAAAGCGGTCCGGGATGTAGCGGTTGGAATGCGACACTGCGAACTCCACCGCATCGTCCGTGTAGCTGACCGCGTGGAACTTCTCATAGCGGTCCTTGATGCCCATGATGATCTTGATCGCGTCCGCCTCGTTTGGCGGCGGGACCTTCACCGCCTGGAAGCGCCGCTCCAGCGAGCGGTCCTTCTCGATCGACTTGCGATACTCGGCCGGGGTGGTTGCCCCGATGCACTGAATTTCTCCGCGGCTGAGCGCCGGCTTCAGAATGTTGGCCGCATCCAGCGACCCCTCTGCGGAACCCGCGCCCACCAGCGTGTGCAACTCGTCGATAAAGACGATGGAGTTCTGATTCTCCATCAGCTCTTTCATGATGGTCTTCAGCCGCTCTTCAAACTGGCCGCGATACTTGGTGCCGGCCACGATGAGAGAAAGATCCAGGCCCAGAACCTTCTTGTCGGCAAGGAAGCTCGGCACTTCGCCGTCGGCGATGCGCTGCGCAAGGCCTTCCACAATAGCCGTCTTGCCCACGCCGGGCTCGCCAATCAGCACCGGGTTGTTCTTGGTGCGGCGGCACAGAATCTGTATCACCCGCTCCAGTTCGCCATCGCGGCCCACCAGCGGATCGAGCTGCCCATCCATCGCCGCCTGCGTAAGATCGCGGCTGAACTCGGCCAGCAGGCTGCTCTCGCGCTGCCTCTGCTGTTGCGGAGCCTTCTCCTGCGTCACCCGCGCCAACTCATCGCGAATCTGCGCCAGCTTCAGCCCGCGCTCCTGCAAAATCTCCGCGGCAAAGCACTTTTCTTCGCGCAGCAGGCCCAGAAGCAAATGTTCCGTCCCGATGTGCTTGTGGCCCAGCCGTTCCGCCTCTTCCGCCGCATAGGCCAGCACCCGCTTGCACTCGTTGGAGAGCGGCAGGTCCACGCTGGTTGAAACCTTCTCGCGGATGGTGGTGTGCGCCTCTATCTGCTTGCGGATCGACTCCACCGATGCGTGCGAGCGCAGGAAACGGTTGGTCAATGCCTTGTCCTCGCGCAGCAGACCCAGCAGCAGGTGCTCGGTCTCGATATAGGGCGAGCCGAATTGGCTGGCCTCATACCGCGCGAAGAAGATCACACGCCGTGCCTTCTCCGTATAGCGTTCGAACATGATGTACTCCCTCCCCCGTGATGCGGGTCCGTGCCAGGCTATCGTTGGGAGTAGCTGTCCGCTTCGTTCCGGCCTCAGCTCAGCCCATACGTGCCCATCTTTTAACTTCGCCGCCGAAGGCCCCATGGGAAATGGCGCTTCTGCCCTCGAACAGCTCTTATTGGATGGCACCGAGCAATCTCCCGCTCCATGGTCCCCGGCGGTCGTGCTGCCTGGAGGTCTTCCATCCTGCCTGCTCAGCCTGGAAGAGACACGAACTCATCCATTCCAGGCTGCTTACTATTAAGATTCACAAAACATCGTGAAGGTGCAATTCCGTTAAATCTGTCCGGCGGAATGTCCCATTTGGGGAGTCGTTGCCAATGCGGCCAACTGCCCGCCTTCCAGGCGCAACGCCCGCGTACAGCGTGCCGCCAGATCCATATTGTGCGTTACCAGAATCGAGGTGAGCCCGTGATGCGCGTGCAGGCGGGCAATCAGGTCAAAGACCCGTCCTGCCGTCACTTCGTCCAGGTCGCCGGTGGGCTCGTCGGCCAGCAGCAGGCGGGGATTGCTCACCAGCGCCCGGGCCAGCGCCACGCGCTGCTGTTCGCCGCCGGAAAGTTCGCCGGGCCGATGTTCGCCGCGATCTTCCAACCCCACCTCCCGCATCCAGTTCGCCGCCGCGGCCAGCGCCTCCTGCTTGCGAGTTCCCCGCGCCAGCAGCGGCAAAGCCACATTTTCCAGCGCCGTAAACTCCGGCAGCAGGTAATGAAACTGCCAAACGTAGCCGATCTCCCGATTGCGAAAAGCCGCTGCCTTGCGCGGGGTCAGGGTCGCTACGTTGGTTGAGGCGCAGTATACAGTTCCCGCGGAAGGCGCATCAAGCGCGCCCAGTATGTGTAAAAGCGTGCTTTTCCCCGCGCCGGACTGGCCCACAATGGCCACCATCTCGCCCGCCTCCACCTGGAGGTTCAGGTCGCGAAAGAGCGTAAGCTCTCCGCGCGCAGTCTGGTAGGTCTTATGCAGGTGGCTTACCTGGATGACAGGCACCCGCAACTCCGTTACCCGCGCGGTGCGGGGGGCCTGGCCGGCAGCCGCTGGAGTGGTTTCAATCATCCGCTTGCCCTTGATTTTACAGGACCCGGCCTAAGTTTCATGTAAAGAACCGGCGAAGCGCGTCCATCCGGAGTCCCGCATTGCGGAGCTTTCCCTTAAGTTTCAATGCTTTCCGGCCGGAAGCGCTCCCGGATTCAGCCGGGCGATCCGTCCGTTTGGCCCTACAACAAACGGCAGCGACAGCGCATTCCAGTTGCCGTCGTCCAGCGGTTGCCAGGCCTTTCCGTCGTCGCGGCTGATGTCGGAGCCGTTCGT
>JARLGF010000056.1 GCA_031296165.1 Occallatibacter sp. | reverse complement strand
GTGGCTTCAGCCACGGTGGGATGTTTTCGGGCTTCCGCCCCGGGCCTTCCCCGCTGTTCCGGGGCCTGAACAGAACGCATCTGAAGGAGCTTTCAACTCGATGCAAACCGTCCAAATCTCAATATGCGGTACAGAAACCTCAAAAAGCCCCTCAAAAGCACCCATAACTCCTTTGTTATCTAATTTTTGACATATAACCCCTTTAGAATCTAATTTTTACGGCGGTGCTCCCCGCTTATCTCGTTGAAAATGGAGAACTTGACTAAATACATAGGGGGAGGGGGGGGGAGGGGTAATCAAAGAATCAACAGATCGCTTCCCGTGCAGCCTGAATGACCTGTTCTAGCCGTTGCAGAATTGGTAGAAAGCGAAGCCAGAAAACGCCGTCGACGGCTTTATCCCCGCTTGCGCAGGGCTAGTTCGACGACACGCTGCATCTCGGCTTCCGGGGCGGGCTTGCCGGTCCAGATTTCGAACTGGCGGGCGCCTTGCTGGACAAACATTTCCAGGCCGGACACGGTGGCAATGCCGCGCTCTTTGGCCAGCTTCAACAGCGGCGTCTCCAGCGGGTTGTAGACCATGTCGAAGACCAGGGCCGCGTTCAGCTCGCTCTCGGCAATCGGCAGCGCCTGCTTGACGCCTACCATGCCGCAGGGCGTGGTGTTGATGAGAACGTCAAACTGGTGTTTCTTGAGCAGTTCCTGCTTCAACGCCTTGGCCTTGGCCTGCTTGGCCAGCGCGACGGCCGTCTCGTGGGTGCGGTTGACGATGAAGACCTCCGCGCCCTGTTCGACCAGGCCGAAGACCGCGGCACGCGCCGCGCCGCCCGCGCCCAGAACGGCGATGCGCGCTCCCTTCAGCTTGAGACGCTTTTCCAGCGGCCTCACCACGCCGGCGACATCGGTGTTAAAGCCGTAGAGCTTGCCGTCGGCGCCGGTGCGTAGCGTGTTGCACGCGCCGATGCGCGCGGTGAGCGGGTCCATATTGGCCAGGTGCGGCAGCAGCTCCTGCTTCAGCGGCATGGTCACGGCCACCCCGCCCAGCGGCAGTTCGCGGACCACCGTGAGCAAGTCGTCCAGCACGCGCACTTTCAGGGGCAGCATCACGGCATTCACGCTCTCGCGGCGGAAGGCGGTGTTGTGCATGAGCGGCGAAAGCGAGTGGGCAATGGGGTTGCCGGCCACGCCGAAGATCCGGGTGGCCTGGTCGAGATGCTCCACGCGGTAAAGGTCCAGCAGCGTCCGCGCCGTCACCTGGCCGGGCGCGGTTTCAGTGCCGTCGCTGAACGCGGCAAAGGTGAAGGCGGCTCCGGCGCGCGGTCCCAGAACGCGGCTGATCAAACCCTCCTCCCCCATGGCGATGCCCACCACATGCGACGCGAGCGAGCGGTCTTCAATCAGATTGAGGACCGCGAGATTGTCCGTGAGCGAGCGGGCTGTGGAGACCACCTTCACAAAGTCCGGCTCGAAAACGGCAATCCGGTCCGCGGCCTGCTCCAGGCCCTTGGTCTTCATAAAGTCGTGAAAACTGACCAGCAACGCAGTTCCGGCTGCCTGCAGCCCTTCGCGAAACTTTGCGAGTTGCGCCAGCTTGGCTTCCTCGGCAGATTCCACTTCAAGATCGACAATTCTGCAGCCGGCTTCGGCAGCTTTGAGCAGTACTTCGAACTCTGAAGTCAAAGACCCCACGAAGTGCCCGCCGAAGGCCTTGCGGCGGCAGGTGGCAATGGCTACAACATCCCGGTGCCCGGTCAGAAACTCCGTCACTTTGGGCAGTGCAGCAGTTGGTTTGGCCAGCGAATCCAGGCGTAACTCCATAAACTTGGAGTCGTGCAATGCCTGCTCCGCCCGCTCCATCATCTCTGCCGGAGAATCGGCCTGAATGGCTATACAGAGCTTATCCACACGCAGCCTCTGAACCGCTGGCGCAGGAGGAGAAACCATCGTGCTGGAACCGGAACGAGCCATACTTATCAATGACGCATAGTAATGTGGTTTCGGTTGGGATGCAACAAGATAAGGCAATGTTGCGCAATTTAAATACTGGCTGTGCCTGAACCCGGCCCTTTGTGGCACCCTAGAACTTTGGAGGTGTGATCCCACAATGCCTGTTGAGAACCCTGCCACTACTGTCACAGAAGACCTTCACGCCTGGGATGCAGGCGGAGCCACATCCGCCGAAGCGCTCACAGCCTGGGTAAACGCCCGCTTGGTGACCTACGAGGCGGCGCTGGCGGAACTGCTGGCAGTGGAAGAGCCGCGTACTCCGGAGAACTCACTGCGGCGGTATGACGAAGCCATTGAGCAGCTCAACCTGGCCGGAGCTCAGGCCGGGGTTCTGAACTCCGTGGCTGCCGCGCGGGAGGTCCGTGACCAGGCCCAGCAGGAAGCGCAGCGGGTGGCCATGGCTGGCAGCGCCCTGAGCCTGAACCGAGCCGTCTATGAAGCACTGGCGGCCATCGATCTGGACGGAACCAGTCCCGCCACGAAGCATTATGTGGAGCGCACGCTGCTGGGCTACCGGCTGGCCGGAGTGGACAAGGATCAGGCCACCCGCGACCACTTGCAGGAGCTGCACGAGAAGGCTACACGGCTTTCGCTGGAGTTCAGCCGCAACATCCAGGAGGGTGCCAAGACCATTGAGGCCACTACGGCCGAGCTGGACGGCTTGCCCGTCGACTATCTGGCGCGCCATCAGCCAGACGCGGAGGGCCGCGTCACCCTGACGACCGACCAGCCAGACATGCAGCCGGTGATGACCTTTGCCACCAGCGCGGCGCTGCGGGAACGGATGTTTCTGGCCTACAATACCCGTGCCTACCCTGCAAACAAAGAAATTCTTCTCCACCTCCTGGCCACGCGGCAGGAGATTGCGACGGTCCAAGGCTTCCGCAGTTGGGCAGACCTGGCCACGGCCGACCAGATGATGGGCTCGGCCGGCAATGTGCGGACGTTTCTGGCCAAGCTGGACGAGGCGAGCAGCGAGGGTGCACGGCGCGAGTACGAACTGATTCTCGACTTCGCAGGCAAGCGGCAGCCCGGTTTGACGGCCATCGACGTTACCAGCCGCGGCTACTGGTATGAGCAGTTTCGCCGCGCCACGTTTGATTTCGACTCGCAGTCGGTGCGGCCTTACTTACCCTACGCGCAGGTGGAGGCCGGCGTGCTTGAAACCGCGGCGCGGCTGTTCAAAATCGAGTTTCGGCGGTCGACGGAGGCCGCATGGCACCCTGCGGTCTCCGTCTTCGATGTCTTCGACGACGGCCGGCAGGTGGGGCGGTTTTATCTGGACATGCATCCGCGGGAAGGCAAGGACAAGTGGTTCTCCGCCGCGCCGATTGTGACCGGGGTACGGGGCCACGCGCTGCCGGAAGCGGCGCTGATCTGCAACTTCCCCGGCGGCGAGACAGAATCCAGCACCAGCGAATCCAATCAGCACAACGATCCTGGATTGCTGCAATACAACGACGTGGTGACTTTCTTTCATGAGTTCGGCCACCTGATGCATGCCATTCTGGGTGGGCATACGGAGTGGGCCGGGCTTTCTGGCTTTGCGACGGAGGGCGATTTCATTGAGGTGCCCTCGCAGATGCTAGAGGAGTTCTTCCGCGACGAAAGCCTATTGCAGGCCTTTGCCAAGCACTACCAGACAGGCGAGATTCTGCCTTCGGAAACGATCCGGAAGATGAAGCTTGCGGGAGCCTTCGGGCGCGCGGACTGGGTTCGCTCGCAGCTTTACTACACCACGCTCTCGCTAGACCTGCACGACCAGAACCCAGCCGGACTGGACCTGGACGCCACCACCAGGCGGCTTCACGAGGCTCTGCAGCCGTGGATCTGGATGGACGGCAATCGCATGTACGCCAGCTTCGGCCACCTGACCGGCTACTCGTCGAACTACTACACCTACGCCTTCGACAAGGTCATCGCTCTGGACTTCTTTGCCCAGTTTGACCCCCGCGATTTGCTGGGCTGCGAAGCCGGCAGCCGCTATCGCAAGACAGTTCTGGAACAAGGCGGTTCGAAGCCGGGACGGCAGATGGTCCGCGACTTCCTGGGCCGCGACGAGGAGTTTCAAGCGTTCAGCAAGTGGCTGAACGAGGAGTTTGATGGGGAACTTCCCGCTTCCAGGCCCTAGCTTTCAGCTATCATGGAGCCGCTATGGCAAATACACGGGACTTCCACGGTAAATGGGCGCTGGTCACCGGGGCCAGCTCAGGTATAGGCGCAGCGCTGGCGCGGGAACTCGCCGGTTTCGGCGCAAAACTGATTCTTACGGCGCGCCGCAAAGACCGTCTTGAAGCACTGGGAGCCGAACTCGCGGCAAAAGGGACCGAGGTGCGCATTGTCACTGCGGACCTGAACGATCCCGCCGCTCCGCAGCAGCTTTACGACGCCACGGAAGGCGCCGGCCTCAGCGTGGATATTCTGGTTAACAACGCGGGGCTGGGCCAGTACAGCGCCTTTTATGAAAGCCCGGTGGAGCAGGAACTGAGCCAGGTGCGCGTGAACTGCGAGGCCGTGGTGCGGCTTTCGCGGGTGTTTGTGCCGCGCATGGTGGAGCGGGGGCGGGGATGGGTGCTGATTCTGGCCTCTACCGCCAGCTTTCAGCCTGTTCCCTACATCACTACCTATGCCGCCACCAAAGCCTTCGACCGGTTCTTCGCGCTGGGCCTGGCCGCGGAGGTTGCCCGCTTCGGCATCAAAGTGACCGCACTGTGCCCTGGGTCCACGGAAAGCGAGTTCTTCGACGTGGCCCACGCCGAAATCTTCAAGGCCGGCGGGATGCAGCCTGCTCCGGATGTGGCCCGCCTAGCCGTGGCCGCCCTGGCTCGCGGCCAGCGAACGATTCTTCCCAGCCTCAGCGGCCGGATCAGCGCTTTTATGGTTCGCTTCCTGCCGGTGGGCCTGATTACGTATTTCATCGAGAAGGCCGCGCGGCCGAAATCGAGTAAGGGCTGAGACGGGCGCCGGCCCGTTTCCCTGGGTGAGTTCCCTGCCATTCTGGCCGACATGGCCTGCCGCAAGCTCTACTGCTTGTTGAGGATGGTAAAGGAGTTGAAGAAGCGCGTCACGTCCTGATCGCGCCGTGCGCCGGCCGAGGGGAAGGCCGCGATGAGCATGTAGAGGCGCGAGCCGGCATAGATCAGCCGGGAGTTCATGACGCCTCCGCCTACGTTACGTGCCGCAAATTCGCGCGCAGGGAAACCCTGGGTTGCGTTCTTGCTTTCGTTCGTGAGGGAGGTTTGCGTGCGCGCCAGAGCATCGTCCCGAGCAGTATCCAAGGTGAGTTGCGGACTTCTTCTGCTCACGCGCATGACCGGCGGATCGTCCGCCCAGGCCACGGAAAAAGTGGTTTCGGCGTCGGCGTTGGAGTAGATCATGTTCACCTGATCCGCTCCGCCCTGCTCGTTGTAGGCGGGAATCTGGATGTCCTTGACGTCGGTGGGCATCTCCACCTTGAAGCCGTCGGGGGTGCGGTCCACCTGCTGCCAAACGATGTGCGCCGGGTGAGCGGCGGTGGCGGTTATGTCGGTAGGCACACCTTCGTCGGCCCCGGAACCGGTCGAGGATACGAGTCCCAGATCCTGCCGGTGCAGGTAGACGTAGATGCCCGCGAGGATCAGTATCCCCAGCAAGACGATGTAATGCCACCGCTTCACACTTAAGAGAGTGCCAATTCCGCCTGATAGATGCAAGTTGATTATTGATGTTTTGTGCACGGGGGGTGCCAGACAGGTAAAAGGCGCTACGGCCCAATCCGGTTGCCAATATCTTTTTTCTTGCCGGGCAAATGCCGCAGTGCAACCTTTTTTACCTTCATGCATCTCACTTAGTAACTAGCAGAGGCTTCCCCGAATTCGTCCCTTCCTAGAAGGTATCCACTCTTTTTCAGGTCCGTCATGGACCTCTTCTCTTAATCCCCCCTGGACCCCCTCCTTCAAATGCCTCTCGAGCGGGCCTGCCGGAAGGCAGGCCCATTTGCTCTGCCAGAAATCCGATAGCGGTTCTCCAGTTCGTTAGCAGAGTACCCGGTCCATACCGCTGGGTAGCCCTGCCGTCCGGTACAGTTGGAACGGTTTCGCACCACATACCGGCACCTACCCCCCCCTCCCCCTATGTAGTTAGTCATGTTCTCCAGTTTCAACGAGTTACGGTAGATATATCGCCGCAAAAATTAGATTCTAAAGGGGTTACATATCAAAAATTAGATAACAAAGGAGTTATGGGCGGTTTTTGGAGGTTTTTGAGGATTCTGTACCGTAATGCGAGATTTATACGTTTCTGCATCGGGTTGAAAACTCCTTTGATGGCGTTCCTCCTGGGGGCTGGAACGGGGTAAGGCCCGGGGCTAAAGCCCTGCTCAATCGACGGGTTTTATTCGTGAGGCTAAAGCCTCACGCTCCCTCCGAAAAAGCAAAATCAGTCTGTAGGCTTGAAGGCTCCTGCTCCCTCCGTTTTTTTGCGTTCTGGGGTTGAAGCAACCAGATCCGTCCGGAATTCGATCTCTGTGCTTTGAAAGACACCATGGAACAATTGTGCGCCTGGGGAGGGTAATTATCTGCAAACATCTGCGGTGCGGCGGACACGCTGCGCGTCTTTGGTTCGTGGCGTTTCAGTCCGAGTGGGCGCCCGGCGGCGAAAATCGGCGCTCCAGAGGCAGCGGAGAGAGGCTCTCCAGGGCGTCATTTCGGATGGATTGGCGCATTTTGGCGGATTTTGCCCGCAAAAACATCGTGCCAGGCGGCTTTTTCTTCCACTCCCGCGACAAAAACCCCGAATCGCCGGGGACCCCGGTCAGGAAAAAACCACTTGAGAACACCCGTGGATTCGATCTATACCGACTCCGAGAAGGCACGCAGGAGGGCATCGCCGAATTCATCGAGGGTCTTCTGGGACATGGAAGTGTTATTCAGCACAACAACCGTGCCTTTCCCATCCAGCCTATGCCCGAGTACCGAACGGTATCCCGAAGTGTTTCCGGTATCCCATGCGGCGGTGACGGTGTTGCCGGCGATTGGAATCTGCCGGACGCTG
>JARLGF010000055.1 GCA_031296165.1 Occallatibacter sp. | reverse complement strand
CGGCGGCCGTCATGGTCACCGGCCAGGCCAGCGTGGCGCCGCCCCAGGCGGACCAGGCAATCGCAACATAATAGGCCACGCCCCACAGCACAAAAGTCCAGGCCCACTTCTCGGTGCTTCGCCGGCCCTCGGCAATCATGCTCTCGATCAGTTGCAGTCTCTCGTTCAGTTCCAGATCTTCACGATTTTCCATCATGGCCATTCTCCTCAGTGGGGGATTCGTCGAATCGTCAGAGTTGTCTCCAACAAGGAGTACTCTATAAAATAGAGTTAAAGAAGTCAAGAATTATTCTCCACTATTTTTCAGCTTTATTTCTGCATTACGCCGGAATCAGCCGCGAACCCTCAGCTTCCATCTCCGCCAGCCAGTTCACCGGCTTTGTTTCCGCGCCTTCAAATTCGCCTAACTCACCAATCGCCCGCTCCACCACGCCCGCCCAGTCTCCTGGAGTTTTCTGCCGCAGCAGCCGTGCGGTCGGATACCACGGCGTCGTCTCCCGCTCCTGCATCCAGCGCCAGTCTCCCAGGTGCGGCAGCAGAATCCACACCGGCTTGCCCATGGCCCCGGCCAGATGCGCAATGCAGGTGTCGGTCGTTACCACCAGGTCCAGCGTCGCCACCAGCGCCGCCGTCTCGGCCAAATCCCGCTCCTGACTTGACCCATCCCACACAAACACGTCGTCCGGCAATCCCTGCAACTGCTCCGCCGCCTCGCCTTTTTGCAGAGAGATCCAGCTAAAACCCGGCGTCCGCAGTAGCGGCAGCAGCGTTTCCAGCTTCATGGACCGCAGCCGGTCCGCCTTGTAGCGGGAGTTGCCCGCCCACGCCAGCCCCACCCTGGGCCCGTCACTGGTAAACAGCATTCGTCTCTCGCGCACCAGTTGCGGATCGGCGCCCAGGTAAGCTCCTGGCCAGGGAACCGTCTCCACCGTCGTCCCAAAAACCGCCGGCAGGCTCATCAGCGGGCACTCCAGATCGAAATCCGGTGCCTTCCCTGTCAGCAGCGCCGTCTCTGCCAGTCCGGCGCGCACCGCGGGCAGGGAACCCAACAGCCGCTCCACCGGCTCCTGCACCTGCAGAATCACCTTGCCTCCGCGCGCCGCCACCAGCGTTGCATAGCGGCAAAACTGGATCGTGTCTCCCAGTCCCTGTTCGGCGTGCAGCAGAACCCGCCGGCCCTCCAGCGCTTCGCCACGCCAGCGCGGCTGCCGGAAGACCCGGGGACAGCGATGTACCTCCCTGAAGTGCCAACGGGTCTCGTATCCCGGCCAGCCGCGCTCCCACTCGCCCAGCCGCAATTGCGTCAGTGCCAGGTTGTACGCTGCGCCGGCGCTCACCGGATCGCGCTTCACCGCCGCCTCGTGCGCCCGCAGAGCCTCCTCCATCCGGCCCATATCCAGCAGGGAATTGCCGCGGTTCGACGCCGCAGGCTTGCTGCCCAGCGCCTCGGCCCGCTCAAACACCTCCACCGCCTCGGCAAACCGCCTTTCGTTATGCAGCAGAATGCCCTGCATATTCACGGCTTCCGTGTTGTCCGGCTCGTAGGCCAGGGCCCAGCGCAGCCACCCCCACGCGCCCGCCGGGTCCTGTTCCGCGGAACGGAACTGGCACCACGCCACCAGCGTCTCCACCTGGCCCACATTCAGCGCAAACGCCTTGCGCAAATGTTTCTCGGCTTCCTCCGGCCGGCGGCATTCCCGCTCCAGAATGGCAAAATTGAGCCAGCCGGCAATCAGGTCCGGGCGCAGTTCCACGGCTCGCTGCAAAGCCGCTTTGGCCAACTCCTCGCGCCCCTGTTCGCGCAGCAGGCTGCCCAGATTCATCCAGGCCGCCGCAAAATCCGGCCGCTCCACCAGTGCTCGCCGGAAGCGTTTCTCGGCCTCTTGCTGCCTTCCCAGCCGAGCCAGCACAAACCCGGCGGCAAACTCCGCCTCGGGCAGACGAGGCCGCAGTTGCAGCGCCCGTTCGTAGCGTGCCAGCGCCTCGGCATTTTTGCCCATATAGGCCAGCGCGCTTCCCAGGCCCAGGTGCGCTGACACCATCGCCGGCTGCCGCTTCAGAGCCAATTCAAAATCCCGCAACGCCTCTGCCGGCCGTCCGGTGACGACCTTCAACTCACCCAGCCCTACCCTGGCCAGCGCGTTTGTGCCCTCCAGGCGGATGGCCCGTTCGTAGGCGTCTTCCGCCTCGTCGTTCCGGCCGGCGGTCTTCAGTGCCTGGCCCAGGGTCACCCACGCTGGAACCAATTCCGGCGCCGCAATCACGGCGGACGTGGCCATTTGCACCGCTGCTTCCGGCTGACGGCTGGCCAAAGCCACCAGGCTCATGCCCACCAGAGCCTCGGGATTCCGTGGGTTTTTCTTGAGTATCCGCTGGTAGACGAGCGCCATCTCCGTCAACCGCCCGGTCAACCCCTGTTCCTTGCTCCTGGTGCGGATTGGAATAGCCGCTGCGGCTGCACTCATGGTCGCACTTACCCACCCAATAGATTTTTTCGACCCTTATCCTGAACGGTAGAACCGATCGGAACGGCCCTCAATCCTTAATTTCTTTTCATCGCCGTTCGCCGCGTCAGGATTCCCGCTTCCAGCTCCAGTTTCACTTTGGAACAAGTCCGCAGCCCTCCCGCATGTACACTGGCGTGTACTCGCTTTCGGCGGGCATTTTCACCATGGGTGCGGAGCAGCTTTGAAAGTGATGGGTTTCGGCCGTATTTAAGCTCAATAAATACTCGTAGGGTTGAGCCCCCGAGGGAATGTTTTCTCCTCTATCCAATTTCCGAATTTGCTGCTCTAAATTTAGAGTCCCCGCTAGGGGATCCGTAACCCCCTCGCCTTCAGGCGACGGATCCAGTGTCGGCGAGCAAGCATTCTGAGTAAGTGAGAAGGCTTTCCAGTTTTCCAGGCCCCGTCAGGGGCCGTCAGAGAGTAGCCCAGGGTAAAACCCTGGGAATGAGGCGGAATTGAAACCGCGCCCCGTAGGGGCGCTGAGAACCCAGCCACTGCACTCAATTGAGCCCTGAATCGGCCGCAGGTCCGATCGATCCGGCTTACAGCCGTAACCCGAAGCCACCGCCTGTTAGGCGGTGGAGCATTCACTTAGGCAGCCCAGGACCTGTTTTTGGCGCCTGGGCCAACCTCGCCTCTACGCGTTCTCAGTTTTCCTTACCGCCCCTCCGCCTTCAGCGTGAACTTGCCCGTCAGCGTCGCCTCCGACGAGTCGCCAACCCACACCGTGTACGCTCCCGCTTCGGTCACCCACGTGTGTTCCGCATTCCACAGGGCAAGCTCGCTTTGCGGTACCTCAAACCGCACCGTCTTCGTCTCGCCCGGCGTCAGGTGAACGCGTGCAAAGCCCTTCAGCGCGCGCTCCGGCGTCTCCACGCTGCTCACGTCCTGGCGCACATAAAGCTGTGCCACCTCATCGCCCGCCACGGAGCCCGTGTTGGTCACATGCACTGTCACCGCAACCGGCAGCTTTCCATCGGCCGGTGCTTCCACCTGCAATCCGTCGAATTTGAACGTGGTGTAGCTCAGCCCAAACCCAAACGGAAATACCGGCTTGTCGTTGCCGTCCACATATTTGTGTGTCTTCGATGGGTCGTAGTCGTAGTAGTCGGGAATCACGCCAATACTGCGCGGGAAAGTAACCGTCAAATGCCCTGACGGATTGCTGTCGCCAAACAAGGTCTCCGCAATCGCCTTGCCGCCGAACTCGCCCGGATACCACGCCTCCAGAATCGCGCCCGCATGTTCCTTGGCCCACGGAATCGTCAGCGGCCGCCCATTCTGCAGCACCAGCACTGTCGGCTTGCCTGTCGCCACCACCGCCTCCAGCAGCGCTTCCTGATTTTCCGGCAGGTTCAGGTCGGAGCGGTCCTTGCCTTCGCCCGATACGCCATGCCACTCGCCCAATGCCAGAATCGCCACATCGGCGTTCTTCGCCAGCTCCACGGCAGCGGCAATGTCCTTCCCCTCGGCAAAACTCAACTCGGCCTGCGGCAGCATCTTTTCGAGCGCCGTAAACAGGTCGTTGTTGTCCTTCGGGTCCGACTCCGGCGCATAGTCCCCATAGCGCGCAATCTTCGCATTCGGCCCAATCACCGCAATGCGCTTCAACTCCTTTTTGAGCGGCAGCAGGTGATTCTCGTTCTTCAGCAGCGTCATCGACTCCAGCGCGCTCTCCTGCGCCACGTCCAGATGCGCCTGCTCCCGGTTCACCCGCGCATACAGCGTTGGATCCACCAGCGGATGGTCGAAGAGTCCCAGCTCAAACTTCACCCGCAGCACGTCCGACACGGCCCGGTCCAGCGCTGCCTCGGAAAGCGTGCCGTCCTTGATGCCCGCGGCAATCGCGTCCTGGAAGGTCTTGTGGTCGAAGTCGTAGAACTGCATATCCACGCCGGCGTTGATCGCCATCACCACCGCATCCTTCGGCGTGGCCGCCACTTTATGATCTTCGTAAAGCCGCCGGATCGCGCCCAGGTCCGACAACGTGAATCCGTCAAATCCCCACTCCTGGCGAAGAATCGTCTTCAGCAGGTAAGGGTCGCCTATCACCGGAACGCCGTCGATCTCGTGGTACGCCACCATCGTTCCCATCGCGTGCCCCTCGCGGAACGCTGGCTCAAACCCCTTCAGCATGATGCTGCGCAGCTCACGCTCGCCCATGTGCACCGGCGAGGTGTTGGTCCCAGACTCCGGCGACCCATGCCCGGCAAAGTGCTTCGGCTCGGCAATCACCGTGTGGTCGCTGGCCAGCGAGTCGCCCTGAAAACCGCGCACCATGGCCAAACCCATCTGCCCCGTCAGGTATGGGTCTTCGCCGTAATCTTCCTCAATCCGTCCCCAGCGCGGATCGCGCGCCAGGTCCAGCACCGGCGCAAACAGCATGTCCACGCCGGTTGCGCGCGTCTCCGCGGCAATCGCCACTCCCGTCCGCGTCGCCAGTTCCCGGTTCCATGTGCCTGCCAGTCCAATCGGCGCTGGAAATATGGTGCCCCTGAACCAGTGCAATCCCTCCTCGGCAAAAAGCACGGGAATTCCCAGGCGCGTATTCTTCATCACCCAGCTTTGAATGTCATTGTTGATTGCTCCGGTTGCGTAGAGATCGTGGATCGAGCCCACGCCCAGGCTGCCAAATGCCGCCTCGGCTTTTGCGGGCTGAAAGCCGTGCGCCTTCAGTTCCACCGCATCCTTCTCCGCGTCGTTCCGCATTGAAGCGGAAACGCCCCGGTACATATCCAGTTGCCGCGCCTTCTCCGCCACCGTCATGCGGCTCAGCAAATCGCGCACCCGCTCTTCCACCGGCAGCCCGCTCTGTTTGTAGGCCGCATCCGCGGGAACGGCCGGCGCAGTCTGTTGCGCCCATGCCGGGACTGCGCTTACCACACAGGCAATTGCCATTCCGCCCAACAGCAGCGATTGAAGCTGTTTCCAATAGGAGTTCATGTGAATTCCTTCCTTGCATCCATCGATTGTCTTCCGCCCGCCTGCGCGCACCAAGGCATCCACGGCCGGTTGCCAGCCATGCAGGACGGAGGCCCCAGGCATCGGGTCCATGAAACCATTGAAGTAAATCGCTTTTAGAGAGTACAAAGCCAGCCCGCGTTACTGCGGAATCCACTATATATCACAAGCGGGACTACGTTAAAGGGACCTTCCGGCCATGGGCAGGTCAAGCGTTTCCACAGGCTTGTAGACAGGTTCGCGGTGCGGCCTCAACTCCAGCAACTCCTCCACGATATACGCGCCGCTTGTCCCGTCTGAGAACGTCACAATCACGCCCTCCCCGCTGTCATTTTCAACATGCGTTATTTGTATTCCATGAGTCATGGCACAAACTCTACTCCTGCACCAACCTGCCAACAGTCCTCGATTGCTCACGAGATAAGCCGGACGATTCACATGGCGCCGTTTCGCCATTCCTTTTACTCAAGCTCGTCAGTGATAAATTGGACTGGCCGGATAACCGGAACCGAGTGCCTGGCAAGCGGTGCAGGAGGATGAATGGCAGACACGAAGACCCTTATTGAGCAGGCGTACTCCGCATTCAACAAGCGGGACATCGACGGTGCATTGGCGCTCATGACGCAAGACGTGAGCTGGCCCAAAGCTTCTGAGGGCGGCAAGGTGGTCGGAAAGGAAGAGATCCGCGCCTATTGGACCCGGCAATGGGGCGAGTTCGATCCCCATGTCGAACCGCTGGCAATCACCGGGGAAGACCAGGGCAAGGTCCGCGTCAGGGTGCATCAGGTCGTCAAGAGCCTTCGGGGAGAGGTTCTGGCGGACAGCGAAGTTCTCCACGTATTCACCGTGAACGCCGGTCTTATCGCCGCCATGGATCTTGGGGATGAAGCCGATTCTGCCGCCGGTCCGTCTGCCGCATTCGCACATCGATCCTGACTGGCTACTCGCCTTTTCGGAATCGGTGTAGACCGAAACTATGCGCTCAAGTGTCTTTTCCCTTTCGAAAAAGCCACCTGGCACGATGTTTTTGCGGGCAAAATCCGCCCAAAAGTGCCAATCCATCCGAAATGACGCGCTGGCGAGCAGGTTTCACCGCCTCTGCAGCGCCGATTTTCACGGATGGCTCAGCCCTGACCGTCCAAAATGATCGGGTGCCCCCTGTGCCTCGCTGTTGGGCACCGGGGAGAGACCACGAACCAAAAACGAGCAGCGTGTCTGCCGCACCGCAGAAGTTTGCAGATAATTACCCCACCCAGGCGCACAATCGTTCCATAGTGCCTTTTTGAGCCAGGCAGTTGGCCCACTCACCTGTCCATCCCAAAAAGGCGAATCTGTGTCCCATTCATCGCGGCTTTATCGCGATGAGTGGGCCGCCGGGCCGCAAAGGAACGCCATCAAAGGAGTTTTCAACCCGATGCAAAGCGTCCAAATCTCAAATTACGGTACAGAAACCTCCAAAACCGCCCAAAAACAGCCCATAACTCCTTTAGAATCTAATTGTTTGCATGTAACCCCTTTAGAATCTAATTTTTGCGGCGACACCCCCTACGTATCTCGTTGAAACTGGAGAACATGACTAAATACATAGGGGGGGGAGGGGGGGGACCTGGAAGTACCAATACGTGGTACAGAGCAAATGCATCGCCGGCACTGAACCGACGGTGCGCTCCAACGCTTTTTACCGCCGCGCCAGCACCAGCATCAGCACAAACAGAGCAATCGGCGCCAGCGCCAGCGCGGCATAGAGCAGCAGCTTGCGCCTGCCTGGCAGACGCAGCCCGCCTGCCGGACGCCGTATGCTCTCGTCTACGCCCACCAGCTCGGGATGCTCCAGCTCCCACGCCATCTCGCTGGCCGTCTGATACCGGTGCCGTGGCTCCCGTTCCAGCGCACGCACCAGTATCTCCTGCAACTCCGCCGAGATCTCCGGACGCAGTTTTCGCACCGGCTTGGGGTCGTGCAGAAGACGCTCATTCATCACCGCCAGCGGATTCGGCCCGGCAAAAGGCGTCTGCCCGGTCAGCATCTCGTACAGCATGATTCCCAGCGCATAGATGTCGCTCCGCTGGTCGCCCCGCTGGCCCTTCACCTGCTCCGGCGAAATGTAGTCCGGCGTACCCAGAAGCGGCGAGGGCCCGGCATACGTCAGCCGCCGCGCGTCTTCTTTCCTGGCGATGCCGAAGTCGATCAGCTTGATGTTGTCTTTTTCGTCGACCATGATATTTTCCGGCTTCAGGTCGCGATGCACCACGCCGTGCTTGTGCATGTAATCCAGCGCGTCGCAGATGCCCAGCGTCAGCTTCACCGCCCGGTCGATGGGCAGCTTGTCCGCCTCGTTCAGAATCGAGCGCAGCAGCCGCCCGTTCACCCATTCGATGACCATGTACATCCGGCTGCGCTCTTCGCCGTCGTAGGTCTTCACCACGCCCGGGTGGTCCAGCTCCTGCCCGATCTGCTGTTCCCGCTTGAAGCGCTCAACCAGAACCGGGTCGGCCTCCATCTCTTCATACGGAACCTTGATGGCCACCTGCCGGCCGTCCTTCAGGTCCGTTGCCTTGTAGAGTGTGGACATGCCGCCGCGTGCAACCGTCGCGTCCAGGCGGTAATGATCGAGCGTATCGCCAGTTTCCAGTCTGGTCATCAGTGCGTTCAGCATAGCAATTCCAGCCTGCCATGGAAATCGTAAGGAAACCCTCAGGAAAACAGAAGAATTTTCCCATAGATGCTCACGCCTGCCCCCGGCACAAGAATCCCTCGGCATACCCCGCTATTTTGTGCTTTCATTCCGATATGCTCCGTTTATCAAGATTCCTGGCGGTCTGCCTCCTGGCCGCTTGGGTCATCGCTCCGTCCACGGCGCGCGCCGCCGGAAGGGCCCATCCCGCACCCCATCCCCCCCTGCAAGAAACAGGTTTTCTCAATCGCAAGATCGAGCTGCACGGCATTACCTATCGCTTCCAGGTTTACCTGCCCGAGCAATACCGCCGCGACGACCATAAGCAATGGCCCATCATTCTGTTTCTCCACGGCCGCGGCGAGCGCGGTTCCGAAGGCATGTGGCAAACACAGACAGGCCTGCCGGAGGAGGTGCGCGATCACCCCGAGCGCTGGCCCTTTGTCATCGTCATGCCGCAATGTACCCTCCCCGGGTATTGGACCGACCCCGCCATGATGGCCATGGCTATGGCCGCTCTCGACCAGGAGGCGGCTGAGTTCCACGGCGACCCGCAGCGCACCTATCTCACCGGCCTCTCGCTGGGCGGATACGGCGCCTGGGAACTGGCCCGAAGTTACCCCCATCGCTGGGCAGCCATTGCCATAGCGGCGGGTGGCGTCTTCTGGAGCTATGCCCCAGAGCGCTGGCAGCAAGCCTCAACCCTGCCTGCCGAGTATGCACATGCGCTGCGCCGCACCCCAGTATGGCTCTTCCACGGAACCGACGACAACGTGGTGCCGCCGCGCGAGAGCGAACTCATGTACGAAGCCTTCAAGGGGGGGGGGGGCCACGTGCGACTCTGGCTCTACCAGGGACTCAAGCACGACTGCTGGACCCGCGCCTTCAACGAGCCGGAGCTGCCGCACTGGCTGCTGGGGCATCGTCTCGAAGGCCCAGCAGCTTCCCATCCCGGCGCAACGGAACTACCCGCCCTGGCCGAACGGCTCGTCATTCCCTTCCACCCGCCTGCTCAGAAGCTGCCCCCGGCCCAGCTCGACAGTCTGGCCGGAGAGTACTGCGACAAGAAGGGGAATCCCACGGTCACGGTCTTCCGCCAGGGCGATCAGCTCTACGAGAAGAACCGCCAGGGAGATATCGCCGAGCTGGGAGCCGAGTCGGCCTACCTGTTCTTCTATCTCAACGGCTCCAGCACCACCCGGCTCATCTTCCAGCGTGATGCTCAGGGACGCGTCACCGCCCTGATTCTCCACGACGACCGCCACGAGGAACGATGGGAAAAGCGAAAAGTCAGCTTCTAGCCTCTAGCTCTCTAGCTTTTAGCTTCCGGTCTCGGAAGCGCTCATGGTTCCGGGCATCTCCGTCGGTTTGACTTTGAGCATTGCGATTGAGCGGCATTCGATCTGCATGAGGTCAGGAAGCTCGGAGTTAGAAGCTGGAAGCTGTATTCCGGAACCCCGCAAACTTCATTTGCGTAGTAATCTCGGAACGAAGAACGAAGAGGAGGCAGCTATGTATTGCAGCGGATGTGGTCAGCTTTTAGCACCTGGGCAGGGGGTCTGCCCGCAGTGTGGCCGTCCGGCCGCGGCCGTGGTTCCTCCCGTGCCCGGCCTGCAGTTCCAGCTTGCCAGATACTCAGGCAATGTAAAGGCCCTTGCCATTGTCTGGATCGTCTATGCGGGGTTATCCCTACTGCTGGGGTTCATGGGGTTGGCGTTTGCGAACGCATTTCTCTCCGGGGAGGGAGGACCCTGGATGCACGGACCGTGGATGCACGGTCCCTTGCCGCCGCAGTGGCTTGGCTCAACGGTGCTGCATTTTGCCTGGATATATCTGGTGGTCCGTTCCGGGCTGGCGCTGGCCGCCGGGTGGGGCCTGCTGGAGCGCACGCAGTGGGGGCGCATCGTGGCCATCGTGGCGGCCATTCTCAGCCTGTTGAAGTTCCCCTTCGGAACCGCCATGGGCATCTGGACGCTGGTGGTCCTGCTCGGCTACCGGAATTCAACGCTCTACGAGCAGTTGTAGAACGAACTTCTAGCCGCGCGGCCCGCGGGCTGCGGCGCGTTTTTGCGCCCGCCATTTCAGGCCCAGCCAAGCCAGATAGCCCAGTTGAATGGCCCAGGTGATGGCGTAGGCCGCTACCCGGAACTGATGGTCGAGAATCGCTGCTTGTTCCATCATTTTCTCCTTTGTTTCGGATCGTTTCCCGGCGTGCGGTCAGACCAGGGAACCCTCATCGAGCGCTGCTTGCGCTTCCCGGGCGGCTATTTTCTGTTGCTGGCGTTCGACCGCGTAGCGAATCACCAGAATCATTACGCCCCACGCGTACCACGCCAGCATGTACCACAAGAAAGGTTCCACCATCGATGCAGCCATCCCGGAACCCTCTGAGCCTCCAAAGACCGGAGCCGGATGCTGCGTGCGCCACCAGCGGTTGGACATGTAAACGATGGGCACGTCGAGGGCACCGAAGATGCCCAGCACCGCGGCCAGCGTCTGCATCTGCGGCCCGGCGGCAAAGCGGCGAAGCAACAGGTAACTGACATAAATCAGCCATAGAACGAGGGATGTAGTCAGGCGCGCATCCCAGGTCCACCAGATGCCCCAAGCGCGGCGTCCCCACAGCGGTCCGGTCGTCAGGCCCACGGTCAGGAAAACCACTCCCACCTCGGCGCCCGCAACAGCCCACGCATCAGCCATCTGCGCCCGGTTTGGAAAATTACGCCGGAAGGCCAGATACCCAATGGAGCCGGCCACGGAAACGGCGAGCCCAAGGAAAGCTGCCGCCCACGACGGCACGTGGTAGTAAATGATGCGGAAGATTTCGCCTTGCATGGCATCGTTCGGGGCTACGTAGATGGCCTGGTAGTAGCCCCAGGCCATGAGGGCGACGGTGACAGCGACGTAAAGACCGATTGCAAGCTTTTTCATCGGGGAATCCTGTTGGAACTTCTCCAGTGTACGACGGCGCTGGCCGAGGGAAAGCTGGAACGGTTTTGTACCACATATCGGCACCTACCCCCCCTCCCCCTATGTATTTAATCAAGTTCTCCATTTTCAACGAGATACGGTAGGTGTATCGCCGTAAAAATTAGATTCTAAAGGGGTTATATGCCAAGAATTAGATAATAAAGAACTTATAGTCGGTTTTTGGGTGGTTTTGGAGGTTTTCGTACCACATTGCGATACTTGGACGTTTCTGCATCGGGTTGAAAACTCCTTTGATAGCGTTCCTTTGCGGCCCGGCGACTCACTCATCGCGATAAAGCCGCGATGAATGGAGCACAGATTCGCCTTTTTGGGATGGACAGGTGGATGGATCGATGATCAGGCCAACTGCCTGGCTCAAAAAAGACACCATAGAACAATTGTGCTCCTGGGGAGGGTAATTATCTGCAAGCAGAGAAAATTGGCGAAATGCGGCGCTCCAGAGGCAGTGAAACCTGTTCGCCAGCGCGTCATTTCGGATGGATTGGCACTTTTTGGCGGATTTTGCCCTTAAAAACAGGCTGAATTTCCGTGGAAACGCATCTCGATGTTGTTTTGTTGCCTGGAATCGAAGAAGTTGCGAGGGGGAGCAGAGGGGGTGTCGATCCCGGTCTCTTAAGCGAGACCCGGGGCACCCTCATTATTGGAAGGTCAGACCCGGGTCACCCGGCAGAGGGCGATTGCGGGATGGTTGAGGGCGCTTTATTACGGGCAGCGAGACAGGATCTGTTCAGGCAGCCTGCTGGCGGGGCCGAATCTTGTTCAGGGACTTGCTTTTGGAGGCAACCCAGAGATCGTACCCGCTTTGCAGTCCAATCCAGAACTGGGCGGAGTTGCCGAAATAGCGGCTCAGGCGCAACGCGGTATCGGCGGTGATGCCGCGCTTGCCAAGGACCAGATCGTTGATCCGCGGAGCCAAGACGTGCAATTCCTTTGCCAGACGGTAAGCGGTCAGGCTGAGGGGTTCCATGAACTCGGTGAGGAGTATCCCGCCGGGATGGATCGAGAAGGCAAAGGGGAACTGTTCCATTGGTCTGCCGGCTTCCATGTGCAGCATTTTTCTGAATGCATTGCGCTTTTCGGACAGCAAAAAGGCTCCAGATAGTCAGTCTGGAGCCTTTTCGCAATCATCTTACCGCGCCAGTAGATGGCACGCCGTCTGATACACTGCTAAGAATTTACGGCTATTCGTTGCACATTGTCAAGAAAATAACGCGGTTGGAGATGGTTGGATATGCTGAAGTAATGAATATAACGAACTTGCAATCGTTGCACATCTCGTAAGCTTGGAGCCCTTGAAGCAATGGCCGCGCGGAACCGAAAAATAAGCCGGTCGTAGGCTGGCGGAGGGCAGGAGAGTTGAACTCCCAGAGCTGACTAGGCCCTGCGACCGTGTATCAGACGGCGTCCAGTACCTACTGGAGATACCCTCCAGACGCTGATGCCTGATCTCCACGCATCCTATCACATGCTGAATCAACATGCGGGCGCAGTCCGGGCGAAACGTCACTCCGCGTGGAAGACCACGTCAAACAGCAGCAGGCTGACGGTGGTGAAGATGATGTCGTAGCCCAGCAGGAGCTTGATCCAGAGGGTGGGGTCGCTTTCGCCGGTGAGGATGTCTGTGGTGGCCTGCACCATGGCCAGCAGAGCAGGAATGAAGATGGGAAAGAGAATGAGCGACAGCAGCAGTTCGCGGTTGCGGCTGCGGATGGAGAGCGCCGCAAAGAAGATGCCGTTGCTGACCAGTGCCCATGTGCCGAGGGGGAGCACCAGCACCAGCAGCCAGGCCTGGCCCACGATGTGCAGGTTATAGAAGATGAGGAAACAGGGCGCAAGGATGATTTGAACGACGGTGACGAAGAGGAAATTGGCAATCACCTTGGCGAGGAACAGTTCCGCGCCGGGAGAGGGGGCCATGCGCTGGGCATCGAGGACCTGATGGCGGATTTCGCGCGCCCAGGCCTGGTTGAGGGCGCTGACCGAGGCAAACATGGTGGCCACGCAGAGCACTCCGCCGGCAATCTGCTGCGAGAAGACGCCGCGCGGGTCGAAAGCGATGGAAAAAAGCACGACAACCAGCAGGGAGAAAAACAGCATGGAAACAAGGGCGTCAAGAGTGCGCAACTCGATGCGCAGATCCTTGACCAGATGGGTCCACAGGGCGCGGGGCATCAGGCGTGTCCTCCCGTGGCCGCGGCGTGAATCACGTCTTTGGTCAGGTCGGCGGTTTGCGCCGTCCCGTCGAGAGTTGCTGCTGCGCGCAGGTAGTCGTCAGGGCTGAGGATGAGTTGGGTTCCGCGGGCTCCGGCGGAGACACTGATGCGGTCGAAGAGAATCACCGTCTCATCGACGAAGACCGGGTAAGGCTTTTTTGCGCCGAAGACGGTGACTCCGCCGCGGATGTAACCGGTGAGCGGCTGGACCTCCTTGAGCGGAACCATCTCGGCCTTGCGCAGGCCTGCGGCGCGGGCCAGCTTTTTGAAGTCCAGCTCGGCGTCGCCGGGAATGACGGCAAAGACATACGTGCCTGGCCCGCCGGTGGTCAGCAGGGTTTTAAAGACCTGCTCGGGAGGCATACCGACCTTCTTTGCTACGGAAATGGCGGAGAGATCGTTGGGATCGACTTCGTACTCATGGAGTTCAAAGGGAATGCCCAGGGATTCAAGCAAGCGCGCACCGTTTGTCTTCATAGCGTGGGGAACCCCGGTTCAAACGACGCCACGCGGCCGGCGCGGAGAGCGAGCACCCAGTCCGCAATGGGGGCGGCCAGTTCGCGCTGGTGGGTGGTGATGACGATGGTGCGATTGCCCTGACGGAAGCCGGCCAGAAGCTCAACCATCTGGTGCGCGGATTCGACGTCCATGTTGGAGAAGGGCTCGTCGAGCAGGAGCAGTTCGGGAACCGGGAGCAGGACGCGGGCCAGCGAAGTGCGCTGCCTCATTCCCTGCGAATACTGGCCGAAGGTGCGGGTCAGCTCGGGGTCCAGGCCCACCTGGCGCAGGGCCTCAGAGGGCGTGAGGCAGGGACGGCCGGGGTAGAGACTGGCAAAGTAGCGCAGGTTTTCCTGGGCGGTAAGTTCGTCGTAGAGCATGGGAGCGTGGCTCATGTAGCCGATGCGGGCACGGGCGTCATGGGGCTCAAGACCGCCGAAGACCTTGACCGTGCCGAAGCTGGGGCGCAGCAGTCCGGCCAAAATGCGCAGCAGGGTGGATTTGCCGGCACCGTTCTCGCCGATGAGGACGTAACAGCGGCCCGGTTCCAGATCCACTGAAACCTGACGGAGGGCTGCAAAGGAACCAAAGAGCTTGGAGACCTGATCGAGCCGGGCGCACAGGGGAACGCTCACGGCCTCGGATGGGTTTGCGGTCATTCGCGTCAGTTTGCGGCGGTCTGGTTGGACGGGGGAAGGGCGGGGGCTGCGCCGGAGGCAGTGGAGGGCTTGACGGGGGCGGCGGCCGGCGCAGCGCCAGGTTTGTTGGGACCGGCAGGTGCGTACTTGCTGGCGCACTTGGCCTGCAGGACGTTTGCGTGGAAGACTCCATCGCGACCGTACGAGCCTTCAGCCAGGGCCTGGGAATCGTCTTTAAATGTGTCCGGAGGCGGCTCAGAACCCTTGTACGTGACTTTGAGCAGGCGGCCTGAGGAGGCTTTGGGGGAGTGGCTCTCAAACTCGTTGAGCACGAAGTCGACGTGGGTGCCGTTCTGCTCAATGGAACCGGGCTGCACGAAGCCCTCAACGCGGAGCTGGCTATGGTAAGCCTTGTCGCCCATGCCGCCGAGCTCGGCGATGGTGACGTAATAGCTCTTGTTGGCTCCGTATCCGGTATAGGCAAGCCAGCCGATGGTGCCGACGATAATGGCAGCCGCAATCCCGATCCGTGCAGAGTTTCCTGAAATCTTCATAGTCACCCCTTAACGATACGAGGGTAAGCGCTCGGGGTCAACCTTCCAGACAGGACGATTTAGGGGAGGAGTTGCAGCCTGTTTCAGGGGAATTTCAGCATTTCCGGAAGGGTGCGGAGTTTGCGGGAGGGACGCTGGATGCACAGCCCTGGCGAAATGTGCGGCAGGCTGGTCTCAGGGTAAGCGCCAGAACGTCTTTAGATGTCGCCGTTACCGGATTTCTCGAGTTGCAGGGAGGCCACGATAGCCGGAGAAACGATCATGGCGACAAAGGCAAAACCGATAAGAAAATCGAACATAAAGCCCCCTCTGGCAGATCTGCACGTAAGCTGCCAGACGCAACACCGATGTCTGACCCACATGCTGAAAATCAATTCATCGGCACAGTGAGGAGGAAAAACAACATAATGTGACCGGGGCACGGTCCGTTGGTAACCAAAGACAGCCGGTTCGATCCCGCAAATTTGAGGCCGCGAAACAGCTTCTCAGGGCAGGAAATCCAGCGTGTGCGCGGCGCGGTCAAGGGCCTGGGCAAGGACGATCAACTGCTGTGTGGCAAGAGTTGAGTTTCTGGCGTCGATTGCCTCACTGACGCCGGGAATGACCACGGCGGCGTAGCCGGTGAACTCTCCGGGGGCGTAGATGGTGTGCCGGTACCAGGGGCGATTGGGCAGGCCGGGAGCGGAGATGAACGCGGTCTCGGTTTGGCGCAGAGCCAGGTTGAGTTTAGACATGTCGCCGGAGGGGGCCATCTGCAGGCTATGCGCCTTCTGGGCCGCAGCCGTTAGACGGGAAGCAGCGGCTTGGGCTGGAGCAAAGTCGAGTGTGACGAGACCCGCGTCCAAGGCCTTGCGCTTCACGGTTTCAATATAGGTGGAAATTCCGCGGGCGTAGGTCACATAGTCGTAGGGAAGCACGTCGGCATCGGCCATGCGCAGAGCTTCAAGGCCGAAGACGCGGGCCATCTCCTGGAGATAGGCAAAATTTGGATCGGCGTTCTGGGTGTACCAGGCGAAGTTGTCAAAAACCGAGTGGTAAACGCCGTAGGGTCCATCGGAACCGATGTCTGTGGAAGGCACGCCCACGTGCTGAAGGAAAGGCGTGAAGTCGGAACCGGAGCCGAGGTCGCCCACCTGCGCTCCATCTGCACCGGAGGGCGGGAGGCTGGAAGCGCGGTGTTTGTCTGAGCTGGAATTCCACTGTTGATAGACCGTGCCGCCAGCGGGGCTGGGGACCGAGCGGGTAAGTTCGCGGATAAACTGCTTGAGCGAGGGGACGGCGGAGGCGGAGAAATCCGGTCCGGCGACGGCTACATCCATATTGAAGTAGGCAACGGCCCGCTGGAGGGTTTGGGCGTGCTGTTCTACCCATTCGGTGGAACCGATGAGGCCTTCTTCCTCGGCGTCCCAACTGCAGAGAACGATGGTGCGTTTGGGCCGCCATCCCTGTTTGAGCAGAGCGCCGATGCCGTGGACCGATTCCAGCGTGGCGGCGGTTCCGCTGGAGGGGTCAACCGCGCCATACACCCAGGCATCGCGATGGTTGCCGGCGACGACCCATTCGTCCGGGTACTGGGTACCGGGGATCTTGCCGATTACGTCCCAGATGATCCGCCGCTGGTAGTCCTGTTTAGAGACCAGGTGAACGGTGACGCCGTCCGCCGCCCCCGTTTGGCCGAGGTGATAGCGGAAGGGCAAAGCGCCCTGCCAGCCTTGTGGTACGCCGGGCCCCTTGAGGGCCTGCAGGATGGGCGAGGCATCGCGATAGCTGATGGGGATGGAGATGATGCGGGGTTGGTTGCTGTATGGGGAGATGCGGGCGGAGTCGGGCAGATCGAGTGTCGAGGCCATGCCGGGGGTTTCCGGGTCGCCGGAGTACTTGAAGAGGTACTGGACGGAGCCGCGCTGTACGCCGGTGTCAGGCCGCCAGGGGCCGAAAGGGTAGGCATCGCCCTTGAAGTAGCCGTCGTCCTGAGGGTCGGAGTAGATGAGTACGCCGGCAGCGCCGCGTTGCTCGGCGATATACACCTTGACGCCGCGGAAGTTGCCACCGTAGCGGCAGAGGACGACTTTACCGTGCAGGCTAATGTGCAGGGCGGCAAGCTGGTCAAAGTCCTCGATACGGCAGTAGTTGGCGTAGACCACCTCAGCGGTGACGTCTCCGGAGCCGGAGGAGCCGTTGAAGGGCATGACCACGCGTGGATCGTCCTGGTAGGGGTCGCCGGGGACATGCTCGCGGGTGGGACCGGTCATGAGCAGCCGGCCGGCGGCGTCCCGAGCCTCGACGCGCACTTCCGTTGGCTGGTTCAGCAGCACGCGGTAGGGAACGATCTCAGTATCGAGGCCGGCGGCGCGGAACTTCCGGGCCACGTATTCGGCGGTCTTGCGGTCTTCCGGCGTGGCGGCCAGATGGGGCTCGGCGGTCAGGGTCTTCAGGTGCTGGCCGGCCAGTCCTGCATCGGGCACGGCGAGGAAGGTTGCCTCGACCTTGGCCTGGGCGGCGAAGTCGGCGTAGCCAAAGACGGCCGGCGGGGTGGTTTGCGGAGCAGACTGGGCTGACAACGGGCCGGCAATGAGAGCCAGCATGAAGATGGAGGCAAGCTGCTTGTACTGAGTCATCAACCCTACCTTTACTGGATGGACCGGAAGTGAGGAGTATGCGCGTGGAACGCCGGAGCCATGCCAGCGGCGCTCATGCAACACATGGCTATGACACACAAGTCTATTCCACGGGCTGGGCGCAGTGGGCGCAGCGGCGGGCGGCCAGGGGAATCTCGCTGAGGCACTCGGGGCAGGTTTTCAGGGTGGAGGGAGCTTCCGGTGCGGGCTTCTTCAGCCGGGCCTGGAGATGGTTCAGAGGCAGCACGATGGCGAAATAGACCACGCTGGCCACGATGAGGAAGGAGACCGCGGCGTTGAGGAAGCTGCCAACCTTGATGTGGCCGCCGTGAATGTCCAGGATGACGCTGCTGAAGTCCGGCTTGCCGATGGTGGCGGCGATGAGCGGGTTCAGCACGTCGGTGACGAGCGAGGTGACGATGGAGTTGAAGGCCGCGCCAATAATGACGGCTACCGCCAGATCGACCACATTGCCACGGAGAATGAAATCGCGAAAACCCTTCAACATACAGCCTCCCATCGTTCCCGATTCGAGTTTTGACTTTGAAAAGAGCGAGTTACACGAAGCTCGATATTTTCTCATCGTACACGGGAGCTGGGAGCGGCGTGTAGGGGGGCATGGGGGTTGCTAGAGATAGATCCAGAGGAACAGGACCATGGCGAGAATCATCAGCTCGGAGTAGAGCAGGATGAGCACGCCGGCATGGTAGAGACTCCATTTGCGGTCGAGGCAGCGGGCGGTCTCAAACATGGCCCAGAAGGCGATGGGGGCACAGAGCATTTGTCCGCGCGAGGCGTGGAGCGCGCCGATGCGGGGAAAGCCGGCGAGCCACATGCTGGCCGCGAGTGCGCCCAGTGCCAGGAGGACGCCGCGTGCCAGCGAGCGCTGACGGAGGCGCAGGATGGAAGGACGGGCTGGCTGGCGGGTTGAGGCCATTGCTTTCCAAGTTTAGTGTGCCGAGGATGGGACCGATCCGTACCATATATCGGTATTCCTGGGTACCCCCCCCCCTCCCCCCCTATGTATTTAGTCATGTTCTCCAGTTTCAACGAGATACGAAGGGGGTGTCGCCGCAAAAATTAGATTCTAAAGGGGTTACATGCCATAAATTAGATTCTAAAGGAGTTATGGGAGGTTTTTGGGCGGTTTTGGAGGTTTTCGTACCGCATTTTGAGATATGATCGTTTCTGCATCGGGTTGAAAACTCCTTTGTTGTTATTCGTTTGCGGCCCGGCGACCCACTCATCGCGATAAAGCCGCGATGAATGGAGCACAGTTCGCCTTTTTGGGATGGACAGGTGGATGGATCGGTGAGTGGGCCAACTGCCTGGCTCAAAAAGACACTATAGATCGATTGTGCGCCTGAGTGGGGTAATTATCTGCAAATACCTGCGGTGGGGCAGGGCAATCGCATTTGGATTTCTCTTGACAGCCGAAGTGCGGAAAAACTCCGGGTCCGTCGGTTTTCGACTCCATCTGGTGCTAATTTGCCCACACACTGCCCCCGAAATGGCAGTTTTCGGCATCACAAAATTGGATT
>JARLGF010000004.1 GCA_031296165.1 Occallatibacter sp. | reverse complement strand
GTGGAGCCGGATGATTTTGAATACGAGCCGACGGCGCACGACGAGGTGCTGGCGCGGACAAAGGCTCACCAGACGGCGGTTGCAGGCCAGGAAGGAACAGGCGCCGGGCAATGACGGAAAGCGAATTGATGGACGCAACAAAGCCCGAGGGCTGGAACCGTCCCCCCGCGGTGAAACTGGACGGCGAGGGCGAGGTGCTGGAAATCTCCATGGGTCCGCACCACCCGTCGACGCACGGCGTGTTCCGCATGGACCTGAAACTGGACGGCGAGCGCGTGATCGGGCTGAAGCCGGAGTTTGGCTACCTGCATCGCAATCACGAAAAGATTGCCGAGGGCATCAGCTATCTGGCTTGCATGCCCTATACAGACCGGCTGGACTACATCTGTTCGCTGACCAACAACTGGGCCTATGCGCTGGCAGTGGAAAAACTGGCGGGCCTGGCCGTTCCCGAGCGCGCCGAGTACCTGCGCGTGATTCTGGGCGAACTGACGCGGGTGCAGAACCACCTTGGGGCCATTGGCTTTCTGATTCAGGATATGGGCGCCAGCGGGACGCCGCTGATGTATGCCTTTCGCGAGCGGGAGAAGATTCTGGACCGGTTCGAGGAACTGACCGGCTCGCGGATGATGTGCAACTACATGCGTTTTGGCGGCTGCCGCGTGGACGCTACGCCAGCCTGGCTGGACGGGGTGCGCAACGTGGTGGCGGGGCTGCCGGCATTTGTCGACGAGTTTGAAGCGCTGCTCCGCACCAACGAGATTTTGATGGCGCGTACCCAGGGGACGGGCATTCTGCGTCCGGAACTGGCGATCAACGCCGGAGTGACGGGCCCCATGCTGCGGGCTTCGGGCGTGAACTACGACATTCGCAAGGTGGACCATTACGGCATCTACGACCGCTTCAAATTTCGCGTGCCGCTGGGCGATCACTGGGACGTTTATGACCGCTTTATGGTGCGGCTGCTGGAGGCGCGGGAGTCGATCAAGATTCTGGAGCAGGCGCTGAAAGATATACCGGGCGGGCCGGTGATGGACCCGAAGGCAAAGATTCGCGGCTTCCGTCCCAAGGCGGGCGAGGCGTATGGGCGCATCGAGGCTCCCAAGGGCGAACTGGGCTTTTATCTGATCAGCGACGGGGGACCGAATCCCTATCGCTACCGGGTGCGGCCGCCGAGTTTGATCAATTTAACGGTACTGGAGGACATGGCTCTTGGCCAGAACGTGGCAGATGTGGTGCTGATTCTGGGCAGCGTGGATATTGTGCTGGGGGAAGTGGATCGATAAGGCAGCTACTAGAGCATTTTCGATTCACATGTTGACGTTTGGAGATCGTGGAAGGTGGCTTTTTCTTGAGGAAAAAGCCACTCAGCTTCCAGGATTCTGTAAGGAGCTGAATCGAAAATGCTGTAGCTTCTAGCTGCTAGCTTTTAGCTGGTCATGGTTGTATTGGCTGGGTTGCGTTTTGTCAAAGTTTTGAGGAGCCGGGAAGAGCTAAAGGCTAAAAGCTAGTAGCTAGAAGCTGAATTTGGAGGGTTGATTGTTAGGTGAGGGCATACTGAAGGGGCTGGCGGAGACGGCAAGAAACTTTGTCGGCAGCTATTTTTCCGCGGAGCGGCTGACTACGGTTCAATATCCGGAGCAGCGGATCGCGCCCATCGAAGCTACGCGCGACTTTCCCTTCCTGGTGTACGACGGAGCGGACTGGGAGGCCGGACTGCGCTGCGTAGCATGCCAGATCTGCGAAAAAGAGTGCCCGCCCAAGTGCATTTATATCGAGAAAAGCACCGGCAAGAAGCCTGACGCGCTGGGCAAGCCGCAGTTTTATCCGGCTCGGTTCGACATCGACATTTCCGTGTGCATGAGCTGCCAGATCTGCGTTGAGGTGTGTCCGTTCGAAGCCATCAAGATGGATACGGAGTTCGAGCTAAGCACGACGGACCGCTTTGGCGGTCTGCTGTACGACCGCAAGGAACTGGCCAAGTCGAACGAACACTATCACAAGATTCATCCCACGGAGGCTGCCGCGGTGGATGCGCATCTGGCCGGGGAAAAGGCCAAAGCCGATGCCAAGACAAAGGCAGCGGCAGCGGCTGCGACTGCCAAGGCTGCGGCCAGCGCCGCGCCGCCGGCGGGAGGGGGAGCCTAGACCATGTTTGCCAACCTGGACCAGATCTTCGTTCTCCTCAAGCAATGGGCAGTCGGCTGGTTGCCGGCAAGTTGGCAGGCGGCGGCCGGTGTGTTGCTCTGCGTGGTGGCCATCATCTGCGTTTTTCCGGGGCTGTTTGCCATTACCGTGCTGCTGGAACGCAAGGGACTGGGGCGCATGCAAAATCGCTACGGTCCCAACCGCGTGGGAATTTTTGGCATTCTTCAGCCTGTGGCCGACGGCATCAAATCGCTTACCAAGGAAGACCTTGTACCGCTGAGCGCCGATGCCGTGGTGCATTTTATTGCGCCGGTGTTTCTGGTGGTGGTGGTGTTCATGGGCTACGCGGTGCTGCCCATGGGGCGGAACATGACGCTGGTCCACCTGGATGCGGCCCTGCTGTTTTACTTCGCCATCGGCGCTTCCACGGAGCTGTCGGTCTTTATGGCGGGGTGGTCCAGCCGCAACAAATATTCTTTGCTGGGCGCGATGCGCGCCGTGGCCCAGATGATCAGCTACGAGGTGCCGCTGCTGATGTCGAGCGTGGCCGTGGTGATGATTACCGGGTCGCTGTCATTGGACAAGATTGTGGCGGCGCAGAACCAGTACACATGGGGTTTGCCGCACTGGTACATCTTCACGCCCTGGGGCTTTGCCGGCTTTGCGATGTTTGCCATTGCGGCGACGGCCGAGACCAACCGCTCACCCTTCGACTTGCCGGAAGGCGAATCGGAGCTGGTTGCCGGCTACTTTACGGAGTACTCGGGCTTCAAGTTTGCCGAGTTCTTCCTGGGCGAATACGTGGGCATGTTGTCCATTTCGGGGCTGGGAACCACGTTGTTTCTGGGCGGATGGTCTTCGCCTTTGGCCGTACTGGGCTGGGTTCCTTCATGGTTCTGGTTTTTTGCAAAGATCATGCTCTCCATGTGCGTGTATATCTGGATGCGCGGAACCCTGCCGCGGCTCCGCCAGGACCAGCTGATGAATTTTGCATGGAAGTTTGTATTGCCGTTGACGCTTCTAAATCTGTTTGTGACCGCGCTGTGGCGTTTTATGGGCGATGGTTGGGAACGGTGGTTGGTCTGTTCGGCGATCCTGGTGCTGGCGTATGTCGTCATGGGCCGGACGGGGATGCACAGAGATCACTTAGGGGCGAGGAGATACCGCTATGCGGATTGATCCATTCCGTTTTTTGGGTAACTCGCGGTATTTCCGCCCGCGCACCACGGGCCTGAGCGCAAAGGAAAGGAGCGGCTGCCGATGGGTTTTGTCTTCTATGTGATTGTGGCGTTGACACTGGCCGGTGCGTTGGCCGCGGTGCTACTCAAGAACACTGTCCACTGCGCGCTGGCGTTGACGGTGGCTTTTGCCGGACTGGCGTTGCAGTTTCTGGAGCTGGACGCGCAGTTTGCCGGTTTTGCGCAGATTCTGGTTTACGTGGGTGCGGTCGCCATTCTGGTGGTTTTTGCCATTCTGCTCACACGCGGCTCGGAAACGCCAAAGGATGGAGTTTTCAGCCGTACGTGGCTGGCCGGTCTGGCGATTGCCGCCGCGGTTTTTGCCGTGCTGGGATGGGCGGTTCTGGGAAGTGCGCAGGCTTTGCCGGGCCCAGGGGGCGCCCGGACGGCGCCGCCCACGGTGACGGTGTTGCAGATTGGCAATGCGCTTATGAGCCGCTACGTGCTGCCGCTGGAGATTGTGGCTTTGCTGCTGACCGCGGCTCTGATCGGCGCCGTGATGGTGGCCATGCACGAGAAAGCAGGGACGCAATGACGCCGCTTACCGCATATCTTCTGGTGGCAGCGCTGCTGTTTGCCATCGGGCTGGCCGGCGCGCTCACGCGGCGCAACGCCATCCTGGTGCTGATTGGCATTGAGATGATGCTGAACGCGGCCAACCTGAATCTGATTGCCTTCTGGCGCTACGGGCCGCATCCAGAGGCGCTGACGGGCATGATGTTTGCCATCTTCTCGATCGCCGTGGCTGCTGCCGAAGCGGCCGTCGGACTGGGCCTGGTGATCTCTATCCATCGCCACGCGCACACCACGGATGTAGACCTGATGAACAGGATGAAGGGGTGAGGAATTGATGCAAGAAACAATTTCATTCACTCCGCAACTGGCCGCCTCTCCCATCGCGGAGATTCTATGGCTGATTCCCGCTGTGCCCATCGTGGCCTCGGGTGCGATTGCGTTGCTGAAACAGCCGAAACGCAGGACGGCGGCCACGCTGGCCATTGGGTCATTGAGTTTTTCACTGCTGCTGGCTCTGGTTGCATTTGTTCATGTGGTGGGCGAATGGGCGCACGGCGGCGGCGTACGCGAGACGGTCAACTTTACCTGGATTCAGGTTGGCTCGTCGCATGTGGACCTGGGTTGGGTTCTGGATCCGCTGTCGGCGGTGATGCTGGTGATGGTGGCCTTTGTGGGCCTGCTGATCTTCATCTATTCCACCGGCTACATGGAGCACGACGAGAACTTTACGCGCTTCTTCTGCTTCCTCTCGCTGTTTGCCGGAGCGATGCTGGGCGTGGTGATTTCCAATAGCCTTCTGCTGCTGTTCATGTGCTGGGAACTGGTGGGGCTTACTTCGTACCTGCTGATAGGCTTCTGGTATCACAAGCCCGCCGCTGCCGCTGCCGCAAAAAAAGCATTCATGACCACGCGGGTGGGCGATGTCTTCTTTCTGCTGGGAATTGTCTGGTTCTTTGCGCAGACCGGTACGCTGCTCTTCTATAACCACGGCGCGGGTTCGCTGGAACCGGTGGCGCTGGCGGCATTGCTCGCACAGCCTGCCGCGCTGGGGCTTACGGCTGCGGGCGCGATTGGACTGCTGATTTTTGCTGGCGCGGCGGGCAAGAGCGGCCAGTTCCCATTGCATGTCTGGCTGCCCGACGCGATGGAAGGCCCAACGCCGGTTTCGGCGCTGATTCACGCGGCAACCATGGTGGCAGCGGGCGTTTATCTGATTGCGCGGGTGTATCCGCTAATGCAAGCCGGCGCGCTGACGGGCGGGACTACGACAGCGCTGACCGTGGTGACCTGGGTGGGCGCATTCACGGCGGTTTTTGCCGCGCTGATTGCCGTAGCCCAGAACGACATCAAGCGCATTCTGGCTTACTCCACCGTTTCGCAGCTTGGCTACATGATGGCCGGCCTGGGCATGGGCGGCGTGGCCGTGGGCATGTTCCACTTGATCACGCACGCGTTCTTCAAGGCGCTCTTGTTCTTGGGCGCAGGCTCGGTGATTCACGGCTGCCACGAGGAGCAAGATGTGCGGCGCATGGGCGGGCTGCGAAGCGACATGCCGCTGACCTTTGTGACCTATGCGATTGGCATGTTGGCGCTGTGCGGATTTCCGCTGTTTTTTTCCGGCTTCTGGAGCAAGGACGGAATTCTGGAAGCGGCGCAACACTGGAGCGTTGCAAAGACGCCGTTTTACATGCTGGTCTTTGGCGCATTGCTGACGGCGTTCTATATGACGAGGCAAGTGGGCTACGTGTTTTTTGGCTATTGGCGCGGACACAAGGCGGCGCATGAGAGTCCTGCGGTGATGACCGTACCGCTGGCCATCCTGGCCTTCTTCGCCATGGCTCTGGGCTTGATTGGAACTCCAGCCTGGCCGTGGTTCAGGGCTTTCCTGGACGGACACGCGCTTGCGTTCCAGATGAGCGGTTTTGCCGAGCCGGGGCTGATTGCGCTGATGGGCACATCGACGGCAGTCGTTTTTCTAGGTCTCGGTTTGGGCTGGTGGCTTTACGGAGGTAAGGCCCCCGAGCCGGAACAGCCGGATGTGCTGGAAAAGGCCGCTCCCTTGCCGTGGGTTTGGCTGCGCAATCGTCTCTATGTGGACGAGCTTTACGGCGTGACGGTGATTGCTTTTTACGCGTGGTGGGCGCGCGTTGCCGATTGGCTTGACCGCCGAGTTTGGGGCGGAGCGGTGACTGGGGTTGCGTGGGCCTTCCGCGGATGGGCGCAGTTGAATCGCTTCCTGGATACGAATTGGGTGGACGGCGGTTTTGACAAGGGCTGCGAAGAGCTGGCGACCGGTGGAGGCCTGCTGGCGCGGGTGCAATCCGGCCGCGTGCAGACTTATCTGCGGCTGCTGGCGGTGGCCGTGGTGGCATTGGTGGCAATTCTGATTTGGAGCAGCCGGGCATGAGCGGAATTCCAGTATTGACGCTGTTGACCGTGCTGCCGCTGGTGGGAGCGGCAATTGCTCTGTGGGCCGGCAAGCACGCGCGGACCGTGGCTTTGCTGACCACGCTGGCCAGCCTGGCCGTGGCGCTGTTTGTGTGGACCCAGCTACCTGCGGATGGAAGCATGGGCATGGTGGAGCGCGCGGCCTGGGCTCCGTCGCTGGGCATCGAGTACCACCTGGGCGTCGACGGGCTGGGCGCGCTGATGCTGGTGCTTGCAGCCATTGTGACGCTCATGTCAGTGGATGCAGCAAACCGGGTGCATCACCAGCCGGGCCTCTACTTTGGCCTGGTGCTGCTGCTTGAGTCCGGGCTGTTCGGCTCGTTCACGGCGCTGAACTTCTTCCATTGGTTTTTGTTCTGGGAACTGAGCCTGATTCCAGCGTTTTTCCTCATCAAACTGTGGGGCGGAACGCGGCGCGGCCCGGCGGCGACGCAGTTTTTCGTCTATACAATGGCCGGCTCCGTGGCCTTGCTGGTGGCCTTCATGGCGGTTTTTCTCTCGACCGGCAGCATGGATTTCCCGCATCTGACGCAACTGGCCTCAACCGGCGCGCTGGAGCAGATGGTGACAGCGCATCTGGGCCCGGTTACGCTCTGGTTGGCGATCGGAGTTCTTGCCGGTTTTGCGGTCAAGGTGCCGATGGTTCCATTCCACACCTGGCTGCCCGCGGCCTACGCGGAGGCGCCTTCGCCGGTGACCATGCTGCTGACCGGCGCCATGTCGAAGATGGGCGTCTATGGATTGCTGCGGATTGCGATTCCGTTGTTCGGCCACCAGATTGCACAAATTAGAACACCGCTGCTGGTGCTGGCGGTGGCTACGATAGTTATGGGCGCGTGGGCTGCGGTGGCGCAGACGGACCTGAAACGCGTCTTTGCCTATTCCTCAGTAAACCACCTGGGCTATTGCCTGCTGGGCATTTTTGCGTTGGCGGTTCCGGCGGCTGGAGCCGCAGCGCAGGCCAGCCAGGCGGCGGCGCTGAACGGCGTGATTCTGCAGATGTTCAACCATGGACTCACGGCAGCGTCGCTGTTCTGGTTTGTGGCCATCATCCAGCAGAGGAGCGGCGGTCATCGCGGCATTAACGATTTTGGAGGATTGCGCAAGCCGGCTCCGGTGTTGGCCGGACTGATGGGGATTGCGCTCTTTTCCTCATTGGGCCTGCCGGGACTGAACGGATTTGTGGGTGAGTTTCTCATCTTCCGCGGCGTCTTTCCGCTGACGTGGGTGGCGGCTACGGTTTCTCTTCTTGGCTTGCTGGTGACCGCAGCGGTGATTCTCACCGTGATTCAGAAGGTTTTTAGCGGACCTGTGGCGGAGCACTGCACCGGCTTCCAGGATATGCACCATGGCGAGCGGATGGCGCTGGCTCCGGTGATTGGGCTGATGCTGCTGATTGGCCTTGTGCCCCAATTGATCGTGGACAGCGTGAATCCCACGGTCGTTAACCTTTTGGCGCACTGGAGATTCTGATGTTTTCGATCTTTGCTGCAAACTCGGAATCGCTGCTGGCATGGACGATCTATCTTTCGTTTGCCGGAGCGCTTGTGCAGGCGCTGTTGCCCAAGGGCAAGGCTGAACTGTCGCGCTGGCTGGCGCTGGCTGTGGCCGTGGCCGGACTGGTGCTGGCCGTAGTTGGATTTGCTGCCGGTATGGGGCAGGGTCGCGTCGTCATTGCCGATGTGCCCTGGGTGCCGGCCATGGGGATTCACTATCTATTGGCAGCCGACGGCATCAGCCGCGTGCTGGTGCTGCTCACCGGTCTGGCCGCTGTGGCCGGAGTGCTGTTCAGTTGGAATGTCGAACTGCGCACGAATGAGTTTTTCGCTTTCTATCTGGCGCTCATCGGCGGAGTGTACGGCGTTTTTCTCAGCTTCGATCTATTCCTGCTTTTTGTCTTCTACGAGATTGCCATCGTTCCCAAGTACTTCCTGATCGCCATCTGGGGCTCGACGCGTCGGGAATACGCGGCCATGAAGCTGGCTCTCTATTCGTTTGTGGGCTCGTCGATGGTGTTGATTGGCCTGCTGGCAGCGTACGCTACGGCGGGCAGCCACTCGACCAGCCTGATTGTGCTGTCCCACGCCAGCCTGCCGGTGAGCTTCCAGATGTGGTGCTTTCCGCTGGTGTTCACGGGGTTTGCGATTCTGGCGGGCATGTGGCCGTTTCACACCTGGGCTCCTACGGGCCACGTCGCCGCACCGACGGCGGCATCCATGCTGTTGGCCGGCGTGGTGATGAAGCTGGGCGCTTACGGCTGCCTGCGCGTGGGCATCTGGCTGTTTCCGCGCGGTCTTGATCCGTGGGGATTCTCGCTCATCGGCATCGGTTCGTGGAGGGACGTGTTCGCGGTCCTGGCGGTGGTGGGCATTGTGTATGGTGCGCTGGTGGCGCTGGTGCAGACCGACTTCAAGTTTGTGATTGGCTACTCCAGCGTGAGCCACATGGGTTTTGTGCTGCTGGGCCTGATGACGCTGAACCAGATCGGCATGACCGGCGCGGTGATGCAGATGTTTTCGCACGGTATCCTCGCCGGGCTGCTGTTCGCCATTGTGGGCCGCATTGTGTACGAGCGAACGCACACACGGCAGTTGGCGGAGCTGGAGACGATGCACCTGTCAAAGCGGTTGCCCTTTGCGGCGTGGGCTTTTGTGATTGCGGGAATGGCTTCAATGGGGCTACCGGGGTTTTCTGGGTTTGTGGCCGAGTTGCAGGTGCTGGTGGGGGCATGGAGCGTGAAGCCGTGGTGGACGCTGGCGGCCGGTGTGGGCATTGTGGTGGGCGTGGCTTACACGTGGCGTGCAATGCAGAAGGCATTCTTCAGCGATAAGCTGCCCACTCCGGACGAACATCCCAAGACGGGCTGGCCGGATCTCGGCGCCATTACCTGGCCCGAGTACACTGGCGTTGCGCTGCTGGTTGGTGTCAGCTTGCTGGTCGGGCTCTATCCAAGGATTTTGCTGGATGCGATTGAGCCTGCGGTGAAGACGCTGCTTGCGGGAGGGGGACAATGAACTATATAGATCTCTTCCGCGCAACACTGCCGGAGACGGCGCTGGAAGTGGCGGCGCTGCTGGTTCTGGTGCTGGACCTGAGTTTGCTGCGCAAGGCTGCTCTGAAGGCGCGAGTGGCGGTGGCGGCACTGCTCGGCATTGCCGGTTGCGGCGCGGCGCTGTGGGCGGTGCTGCTGCAAGGGAATCAGGGCCTGTTCTTCAAGGGCACCGGCGAGTTTCTGCTGGCGACGGGCGGCTATGCGGCGGTGGCGCAGGCGGGCATTCTGGTGCTGACGGCGCTGACGCTGTTACTGCTCATCGATTCGGTCTTCACGCGGCATGTGGGCGAGTATGTGGCCGTGGTGCTGATGGCGGCTGCGGGCGGATTATTGATTGCCGGGGCACGGGATCTGCTGGTGATCTTTGTGGGCCTGGAACTGCTGAGCCTGGGGCTCTACATTCTGACGGCCTTTGCCAAGAGCTCAGGCAAGAGCGCGGAGGCGGCGCTCAAGTATTACCTCTTCGGCGGTATGTCGGCGGCGTTTCTGCTGTTTGGCTTCAGTTATTTTTATGGCCTGAGCGGCAGCACGAACCTGGCGGAGATTCAGCGAGCGATTGCGGCGACAGGGCCGAGTCCGCTGTTTTACGTGGCGTGGATTCTGGTGGTGGCGGGGTTGGGCTTCAAGGTTGCGGCGGTGCCGTTCCACCTGTGGGCGCCGGACACGTATGAAGGCGCGCCCGCGCCGGCTGCGGCGTTTATCGCTTCGGTGTCAAAGGTTGCGAGTTTTGCGCTGCTGCTGACGGTGAGCCTGAACTGGCTGATGCCGGGGGCACAGGGTAATGGGAGCCTTACGTACCTGTGGGGCGTGTACCAGACCTGGCCGGCGCTGGCGACCATCCTGCTGGTGATTGCCGCCGCTTCCATGATGGTGGGCAATCTGGCGGCGCTGGTGCAGGTGAGCGTGCGGCGGCTGCTGGCGTACTCGGCGATTGCCCATGCCGGGTATATTCTGCTCGGCATTGCCGTGCATCCGGTCTACAACTGGCACGAGAGCCTGATCGGCTTTACGCAGAATGCGAGAGGACCGGCGGCGCTCAGCGCGAACGCCGTGCTTTACTACATCCTGACGTATGGGCTGACAACCATTGGGGCCTTTGGCGTGATGGATGTGGTGGAACGGGCCACGGGAAGCGACCGGATGGATGCTTTCCTGGGACTGCACAAGCGCAATCCGGTGCTGGCGGCGGTGCTGCTGGTGCTGTTTCTGTCCCTGGCCGGGATTCCGCCGCTGGTGGGCTTCTGGGCCAAGTTCAACCTGTTTGCCGCGGTGCTGGGCAACTCCGGCGGAGTGGTTCCGTTTGCTCTGGTGGCGCTGGCGGTGGGCCTTAGCGCGGTCTCACTCTACTACTATCTACAGGTTCTCAAGCGGGCCTATGTGATGCCGGCCGTGGACGAGACGCCGATCAAGGCGCATCCGGTTACGCTGACGGTGCTGGTGGGGATTGCGGCGGCGGTTGTTTTGCTGGGCTGCTTCCCGGCGCTGCTTCAGGGCTGGATCGGGAGTTTCAGACCGTAATACAGGCTGCCGGGATGCGTCCTGTTGATTATCTGATTACCCCTCCCCCCTCCCCCCCCCTATGTTTTTAGTCAAGTTCTCCAGTTTCAACGAGATAAGTAGGGGGTACCGCCGTATAAATTAGATTCCAAAGGAGTTATTCGCAAAAATTAGATAACAAATGACTTACGGGAGTTTTTTGGCACTTTTTGAGGTTTACGTACCGTAATACGGGATTCTTGCGTATTTGTTTCTGTCTGAAAAGCCCTTCTGTTGTGAGACCCAGTGCTTGGAATAGAAGCAGAGGCCCGGATCTGAACAGGCTGCGAAAAGGGCAGATTTCGAGTTCAAAGGCCCGAAAAACATCCCTCCGAGGCTGAAGCCACTTTTTATAGGGCTGGTTTTCAGGGGTCTGAAGGCCCCTGCTCCCTCCGTTTTTGCGTTCTGGGGCTGGAGCAACCAGATCCTTCCGGAATTCGATACTTTGGCTGCGAATGACACTATGGATTGATTGTGCGCCTGGTTGGGGTAATTATCTGCAAACCGGGCAGGGAACAGGGAATAGAAAGATAGCGGGGTGAGGTTCGTGGTCAAAATCAGTTGACATACCTACGGCTTAGCCGTATATTTTCGCCATGCGGTATACATGGGATTCCGTGAAGGATACCCTGAACCGTCGCAAGCATGGCTTGTCTCTTGAGGACGGGATTCCTGCTCTTGAGGATGCGGATCGGGAGTCCTGGGTCGATAGCCGGTTTGACTATGGGGAAGAGCGTATTATCACGCTCGGCCTAAGCAAGAATCGGGTTCTATTTGTAGTCTCGACGGAGCCCGAAGAGACCTGTACACGAATTATCTCGGTGAGAAAGGCAGGGGGAGATGAAATCCAACAATACTATCTCGACTGTTCATGAACCTGGCGATCCTCTCCGCGAGACCGGTACAGACTGGGGCGCGGTGGATGCGATAACGGATGAACAGATTCATGCGGCGGCGCTGGCCGATCCGGACGCGCAACCGATTCCTCGCGGCAGCGATGAGGAACTGGCTAAACTGGGCTTGATTCATGTGGTGAATGTGAAGAAGCTGCGGGAACGGCTGGGGCTTACGCAGGAGGCTTTTGCGGCTACTTATCGCATTCCCGTGGGCACGTTGCGGGATTGGGAGCAGCGGCGCAAGAATCCGGACGCTCCGGCGCGGGCTTATCTGACGGTCATTGCACGGAATCCAGAGGCTGTGGCGGAGTTGTTGCGACCGGCGGCGTGAGGATGGTGTGGTGCGGTCGGTGAGCTTCGACTTGAAAGTCAATAGGATATTCATTTCACTAAAAATGGACGATATTTCGGCAAACGTTTTACGTCAAGCCAGGGTATAGTCCGATTGGACACTGAGCACAATGCAATATGGTTCTTGTCTGTTTCATCGTGGCAAGCCGCTCACGACCTCACAGCTCCGCGCTTGCCGGAGGCGCTCAAGGCAAGGCTCCATTGCCCGGATGACTCCGTGGGCCGCCTAGAGCTGGAGGACCCACGCGCTATGGCTGCTTAACTTCCACAACCTCACAATCCAGTTTGTTGACTGCGAGAATGCGCACAAAGTTCTCCGCAACATCTCGCGAGATTGCTAAAAAAGCCGCTGACTCAGACGGAATGAATTGCGGGTAAATCGTGTATTGCTCTGGATGCTCCAACACACCATCCCAATTCACCACTTGAAACGGGACTCCGTTCTTGGATACGGTCATCATCCAAAGCCAATTCCCCGCGAGAGGCCCGGACGTGCTGCGGATGCGGAAAAGCGGAGGAAAGTTATTTAACTCAGTCATGTATCACCCCACAATCAACCTAATGCGCCGCAATCGCTCCAGAATTCCAGTAGTCGCATTGGCATGTTCGGACACTACCGCGCTCTTCTCATTCGGACCAAGGGAGAGCATTTGACGGGCCGTAAATGTGGCCTTCACTGACGTAAAACTGCGAGTAACCTTGCGGGCCGTAGAAGTGCCCCTCTTCGTTCATGTAGAAGTGCGTGTACCCGCTTGGGCCGTAAATGTGGCCTTCGCTGGCGTAGAAGCGCGTGTATCCTTGCGGCCCGTAGACATGTTTTTCGCTGAAGTAGTAGCCGGTGTACATCGTCCTTCCCTTCAAGCACGCTCAACTAGCGAACCTGTTGAGGCGTTAGGAGTCCAGACTTCCGAATTGAGTCCAGTTCCGCAAAGAAGTCAATCGTGAACCCATAGCCATCCCGTAGGCGTTGGATGTCCCGGTTAAGATCGTCTTCCGGGGTCTTGAAGACAGTTAGAAAAATCCGCTTGAAGTCCTCTAACGGAAGTGAGTTTGTTTCCGCAGTAGATTCCGGCGAACCGGACAAACGGACGTTGACATCCACAAAACCAGTCCGATTGTGGTTGAGCGCCACGAATACCAAATAGTAGGGCTTGTCCAGTTCCATCTGGTCAGCTTAGCACTCTCTAGGGAACTGGATTCGGCGCTCAAGTGCGGGAGAATCCACAAAGTCACGGGAGCCACGACTCTGAGGGAAAACCGGCAACTTCGGTGTGGACCGCCGCCCTTTGTCTGTTGAGCAAAGGTCTGAGGCCACATTTTGACGGTACGCATGACGGTACGGAGCATTGATTTTAGATGCTTATCGGTGCCACCGATGCTCCTAGAATCAATAGGTTACGGCCATGGCTTTAACTGTCACGGCAGAGGTCAACCGGATTACTCCTCGCAAACGCCGCAGGTTCCAGGGAAGGGGTTTAACGCGGCTTGCGCCGCGTTGATTGATCTTCTGTTTGGATGGGGCTGTTCGGCCCGGCTGAAGCCGTGCCCTTGTTACAGAGCTTTGTGCTTTTCGCGCGTGATGGAGTTTTTCCGCAGCCTGTAAAGGCCTCCTCGATTTTGCAGGGTTTGTGCCGGGGTTAAAACGCCGGCCTACCGCCCGAAAGAGTTTTTACGAAGTCTGTAAAGCTGTGCCCCGCTCCAAAGTATTTGCAGTACACGGCGGGGTGAGGTTTGTGGTTTCCCACCCATTTCACGATGAAACTGCGAAATGGATGGGGCACATTTTGAGCCTTGGGGTTCTCTCAAGTCTTAGGGTTCACTCCAATCTGTGGCGGGTTGCAGACGGGCACAGGCTGACGGGGAGGGGGGCGGTTCGGTGCTGTATCCTTCGTAACTGAAAGGGCTGCTCGCACTGAAGCTATGGGGGGATTTTTTGTTGAAGAATATGCCAACGAGAAGAGATTTTGTTCGGCTTGCCGCCGAAGTTGCTACCTTGGCCGCGTTGCCTGCTACTGCTACCGCTACTTCTACTGCAAGCGGAGGGGAAGCGGGGCGGGCGGCTCATGCATCGGGCCATGTGATTCATGAGAAGACTCCGTTGCTGGAGTTGCAGCAGCGCTTTATCGATTTGCGGTTTGGGATGTTTCTGCATTTCAATATGGCCACGTTTCAGGATCGGGAGTGGGGCGATCCGACGTCGGCGGCAGAGCTTTTTCATCCGACGGCGCTGGATACGGACCAATGGGCGGCAGCGGCCAAATCGGCGCATATGGGCTGGGGATGCCTGACGACGCGGCATCACGATGGGTTCTGCATCTGGCCGACAAAGACACACGCTGACAGCGTGGCGCAGACGTCGCACAGGACCGATGTGGTGCGCGCGTATGTGAATTCGTTTCGCGCGGCGGGGTTGCGGGTGGGGCTTTACTACTCGATTCTTTCAAAGCGCGACGATATACGGCACCTGAACATTACGCCGGAAAAAGTGCAACTGGTGAAGGATCAACTGACGGAGTTGTTTACGCAGTATGGCGCAATCGACATTCTGATTACCGATGGATGGAATGCGCCATGGAGCCGCATTACGTATGAGGAGATGCCGTTCCGTGAGATCTACGAACACGTGAAGGCGCTGCAGCCGGACTGCCTGATTACCGATTTGAACGCCAGCCAGTTTCCGGCGGGTGGGCTTTACTACTCGGACATCAAGGCGTTCGAGCAGAATGCAGGGCAGAAGGTTCCGCAGCAGAGCGATGTGCCGGCGCTCTCGTGCGTGACGGTGACCGACCAGTGGTTCTGGAAGACGAAGGACATCAACAGCGGGTTGAAGCCGACGGCGACGATTGTGAATGAGTGGCTGGTTCCGCTGAATGAACGGCACTGCAACCTGATTCTGAATGCGCCGCCGACGCGGGAAGGACGCCTGGCTCCGAACGTGATTGCGCGTCTGAAAGAGGTTGGCGAGGCGTGGAAGAATGCGGGGCCGATGGAAAAGATCGAAGCGCATACGGTGATTACGACGGCGAACCTGGCGCTGGGCAAGCCGATCCATGCGAGCAGCTATCCGGACACGGTGGGGCCGGACCTGGCGAATAACGGGAGCTTCAGGACGGCGTGGTTTCCAGAGAAGGGGCTGCGGTCGGGATGGATTGAAGTGGACCTGAAGGAGGAGCGCAGCTTGAACGTGGTGACGCTGACGGAGCCGGTGGGGCGGAGAGAGGACTATCCGCATTCGCGCATTGGGAAGTACAGGTTTGAAGTTTGGCAGGGCGGGAGTTGGGCGGAGATTGCCGGCGGCGCTGTGCCCGCGCCTGCGACGCTGCACAGGATTGCGCGCGTGCGGGCGCGGAAGGTGCGGCTGGCGTTTGAGTGCAGCGAGGATTCGCCGCACATTGCGGACTTCGGGATTTATGACGAGCCGGTGTAGATGGTGGACGGTGAAGGAGAGTTTTCGAGTAAGTTCTGCGAGTTAGCGAGTTAGCGAGTTAGCAAGTTAGCGTTGGTCTCCCAGGTCTCAAAAGCTAGACCTGGGTCACCCAGTATTGTGTATCGATTACAAAATCACCCGGTCACGGTACTAGCCGCGGAGGAAGTCTTTCACTTTTTGGACGGTGACGTCGC
>JARLGF010000054.1 GCA_031296165.1 Occallatibacter sp. | reverse complement strand
GCAGCGCCGATTTTCACGGATGGCTCAGCCCTGACCGTCCAAAATGATCGGGTGCCCCCTGTGCCTCGCTGTTGGGCACCGGGGAGACCACGAATCAAAAACGAGCCGCGTGTCTGCCGCACCGCAAGTATTTGCAGATAATTACCCCACCCAGGCGCACAATCAATCCATAGCGTCTTTTTTGAACCAGCGCCGGATAAGCAAGCCCCGGCACTCCATCCGCAAAGAGAAATAATCCGGAGGGAGCGTGAGGCTTTAGCCTCACGAATAAAGCCCATCGATTAAGTAGGGTTTTAGCCCCGGGTCTTTCCCCGTTCCGGGTCCAAACGAACGCCATCAAAGGAGTTTTCAACCCGATGCAGAAACGTCCAAATCTCGCATTACGGTACATAAACCTCCAAAACCACCCAAAAACCGACTATAAGTCCTTTGTTATCTAATTTTTAACATATAACCCCTTTAGAATCTAATTTTTGCAACGGTACCCCCTTCGTATCTCGTTGAAACTGGAGAACTTGACCAAATACATAGGGGGAGGGGGGTACGGTGCCATTATGTGGTACGGACCCGCTCATCCTTTCGGAAGAACAAGGCCTGAATTCGCTGCTCAGGCGGCAAGATCGTAGCGGTGAGAATGGCCGCCGAGCCGTGGCACGGAGACAACTTTCCTGCCCTTGCCCTTATTTCTCTCGATCGATGCGGGCTTCCCGGCGAGCGGAGCTTTACTCGTGCGCCACCGGTACGGTGAACTGGAAGCGGCTTCCCTTGCCCAGTGTGCTTTCCGCCCAAAGCCGTCCTCCGTGCTGCTCCACGATGCTGCGGCAGAGCGCCAGCCCCAAACCGGTGCCGCCCAGCGCGCGGGAGTCGGACGCGTCCCCCTGCTGAAAGCGGTCGAAGATGTGTTCCAGCTTTTCCGGTGCAATGCCCCGGCCCTGGTCCTCGACGATGAAACAGACGGCATCCTCGCCGGAAGGCTGCGCGGCCAGCCGGATATGCGTGTCCGGCGGAGAAAATTTGATGGCGTTGGTGACCAGTTCGTTGATCACCTGCAGCAGGCGGTCTTCGTCGGCCAGCACCTGCGCCGGCGGAGCTTCAATGCGGAAGCCGATGTGCACCTGGCTGGCCGCGCTGTGCGCAATATCCGCGGCCCGGCGCAGCAGGTCCACAGCCTCCACGGGCTCGCGATGCAGTGGCAGCCTGCCGTTTTCCACGCGATCGAAGTCCAGGATGTCGTTGACCAGCCGGATCAGGCGGTCGCAGTTGCCGATGGCCAGATCCACCATCTGGCGCTGCTTCTCCGGCCGCTTGTCCAGCGAGCCGGAAGAGATCAGGCCCAGCGACGCGCGCAGCGAGGTTAGCGGCGTGCGCAGCTCGTGGCTCACCGTGGAGATGAACTCGTCCTTCATCTTCTCCAGGCGGCGGCTCTCCGAGACGTCCTGGAAAGCTACCACCATGCCCGATACGCGCCCATCTTCGACCAGCGGGCTGGCGCTGTATTCCACAGGGAAACACGTGCCGTCCTTGCGCCAGAACACCTCGTCGCGCGTGCGGATGGCCTCGCTGCGGCGAAGCGCCTGCAGAATGGGGCTCGTGGACCGGGCGTAAGCCGCGCCGTCGGCGTGGCTGTGATGGATCAGCTCATGGACGTCGCGTCCGGTCAGCTCTTCCGGCGTGTAACCCAGCGCCCGCGCGCCGGCCTGGTTGATGAAGGTCAACCCCCCACCCAGGTCGATTCCAAAAATACCGTCCCCCACCGACTCAAGAATCAGTTCGCGCTGCCGGGTGGCCATGTGCAGCGCCTGCTCGGCCTCGTGCTGCTCCGTCACGTCGATGCCGTGGTTGAGCACAAAGGGTTGTTCGCCGGGCAACTCCATGCGCCGGCTGCGGAAGGCAATACGCCGGTAAACTCCGTCGCTGCGCCTGAGCGGCAAAGCCCCCTGCCACTCTTCCCTGGTTTCCAGCGTGTGCAGGCATTCCTGGAAAGTACCCATGCCGGCCTCATCCAAAAGCTCTGAAACCGACCTCCCCGTCAAAGCCTCGGCGCGATAGCCAAGCGTCTCGGCGGTGAATGCATTCAGCGAGGTCAGCCGGCCCTGCATCGAGCAGGTAAATACAAACCCCAGGCTGTTCTCCACCATCTCGCGGTAGCGCACTTCGCTGGAGAGCAGGGCCAATTCCACCTGGCGCTGATCGGTTACGTCCTGGCCGCTCACGATCACGTATTGAATCTCGTCGTTCGGTCCCTTGAGCGGCCGCAGCGTCCAACTCACACGGCGCGTGAGCCCGCCGCCGACCCGCCAGGCCGTTTCATGCGGCCCGGATACCTGCCCAGCCGCGGCTTCGCGCAGCTTTCCCTCCGCCCAGGGCCGGTCGCCAGCCTCCAGAACCTGCTCCACAAACGATCTTCCCACGGCGTCGGCCAGGCTCAACCCGGTCAATTGCGCGCAGGAGTAGTTCATCCGCACCATCCGGCCCGCGGTGTCCAGCACCGCAACCAGCGCTGGAATCGAGTCCAGAGTCGCCGCCACAAAGCAGCGTTCGATAGCCAGCGCGTGCTCGGTCCGCTGCCGCGACCGCTGTGCCTGCTCCTGGGCCTTAATGCGGCTGTAGAGTTCCAGGCGCGTAACCACCTGGCGGCCCAGAATCTCCAGTAGTGTGAGGTGCTCCTTGCTGAACCTGTCCGGCTCGCGCGCCAGAACGGTAAATGTGCCGATCACGCGCTGTGAGCTGTCGATGAGCGGTATGCCGGCATACGAGCGGCAGGGCTTTGCGCCAATCAACGGAATCCCTTCCGGAGGGAAGCGAGGGTCCCGGCCGGCATCCCGAATCAGAAGCGGCTCGCCCTTCTCCAGCACCCACTGGCAGGCAGTTGCAGAACTTATCTGCTCTGGCGCCTTGAAGCCGAACTGCGCTTTGAACCACAGGCGGCCAAAATCCATCCAGCCTATGTAGGCATAATCCGCAGTGCTCAAGACCGCGGCCAGCTCCGTCAACTCATTGAGCGCAGCGTCTGGATTGCGATCGAAGATGTTAAACTCCGACCGCGCAACCATACCCTGGTTCTCACCAAGCGGTTGAATCTGCAATGCGCACATAAGATACACTCACCCAATTGTCAGTATCGGGCAGTTTGTGCGTGTTGGCTCTGGCACAAAAGGGGGAATTTCGACGCCTCGGCATACAACACAAGTAATTTGATTACTTAGACTATCGATTCAGCAGTAATGTTACTTAAGAATCTTCCGACACAAACAAATCGCAGCACGCGCCAGCTATAAAGCCTTGGGCGCGCCTTGTTTACAGATGGTTTAGTGGGCATCGGGCAGCTTGCAGCAGTCCCCGCTGTTGGCCGGCTCATTGCTGCCCGCGTCCAGAACCACCTTCCAACCGCCATCGGGCTGCTTGCGCCAGATAGTCATATATCGTCCGCTGGTGGTGACCGGATTGCCGTTGGCGTCCTTGCTGTGCCCTTCAAAGTGGCCCCAGGTGTACCCCATATCTCCGGAAGGTCCCAGAACCGCATCGTTGGGCGTCCAGGTCAGTTGGTAGTCCCGGGGCGACCAGTTTGCCGATTTTACGATCGCCACCCGCCCCACCACCGGCTGTTGTCCGTTCCCCAGCAATACGCCGTCCGGGGCAAACCAGTCGGCAAAAGCCGCGCCACCCCTTTCGGCCACGTCCTTGGCAAAGCGCGCCTCCAGGTCGAAGAGCAGCATCTTGCCCGGCTTCACCGTAGGGTCTGAGAGCGGATTGGGAGCGCTTGCGCCCAGGCTGCCAGGTTCCGGCAACTGCCCCCAGGCCACCCGCGGAGCCGCGCCAGCCACCATCCCCGCCAGCACCACCGCACCCAAAATTCCTCTCCACGTTCCAGCCACGTTCCCGGTCCTCCCCCAACGAACAGCGTTCTATCTGCCCATCCTACAACCATGGGTTGCAGGACCGCGTTGGAGCTTGCGCACTTGGGTTGCAAGAAGGCGATTTTGCGTAAATTGAGAGGCTTCCTCGGATAGATGTCGCCTCTGATCGCTCCGTAGGTTCTCGATCTACGCCTTAGCACTCGTTATGTATCCTGGCGCAGTGCCCTGACCGGGTCCAGCTTTCCCGCCCGCCGCGCCGGCAGCCACGCCGCCAGTAGCGCCACGACCGACAACACCGCCACCACGCCCATAATCGACCCCACATCGAACGCAACCTTTTGCGCTATTGACCTGGCTCGCACATCTCCCGTGCCTGCTTGAGCTGATTCTGAGAGTATTTCTTCGGAATCTTGACGAACTTGACCCTGTCTTTATGTGCGCGCTGCATCAGCGCGTCCATATTTGCTTGGGTTTCGACGATCACCTTCTGATCCATGCTGTAGTTCATGGTTTCGATCAAGGTAAGTTTGCCCGTGACATGGACGATTACCTTTTCGATATGCCCCGGGGCATCGACGTTTTGGTAAGTGCTGCTGTGCACATCCTCCTCGGCAAAGATCACGCAGCCGGAGTTGTGGCCCGTATCTCCCCAGGCGAACGGCTCTTGGTCCTGCAGTTTGTTCTTGGCAGCCAAACTCGTCGGAGCGGTAACTGCGAGCAGCAAAACAGCAACAACAAATTTCATTTCCTTCTCCTGACTGAAGCCGACGGCCTTGAACCCGTGTATGGGCTTGTTCCCGCGATCGAGAACATCGATATCTTACCCATAAGGTTCGGCAATTTCCCTTCTGGAGTATTTCCGGCCTCAGGATTGAGATCACTACCCCAAAGACGAAAGCCTATGGCCAGGATCCACGGCGCAAGGCGTCTTGCTGGCGTTTCTTCGCTTGCTCACGGCTGCTCGGGCAAAATGCGGACATCGCCGCGCGCGAGGTGATAGCCAGTGAAAGTTACGTCATTTAACTGCGTCTGAGGAGCGATTTGCCCCGCCGCGGTGTCGATGTTCGTTTTGAGAATGGCTACGCCCCGGAGCGGGCAGATGTAGTCCTTGCTGCCGAGCTGGACTTTGCCGTAGTCGACTGCGATGGCGCTTTCCACTGCCTCGCTGGAAGGCGTTGGATCGGCCACAACGGTGATGCGCAGAATGGCACCAGTAGCGGGATAGATGGCGATCTCGCCATGGTAGGCGGAAAAGAGTTTCTTGCACTGAATGCCGTGCTTGAACGACAGAACATAATTCGATTGCCCGTACGGCACGGCATAGCGAAAGACGGCGAGTTGGCCGAGCGGGCTCTGCTGCCAATAGCCCGAGGTGACTGTACCGTGTATTGCGTCATGAAGAACCACTGAGAGGATGGGTCCGAACTCGCCGGCGGTGGTAAGGCCTGACTCCGGACGGTCGATGGCGGTGCGGTCCATCTTTTTGGCTCCGTGCATCTCTGCGCCATCAATATTGCTGACCTGAATGCTCGACGGGACAGTCTGGTGTAACGGTACATAGGCGACTCCCCGCTGTGACATACTGACGGCACCTAGAGTACCGGGAACCTGAGTCATGTGCGCCGGGGTGTCTTCAAAATGCGCTGTGGTGCGGGTGGCGTAGAAGTCCGGCAGCTTGGCGAGGGTCTGGACGACATAGTCGATGGCGCTGGAAAACATCACTTCTTGCGCCTTGAGATCCGGTGGTGCGTCGGCAAGCACATCTGTCGCCGCAGGATCGAGAAATGCGGAGGAATCGGCCAATACAGTCAACTCCTCGCGACTGTGTCGTCCGGGGATATCAGACTTCCACTGAGCAAGCTGGACCACGGAGACACGTTCTGTGAGGGTCATGCTCTTCAACCCCTTGGCGATCTTGCCGTCGGGCTGGCCGTGCGCGCCGGCCAGCCACCGGCCCAGTTGAGCCACGGTGACCGATTGGGTTTTGTCGGCCGCCCAGGATTGGGAAGCCAGACCAGCAAGAACACTCAGCAAAAGAACAGCACGTTTCATCTTGAATCCTCCGAGTCAAAACCTAACTCTGCCTGCCAGAATCGGCATGATGAACAGAACCATCGTGGATCAAGCTTCTTCGCGCAGTGCCCTGACCGGGTCCAGCTTTCCCGCCCGCCGCGCCGGCAGCCACGCCGCCAGTAGCGCCACGACCGACAACACCGCCACCACGCCCATAATCGACCCCACATCGAACGCAACCTTCCCAAACAGGTAGGAGCCCATGACCCGCTCCACCGCAAAGCTCCCGACCAGCCCGATCAGCAACCCCAGCGCCGCAATTTTCAGCGCCGCGCGCAGCACCCATCGCAAAATAGCCTCTCGTGAAGCGCCCAGCGCCATGCGCACGCCGATTTCATGCACCTTCTGCGTCACGTTGTATGAAATCACGCAGTAGATGCCGATGGCCGCCAGCGTCATTCCCAGCAGCGCGAAGGCGCTGAGCAAGGCCATAGCGAAACGCGGCTGCGCCGTCTGGAATCCCACAATCTCTTCAACGGTGTAGGGCCGTCCCAGCGGCAAATTATCATCGATCTGCTTCACCTGTGCCCCCACCGCTTTCAGTATCGCCATCGGATCGCCGTATGTGCGCACTGCCAGCACCCGGAACGGTGGCGCAATTAACGTGTAGGGCACATAGACCGCCGGATGCGTCGCAGCATCCAGTCCCCAGTTCCGCGTATCACCCACCACCCCCACCACAGCCATATCCGGGCTGATGTTTGGCGCTACCAGAACCGGCGGCTTCAAGTTCTGCGCCAGAACGTCCAGGTGCAGATGCCCGCTCGTCGGGTCCTGTCCCGCCTTCCACAGTTTCGCCGCCGTCTCATTGATCAGCGCCACGTGAGCTCCATCCTGAATCTCTTCCGGCGTGAAGTCGCGCCCGCGTTTCAGCGTCATCCCCATCGTCCTCAGGTAGCCGCTGCTGATTGCCGACATTGCGATCTGATTGTGGGTCTGCGGCTGGCCTTCAATCGAGAACGGAGAATTCCAACCGCCAAAAGGGAACCCCCCGAGTCCAATTGCACTTGCCTGCACGCCCGGCAGGCTTGCAACCTTTTCCACCAGCGTCTTGGAAAAGGCGTTCCGTTGCTCCAGCGTCTTGTAGCGCTCCGGCGGCAGATTCATCGGCACCACCAGTGCCTTCTCGGGTTGAAAACCCAGATCCGTGGTCATCAGTTGCATAAAGTTCCGGATGGCCAGACTCGCGCCCGTCAGCAGAATCACCGACAAAGCGATCTCCGTCACCACCAGCCCGCCGCGCATCGCCTGCCCGCGCAGGCTGCCGCCGGAACCGCTGCCGCCCTCCTTGAGCACGCCAACCAGATCGGGCCGCGACGAGCGCAGCGCCGGCGCCAGCCCGAACAGGATGCCCGTCAGCATCGATATGCCCACTGTAAACAGCAGCACATATCCGTTGATCGCGATCCGCGCCTCATTCGGCATGAAGTCCGGCGGAATCAGCGCTACAATTCCGCGCGTCGCCCCAATGGCAAGCAGCACACCCAGCACACCGCCCGCCAGGGAGAGCAGCACGCTCTCCGTCAGAAGTTGCCGGATCAGCCGCCCTCGTCCCGCGCCGATAGCCACGCGCATCGCAATCTCCCGCGTCCGCGTGGTCATCCGCGCCAGTTGCAGGTTGGCCACGTTCACGCACGCAATCAGCAACAGCAGCCCCACGGCTGCCAGCAGCAGGTTCAGGCTCTTTGACAGTCCTGACTGAGCGGCTGAGTTCAAGGCTGTCATCTGGTCCAGCGTCGCGTGGATTGAACCCTTGGGAAAATGCTCTGGCGCGATCGCAGCCATCTCCTGGTCAAACTGGCTCAGTTGCTGCTCCGCCACGCGCTTGTTGACCCCGGCGCGCAGGCGTATAGCCACATATTTTGGCCGGGAATCCGTCGAATCCATGCTCATTGGCAGCCAGAACGTATCGGGAGTCCACCACCCAAAGCGCGGCGGCATCACCCCGATCACCGTGTACGGCACATGATTCACGTTCAGCTTCCGCCCCAGCACGTGCGGATCGCCTGCAAAGACGCGCTTCCAGAACTTGTACGTCAGCACCACCACCTGCGCGGGCTCACTATTCGCCCGCGTGTCGAAAGGCTGAATGGTCCGTCCCATCAACGGCGGCACACCCAGATCGTTGAACCCCTCACCCGACATCCGCACGCCGGTCACACTCTCCGTGCCCACATCGTTGCCCGTCAGCAGGTCCGACTCCGGCATCATGGCCCACACGCCGGCAAAGATTCCGGATTTTTCCATTGCATGGAGCTCATTCAGCGTATACAGATGCCGTCCGATTGCACCCATTGGGTCGTTCTTGTCTGCCGTCGCCGGCCAGCAGATCTGCTCTACATGCGCATACGGAAAGGGCGCAATCACCACCCCGTACACCACGCTGAACAGAGCCACGCTGGCCCCGATGCCCAGCATCAGTGACAGCAGCGCAACTGAGGTGAATCCCGGCGATTTCGCCAGGCTCCGCACCGTGTAGCGCATATCCTGGCCGAGCTGCTCCAGCCACAGCCAGCCCCACACCACGCGCGACTGATCGCTGGCCACCGGCACGTTGCCGAACTTCCGTAGCGCCGCCTGCCGAGCCGCCTCAGGCTCCATCCCGGCTTCGATGTTCTCTTGGGTTTCCATTTCGATGTGAGTCTGAATCTCGCCGGTCAGCCGTTCTTTGCGCTTCTCCCACATGGTTCGAACCCTTTCTCGACCACCCTTTGTTGAGTTGCTTTCACCCCTTGATTGAATCGCCGATTGAATCGTTTAAACCCTTTGTTGGCCCGCATACTCCCATAATTGACTCGCCTTCACCCTCACTTGCCCGCTTATATCGCTCGTCTATTTGCCTTCACCCTTCGCCCACTTGTTCTCCTCGAGCCGGGGAATCAGGACCCGCCCAATGGCCTGCGCAAAGGAGTGCCACTTTGAAACCTCCTTGTCCAGCCTTGCGCGGCCCCTGGCGGTCAGCCGGTAAAAACGCGCCTTGCGATTGTTCTCCGAGAGACCGTCCTCGGCCTCGATCAGTCCATGCTTCAGCAGCCGCTGCAGCGCCGGGTAGAGCGATCCGTGCCCCACCTGCAGCACGTCTCCCGACCGGCTTTCAATCGATTTGGCAATGGCATGCCCATGCACGCTGCCCCGCGCAACGGTCTGCAGAATCAGCAGGTCCAGCGTCCCCTGCAGAAGCTCCATCTGTTCTCTGTAAGCTTTGGTCGACATGCGACCCAAAGTAAATCTACCTCTGGTCGAATGTCAAGGGAAGCGCGGCGCTCGCCTTGCACAAATACGCATTCCGCCACAAAAGGTGGATCGTGCGTACCCCTTCCACGCGGCCGGTAACACGCTGTGAACGGGAGAACTGCTCCTGGCCTCAGCGCCTGAATCTGCCGGGTTGCTATACTAAGGGTTAGCTTAGCTGGTTTGAACAGCCCCGCATCAGGGGGCTTTTTTCTTGGATACCCGGCCCTTTCCGGGGAAAGGAAGTTCATGGGAGCACTGCTGGAGTCCATCCACTCGCCTGCGGATCTGAAGCGCCTCAACTACGCGCAGATGACCGAACTGGCGGGGGAGATCCGCGAATTCCTGATCCAGGCACTGTCAAAAACCGGCGGTCATCTGGGCCCGAACCTGGGTGTGGTGGAGCTCACCCTGGCCCTGCACTACGTCTTCAATACTCCGGACGATAAGCTGCTGTTCGACGTTAGCCACCAGTCTTACGTGCACAAGATCCTCACCGGGCGGCTTGACCGCTTTGAGACCATTCGCCAGCCGGGCGGCCTCAACGGCTTTATGCTGCGCACCGAGAGCGAACACGATTGCTACGGCGCCGGACATGCAGGCACGGCCCTCTCCGCTGCCCTGGGAATGGCCGTGGCCCGCGATCTGGCCGGCGGCAAGGAGAACGTGATTGCCGTGGCCGGCGACGCGGCCTTCACCAACGGCATCACCTATGAAGCACTGAACAACATCGCCGCGCAGACCAAGCGCATGATCGTGGTGCTCAACGACAACGAGTGGTCCATCGATCGCAACGTGGGCGCCATCGCCAGCTATTTCCACCGTATCGTCACCAACGAGCATTACACCTATCTGCACGACTCGGCCCATCGCATCATCGAGAAATTCGGCGGCAAGACAGCTGCCTCGGTGGCGCGCCGCGCCGAAGAGGCCGCCAAGGGACTGCTCTGGCCCTCCATGATGTTTGAGGAGCTGGGCCTGCAGTACTTTGGTCCCATCGACGGGCACAACCTGCCCCAACTGGTGGAGACCTTCAAGTTTCTCAAGGCCGCAACCCGCCCCGTGCTGCTGCACGTGCTCACCCAGAAGGGCCGCGGCTTTCAACCGGCGCTCGACAAGCAGAAGAAGTTCCATGGCCTGGGGCCCTACGACCCGGAAACCGGCCAGACCAAGGCTGCCGGCCAGCTCACCTACTCCGAGGTTTTCGCCAATACGCTGTCCGATCTTGCCAACCAGGACGAGCGCATTGTGGCCATTACCGCGGCCATGCCCAGCGGCACCGGCCTGGATCTGTTCCGGCCCAGCCACCCCACGCGCTACTTCGACGTGGGCATTGCCGAGGAGCACGCGGTGGTGTTTGCCGCCGGCATGGCCACCCGTGGCTTCCGCCCGGTCTGCGCCATCTATTCCACCTTTCTGCAGCGCGCCTTCGATCCCATCGTGCACGACGTCTGCCTGCAAAAGCTGCCGGTGCTGTTCTGCATGGACCGCGCCGGACTCTCCGGAGACGACGGGCCCACGCATCATGGGCTGTTCGACATCGCCTACCTGCGCGGCATTCCGGATATTGTGCTGATGGCGCCCAAGGACGAGGACGAACTGGCCGACATGATGAAGACAGCCTTCGAGCTTCCCGGCCCCAGCGCCATCCGTTATCCGCGCGGCGCCGTGGCCGGCGTGGCCCGCAAGGCCGTGCCGGAAGCGATTCTCCTCGGCAAGGCAGAAGTGCTGCAGGACGGCTCCGACGTGGCCATTCTCGGCCTCGGCCCCATGACCGCCATGGCCCAGGAACTGGCCGTTCGCCTGGAGCGCGACGGCTACTCCGCTGCGGTTATCAATCCACGCTTCGTCAAACCACTGGACCGCGAGATGCTTGAGCTTTACTCCAGGCGCGTGGCGGCTTTTGTCACCTTCGAGGATCACGTAAAAATGGGCGGCTTCGGCTCGGCGGTTACCGAAGCGCTGCAGGAGATAGGCAGCGCGGTCCCGGTGGTGCGTATCGGCTGGCCTGACCAGTTCATCGAGCACGGCAAAGTGGACGATCTGCGCGCCCGTTACGGCCTCACTGTGGACGAGGCGCAGGCCCAGGTGCTGCCCTTGCTCACGCGCAGGCAGCGGCCCGCGCTGGTGGCCAGCTAGACGAGTTGAATCGCTGCCTATGCAACAATCCATAACAGACCGGCCTATTTATGCGACTTTTTCATCATGTTCTTACAGGTATCGGCGGAGTGGTCCTGGCAGGCATTCTGGCCTGGGGGCAAACGCCGCCCCTGGTTCTGGCCGGCGGCACCATTGTGGACGTGACCGACTGGGGACACTCGGCAAAAGATCTGCCGGATGCCGTCGTCGTCATGCGCGACGGCCGCATCGCTGAAGTCGGTTCGCGCCAGGCAGTCACCATTCCCAAGGGCGCACGGGTTATCGACTGCACGGGCAAATTCATCATCCCGGGCCTGGTAGACGGCTATGCCGGCATGAACTCGCAGGGACAGGCCAATGCCAATCTCTACATGGGCGTCACCACGGTAGTCACCCGCAGCGATCATAGCCATGGGCTCACCGATTATGCCGCCAATCCCAGTCCGCATCTTTACCTGATCAACTCCATCGGCGTCACAGACAACTGGAACCTGTTGATCCGGCAGCCGGCGTGGACGCCCAAGCTGAGAGAGGGCATGCGCATCGCGGAGCTGAGTCCTGAGGATTCCCTCCGGGAACTTAACGACTCCGCCCGGCTGGGAATGCGCGTGGTGCTGCTGGGCCACAATCTCACCGCCGCCAACACGCAGTGGATCGTCACCCGCGCCCATCAGATGGGACTGGTCACCTACGGGGAGTTTGTTGCCACGCCCTACTCCGTGGGCGTCACGGCCGGCGTGGACGTGCTGCTGCACATGAGCCGCTACGTACTGGGCGTCATCCCCGACGAACTGCAGCGGCCGCTGGTGGACGACCCCGGCGGAGCGGCCGCAAACACCGCCTACGATTACTCCGAGCGCCTGCCCCCCACGGACCTGCACCTGCGCACATATGCCCGTTTTCTGGCTGCCCACCACGCCACGCTGATGCCCATGTTCAGCCTTTATTTCCTTAATTTGCCGGGGCATCGCAACCTGTGGAAAGAGCCGGCCGCCTCGCTCCTGAACCCCGCGCACATGTACCAACCCTCCGATCGGGCCACCGGCGAGTTGTCCTACCCCATCCCGGCCTGGGCACACAAGCTGCCTGCTACCGGGCAGCGCTGGATGGAAGAAAGCCAGCGCAAAAAGGCCGACCAGGCAGCCATGCGGCTCTGGCGCATCAACGAAACCATCTTCTCCGCCTATCCCCGCTATCTGGCCGCCTCCGGCGCACCGCTCCATGGCGCCATGCCCGGCATCTCCCTGCATACTGAACTGGAGATGCTGGTCCGTCTCGGCCTTTCTCCGCGCGAGGCGCTGGCCGCGGCCACCAACAATTATTCAATTCAGTTCGGATGGAGCGAACTGGGCCTGATCGCGTCCGGACGCCGCGCCGATGTCCTCGTCGTCGATGGCGACCCCACCGTCAACATATGGAACGCGCGCCGCATCTCCGGCCTCATCGTCGACGGCAACCTGCTGGACCGCGATGAGCTCTTGAAACTGAAAAGATAATCGCAGCGCTCCAGAGCGGAACCAGAGTAAATGTGTCCTGTTGAGTTTTGTTCAGGTTCGCCGCTCCCTGATGGCTGCGTCGACTTGAGTGCGGCGGTTTCTGCGTACATCGACTCTGGTTCCGCTCTACCCCCGCTTGACCGCCTGCCGTGCCGCAACCGCCAGAATCTCCGGAAGCCGCTTCTGCCGGTACGCAAAAGCCTTGGCAAGCTGCCGCCGTACCAGCACACCGCCCAGCCGGCCCAGAATGCCGAGCGGCAGCGCAAACTCGATCTCATCTGCCACCAGCGTCCCCTCCTCGCCGTCGCGAAACTCCGCCGCAATTCCGTGACGATGACGAAACGCGTCAAAGGGGCCACGCACCTGCTCGTCGCAGAAATGGCTATTCCACTCGAACCCGGTAATCCGCGCCATCCAACTCATCCGCTTCGGCACCCAGGCGACGGGATAAAAGCTGAGCAGAATCTCGCTGCCTTCGCCGGCGGCCACGCTGCGAAACCGCCGCGATGGGTCCACCGGCACGGGCCGCGCCGGCGGCGGCTCTATCCTTGCGTCTTCAATCCGTGTTTGCAGCCTGGGCAGCATCAGGTGTGGCAGGTTCGCCGGATTGGCAAAGAACGCAAAGACCAGCTCCACCGGATACGGCAACCATTGGCTGGTTTGAAATTGCTGCATCATGGCTTCGATGGTAATCGCTGCCCCTCCGGTTCGGCGCAAAGCCCGGGCGAAACTGTCCCAGGCCCGATAACGTAAACTGGGACTGAAGGCACCCCCAGGTTTTCCCAGGATCATGAACGATTCCCCATCCGCAAGCTCCCTCGCGCACGTGCCTCACAACAAGTGGCTGGTGCTGATTTCGTCCTTCAAGCTGGTCCAGGCGGTCCTGTTCATCGGCATCGGCATCGGCGCGCTGCACCTGATGCATGTGGACATCGACGACTTTCTGACCAGGGTGTTCACTATTCTGCGCTTCAATCCCGAGTCGCACTTCGTCAACTTTGTCCTGGAGAAAGACTCCATCCTTGATGCTCAAATGTTGCGCAGAATCAGCACCGTGGTCTTCGCCTATGCCGGCATCAGCCTCATCGAGGGCATCGGCCTCTACCTGGAAAAAACCTGGGCGGAATACCTTACCCTCATGATCACCGGCTCTTTCCTGCCCCTTGAAATCTTTGAAATCATCCGCCGCACAACCTGGCCGCGCGCAGGCCTGCTGCTGATCAATGCGCTGGTGTTCTTTTATTTGTTGAAGCTGGTCGCGGGGCGGTCGCGGCGCATCAAGCCTGTTCAACCGGCATAATCTCCAGGTTTTCGCTTTTTATTCGCTATACAGCACCTGGACCGTTTCTACAATCCCCTCCATTCAAACCAGAACCAGAAGAGTAAACACACACTACTGGTAGATGTTTAAAGTTTTCCTTTATCTATTACTGGTATTTAACGCCTCCTCCAACCTTTTCTCGCGGCAGTGCCCGCAATTTTCTTCCACAAGCTGTACGTTTTCCACCTACCAAGTGGAGGTGTTTTGCGCGATACTGGGTCCAGTCGGGTCTGGATGGGCCAAAAAGGGCCATCATGGGCCGACTGATAGCGATCCGGGCCCCAGTGAGCGCAAAAAGTGACCGAGAATCCAGAAACCCGGGCAGATAACCAGCCTTCTATCAACACCGAGGCTGTCACCGGGAGTGTGGAAACCTGGGACGATCTGCAAATCGGTTTCAGCGGCAACCCGAAAGCAAAACTGGACGAACGGGGCCGCCTCAAAATGCCTGCTGAGTTCAAGGCATTCATTGAACGCAAGTACGGCAAGGACTTCAACGCTTTTTATATCACCTCCCAGGACGGGGAGACGGCTGAAATCTATCCCATGCCGGAGTGGCATCAGCGCATGGGCAAGATCCTGAAGATGCCCAAGAGCCATCCGGCGCGGATCAAGCTGCTGGAGCGGTACAACCTCTTCGGCGGACGGGCGGACATGGACCCGCAGGGGCGTGTGCTCTTCCCCGAGGAATTGCAGCAGACTGCGGAGCTGACCGGCGATGTAAAGGTCTCAGGCGAAGGCAGCTACCTGAGAGTGACCAGCCTCAAGAAGCTCAGGGAGAGCGTCAAGGCCAATCCTCTGACCGCGCAGGAAATCGATTCATTAACCGGTTACGACTTGTAACCTGCACCACCGGAACCCCTCAGGGGGGAGCACATGACGAATACGAGCGGCCGCCATGTGAGTGTTCTTTTAACAGAGACGATCGACTTTCTTCGGGTGCGCCCAGGCGGTACGTACGTGGATTGCACCCTCGGGCTTGCAGGGCACGCGGCAGCAGTTGCAAGGCTGCTGGGGGCCAAGGGGCACCTGATCGGATTCGACCGGGATCCCGAGGCGCTGGCACTTGCCAAAGAGAAGCTGGACGCGGTTTCAGCGGAACTGGGCAGCCAGGCGCCAAAAATTACTTTCGTGGCGGAGGCTTTCAGTTCCATTGCCAGCCACGTGGAACCAGCCTCGCTGGATGGTCTGCTGGCCGACTTTGGCGTAAGCAGCCTGCAGATTGACGAGGCGCGAAGAGGATTTAGTTTTCAGGCGGATGGACCGTTGGATATGCGCATGGATACGCGTTCCGGTCGCACTGCCGAACAAGTGGTAAATGAGGCGGATGAGCGAGAGCTTGCCGACCTTATTTACGAGTACGGAGAGGAAAGGAGGTCGCGGAGAATCGCCAGAGCCATTGTGCGGGGGCGGCCGGTTACAACCACGGGGCAACTTGCCCGGATTGCAGCCTCAGCCGCCCCGCCAATGAAACAAGGCCACATTCATCCGGCGACCAGGACCTTTCAAGCTCTTCGTATCTACGTGAATCGTGAATTGGACGAGATCAAGGCGTTGCTGGAGGCCGCACCCAAGTTGCTCAAGCCCTCCGCTCGGCTGGCCGTCATCAGTTTTCACTCGCTGGAAGACCGCATCGTGAAAGACAGTCTGCGGGAAGGCGCGCACGAGGGAGTCTGGGAAATTTTAACCAGGAAGCCGGTCACGGCCGGCGAAGAAGAAACAGACCGCAACCCGCGCTCGCGCAGCGCAAAACTCCGGGCAGCGGAAAGATTAGCTTCTAGCCGCTAGCTTCTAGCTACTAGCTTTGGAGTTCGTCTAGCGAGTTTTTGGGGGCAACACATTGGCAGTTTGATGGGTAAGGAAAAGGATCATCTTCAAGCAGGACGGAGCAAAAAGCTAGCAGCTAAGGAGGGGGAAATGGCGGCATGCACAACAACATATTTTGAAGCCGGCCGCGGCTGGAGCGCGCGCGTCGCGGAGCGGAACGCCGAGCTTCTGGCCCAGCAGCCGTTGCGCCGGCGCGGCGTGCGCACCCCCGAGGTTCCCTTTCCCAAGCGTTTTGACAATTCCCGTTTGGTCAAGGCTCCGGACCCGGTGCGGGCGCGCCAGATGCGTATTTTTTCCGCGGCGGTCGCCGTGCTCTTCTCGCTGGTCATGGTCTACGGCTTGCAGCACTTCTACGCCATTGAGAGCGGTTATCGCGTCGAGTCGGAAAAGCAGGCGCTGGACCAGTTGCGCGAGGAAAACCGCCAGTTGCGCCTCTCCGAGGCGCAGTTAACCCAGCCCGGCCGCATTGATGCCATGGCCCGCCAGTTGGGCCTTGCCGAGCCACAGCCCGGCCAGGTCATTCATCCCAACGCCCGTCCCGATGCCGGAATTCCTTCCATTGCTCAGGTGACTCCGCCGGCGCCTCCCGCGCAATAAGCCGCGCATCCGGCGCTTTCTCATGCGCGGAGTTTTCCTTCATGCAGCCAGCCGTTCGCGCCATCCGCAACCGCTCCACAACAGCACGCGCCATCCCCCTCAAGCGTGCGCGGTTCTGGCTCATCTGCCTGTTCTTTTTTATCTGGGCCTGCGTCATTGGAAGCCGCCTCTTCTGGCTCCAGATCGTCCGTCACCAGGAGTTTGTGGAGCGCGCCCAAAAGCAGCAATCGCGCACCTTTGAGGTAGCTCCCCGCCGCGGCGTGCTCTACGACCGCAACCTTCATGAACTGGCCATGACCGTCCAGGCCGACTCCATCTATGCGGTGCCCACCGAGATAGACGACAAGCAGACCGCCGCACACGCCCTCGCCGCCCTCGTCCACACCGACCCCGACGATGCGCTGACCACCGAGGCGCAAATTGCATCACGGCTTACGGCGGGGCGCAGTTTTGCCTGGGTCGCGCGCCGCGTCACGCCTGAAGCGGCGGCACGCGTCAAAGCCCTCGCTCTCAAGGGAATCTACTTCCAGAAAGAGTTCCAGCGTTTCTACCCCAACAACGAGATCGCCGCGCAGGTGTTGGGCTACGTCGGCGTCGACGACAACGGCCTCGGCGGCATCGAACAAAAGTTCGACGGACAGCTTCACGGCACCTCCGGCCTCATGTTCACCGCCATGGATGCGCGCCGCAAAATCCTGGGTTCCAGCGAACGCGAGCCACAGCCGGGGCAGAATCTGGTGCTCACCATCGACGAGAACATGCAGTTCCTCGCCGAGCGGGCGCTGGACCACGCCATGGAAAAAACCCACGCCGATAATGGCACGGTCGTGGTGCAGGACGTGCACACTGGGCAGATTCTGGCGCTGGCCATCCGTCCCACTTTCAATCCCAACCAGTTTCGCCATACCACCCCGGCGCTGCTGCGCGATCATGCGATCAGCGATGTCTATGAGCCGGGTTCAACCTTCAAGCTGGTCGCCTATTCTGCCGCCCTCGACCAGCATGAAGCCTCACCGGACGACATGATCGACTGCCAAGGCGGCAAGATCACCCTCGCCGGACGCGTGATTCACGACAACCAGGGCGAACACTTCGGCGTGATTCCAGTCCATAAAGCGCTTGAGGAATCCAGCGACGTGGCCGCCATCAAGCTGGCTCTCAAAGTCGGGCCTGACCGCTTCTATCAGTACATTCGCGACTTCGGCTTTGGCTCGCGCACCGGCGCCGAGCTGCCCGGTGAAACCCGCGGCCTGCTGCGCCCGGTAAACCGCTGGGGTTCTTCGTCCATCGGCTCCATCGCCATGGGGCAGGAAATTGCCGTCACCCCGCTGCAACTGGTGTCCATGGTTTCCACCATCGCCAACGGCGGCGTTTATCTGCCACCGCGCGTGCTCATGCCCGGCCAGGTGGACCACGCCGTCAACAACACAACGCCATCCGCACCGCAAGCGACGCCACAGGCTTCGCCCTTCAAGCCGGGAGGCGATCTGCCCAACCCGCTGCCCAACGGCGCGCATCGCGTCATCTCCACGCTCACCGCGGCCCAGATGCGCAAAATGATGGAGGGCGTGGTGCTGTTCGGAACCGGCAAAGAGGCAATGCTTAACGGCTACTCTTCCGGCGGCAAAACCGGCACAGCGCAAAAAATCGATCCCGCCACGCACACTTACTCGAAGAGCATGCATGTGGCTTCCTTTGCTGGATTCGCACCGGTCAACAATCCGGTGATTGCCGTGGCCGTTGTCATGGACAACCCCAGGGGCAGTTATTACGGCGCCAGCGTCTCTGCCCCGGTATTTGCCGAGGTGGCGCAGCAGATACTCGAATATCTCGGCGTCTCGCACGACACCGATGTGCGCACACCCCACCCCGGTCAAAAGCCCGAGGCGCCTATCCGCGAAGACGATATGCAATCCGCCGACGTCGACGCGCTCTATGCGGCGGTCAACGACCTGCCCAGCGACGACCCCCTGCGCGCCGCGCCCACGCCCGCTCAGTCCGCCGCACAGCCCGCAAAACCGGCCGGAAACACAGCGGTAAATCCGGGTGGAGTGCCGCCGGTATACGGCGCTCCGCAAGCCGTCCCAAAGGCTCCGGCGCAGCCTTCGACCATGGCCGTCATGATCCCCGATGCCAAACGCCTGCGCGTTCCCTCGCTCATTGGCCTTCCGGTGCGCAAGGTCATAGAGCAGGCCAGTGCTGCGGGCCTTGAGGTGCGCATCGTCGGCAACGGCACTGTGCGCCAACAGGCGCCGGCTCCCGGCACCATGGTCCCCCCCGGAACCCAGATTGTGGTCCACTGCGGACACTGAGGACGGATTTCCATGGAATAGCATGATTAAAGAACGTCAAAATTGCGATAATCCTCCGCTCCGTTTGTGATATGTTTTCTGTGCCTGCTAACTCGCGGAGCAGGCGTTTTCAGGAAGGACAAACCGTGTTGCACCGGCATCTCAATCATCGGCAATATACGCTTGCCGCCCTTGACGATATGATCGGCCGCGGCAAGCGGGAGGATTGGGCGGAGTTGCGCTCCGTTGCACTCGAAGACCGCGGCCTCATGGAGAAAATCCTTCGCATCGCTCTCACGCGCGCACAAGATCCCTATGCGCAGCGGTATCACTTCTGGAGGCGCTATGCCGAACAGCACCTCAAAGCTGCCTGAATGGGAACAGGTTCTTTCCTCAGCTGCCCATCTGCAGCGCATTTTGCCGGATGCGGTTCTTGTGGGAGGAACCGCAGCTGCGATCTACGCAGGACACAGGCTGTCCACCGATGCCGACCATGTTCTCACCGGCCTCCGGCTGCGTTTCGATCAGGTATTGGCCCAGTTGGAGTCGGTCGCAGGCTGGAAGACAGCGCGGGTTCGCCGGCCTGTTCAGATTTTGGGCAGCCTCGATGGCATCGAGACCGGCGTGCGGCAATTGATTCGCGATCGGCCGCTGGATACCACTGAAATCGAACGCTTCGGCCAGCGGCTTACGGTTCCCACCCTGGCCGAGATGCTGCGCATCAAAGCTGTCTTGATCCTCAAGCGCAATGCAACGCGCGATTACCTCGATTTTGCCGCCCTGGCCGATTCCATCGGAAATGAAGATGCCGTCTCGGCGCTGCGTTCATTCGATAGCATCTACCCACAGCCAAACGGTGAATCGGCCCTCCAGCAGCTCCAGATTCAACTGGCAATGCCGTTGCCTTACGACCTGGATGAAGTCGACCTTGCCGAATACAAGCTCCTTGCGCCGGGATGGCACGATTGGAGTGCGGTTCAAGCTGCTTGCGCAGCCTGCGCCACACTGATCTTCGACCGGATCGTTGGGTGCGAAGATACTGAAAAAGCCTGAACAGCCCAACGCTGCGCCCGTCTCCGGAAAACTCTTCAGTCTGGCGAGGATCTTCGGCCATCCTTGCAATACCCGCCGTGGTATTGATTACGCATTGTGCTTGCTCTTCTTGAAATCCATCACCCTCCGGCCATCTACAATGAAACCCAAGATGAACTGGACAGAATTAGCAGCAGAAGTAACCGCCGTGGGCGTGGGTGGCGGCTCCGCCGAGCCGATTACCGGCGTCGAATACGACTCCCGCCGCGTCCGCACCGGCTCGGTTTTTGTAGCCATGAAGGGCGGCTCCACAGACGGCAACCGCTACGTCGAAAAGGCCATCGCCGCAGGCGCTCTCGGTGTCATCACCGACTCCGCGCCCAAGTTCGATCATTTGCTGGTCTTTGAAGCCGGCCTGCCGGTGCTGGAGGTGGAACACGGCCGCCGCGCTCTGGCCGAGGCTTCCGCGGCCTTCTTTGGCCATCCCGAGCGCAAGCTGGCGGCCACCGGCATCACCGGAACCAACGGAAAAACCACCACGGCTTTCCTCATGGAAGCACTGCTGAATGAGGCTGCCCGCACCACCGTCCTCGTCGGCACCATCGAATACCATGTGGCCGGCCAGGTGCGTCCCTCCGTGCACACCACGCCCGAGTCGCGCGACCTGTTTGAACTGATGGCCGAGGGCGTCAGCCGCGGAGCCACAGAGTTGGTAACGGAGGTTTCCAGCCACGCTCTCGATCAGGGACGCGCCTTCGGTCTGGGTTTCGATGTCGCCGTCTTTACCAATCTCACGCAAGACCATCTGGATTATCACCAGACGCTGGAAAAGTATTTCGCAGCCAAGCGGCTGCTCTTTGACGGCACGGTGTATCCGGCGCCGCGCGTGGCCGTGATCAATGCGCACGATCCCCGCGCAAAGCAGTTGGCCGCGGCAGCAGCCAGGGCCGGCGCGGAAGTACGCACCTACGGCATAGGCCAGGGCGACTGGCGCGCCGCATCTTACTCGCTCACGCCCGGCGGCGCGGTGCTCGATATCGAGACTCCGGCCGGCACGGCCCACCTCGTCTCGCGCCTAGCCGGCGAAGTCAACATTCTCAACCTGCTGGCCGCCTTCACCGCTGCCCACGCGCGCGGCGTTCCCTTTGCCGATCTGGTGGCATCCGTTCCGCGCCTCAAGCCGGTCCCCGGTCGCTTCCAGCTTGTCGCCGCGCGCCAGCCCTTCACCGTGATCGTGGACTACGCCCACACCGACGATGCGCTGCGCAACCTCACCACCCTCGCCCGCCAGATGACGGCGCCGTTGGGCAAGCGCGTGATTACGCTCTTCGGCTGCGGCGGCGACCGCGACCGCACCAAACGACCCAGGATGGGCCTGGCCGCCGGCGAGGGCAGCAACTTTGTGGTGGCCACCAGCGACAATCCCCGCTCCGAGGATCCGCTCACGATTCTCGCCGAGATTGAGCCCGGATTGAAGGCGAGCGGCGTCCAATACACCGTCGAGCCGGACCGGACCAGGGCTATTGCCGTGGCGCTCGCAGCAGCCACTCCCGGCGACGTGGTTCTGATCGCCGGCAAGGGTCACGAAAAGGAACAAATTCTGGCCGGCGGCGTCATTCCCTTCGACGACACGGAGATTGCCCTTTCCTCGCTCAGGAATTTGGGCTATGGTGATGTGCAATGAAACTGACACTGGCAGAGGCGGCAGTCGGCACGGGCGCGGTTCTTGAAGCGCCTGCAAGCGTGGCCAATGCCGGCACGCTGGTGGTGGGCGGCTACTCCATTGACTCGCGCACCGTGGCTCCGGGCGAGCTGTTTTTTGCCGTGCGCGGTGAGCGCATGGACGGACACGACTTTGTGGCCTCCGCTGTGGAGCGCGGAGCCGTCGCTGCCGTCGTCTCCCGTGCGCGCGTGGCCTCCCTGCCTGACGCGGCGCTCGCCGTGCCGCTGCTAATCGCCGAAGACCCGCTCGTCGCCCTGCAGGCCCTGGCCGCTCATGTGCGCCGCCAGTGGGGAAAGCGCGTAGTGGCCATCACCGGTTCGGCCGGCAAAACCACCACCAAGGAAGCGGTGGCCGCGGCCCTCGGCGCAAAGTTCCATGTGCTCAAGTCGCAGGGCAATCTCAACAACGCTTTTGGTCTGCCGTTGCAACTGCTGCGCCTGGAGCCGGAGCACGAAATCGCCGTGGTCGAGATGGGCATGAACCACGCCGGCGAAATCGCCGCACTGGCGCGCATCACCGCTCCCGACTGGGGCCTGGTCACCAACGTGGGCAGCGCGCACATTGAGAACTTTGCCGAAGGCCAGGCCGGCATCGCCCGCGCCAAATTCGAGCTGGTGGCCGCTCTGCCGTCCAGCGGCGTAGCCTTTCTCAATTGCGACGATCCCTACGTCTCGCAGTTTGGCCGCGACTTCCCGGGCCGGGCTGTTTACTTCGGCACCGGTCCCTGTGCCGACCCGCGGCTTCTTGAGGTCAAAGAAAGTCCGTCAGGCCTGCATCTCCGCGTGCGCTCCGGCGAGCAAGAAAAGCGCTTGACGCTGCACATGCTGGGCACGCACAACGCGTCGAATGCACTTGCTGGCCTTGCCGTAGCCCTGGAGGCGGGCGTCGACCTTGACGCAGCCGTAGCCGCACTCGCTTCTCTCACCGCCGGCGACAAGCGCGGCCAGGCGATCGAGATTGCCGGCGCAACCATCCTCAACGACAGCTATAACTCCAATCCCGAGGCGCTGCGCTCCATGATTCGCTCCCTGGCCGCGCAGCCCGCACGCCGCCGCATCCTCGTTGCCGGAGAGATGCTGGAAATGGGCGAGCACGGCCCCGCGCTCCACGCCGCCTGTGGAACCGCCGCCGCCGAGGCCGGGATCGACCTGGTTGCCGGCGTCCACGGCAATGCTCAACACCTGGCCCAGGCCGCCTGTGCCGGTGGTGTCGCGTCCCTCTTCCTGCCCGATGCCGAAGCCGCCGGCCGCTGGCT
>JARLGF010000053.1 GCA_031296165.1 Occallatibacter sp. | reverse complement strand
GCGCAGCCTGCCATCCGTAGCCCCCATCGTAGAACGGCACATGAACCGGGTGGTAAAATCCAGCTTCGGAAGTTGCAGACCTTGGCGCATACGCCTGGAGTTACATGTGGAATTCAAGCAGAGATTCACTGGCATGAAGATCGGCTGGCAGATTGCACTATTACTGACCGCGGCAGCGTTGAGCGGCTTAGCCGTGGAGGCTTCCGCACAGGCAGCGGACCCCGCCGGGGCTGTCAATCCGCTGATTGGCACCACCAATGGCGGCAACGATTTTCCTGGCGCGGCAATGCCGTTCGGGATGGTGGCGTGGAGTCCGGAACAGCCCTACAACAAGCCCCGCCGCCGTGTGGAAGGCGTACCGGGTTCAATGCGCGACGACCGGGGGCGTCCGGCAGCGCCGGGCGGCTACGAGTACGCCGCGACCAAGATTCGCGGCTTCTCGCTGACGCACCTGATGGGCACGGGTTGCGCCGGGGCGAGCGGCGATATTCCTTTTATGCCGTATGTGGGAACTGTCAGCAGCTCGCCGTCGGACGATAGCGAGAATGCGGTCTACGCCAGCGGTTTCTCGCACAGCGACGAAACCGCCCAGGCCGGCTACTACAAAGTGAAGCTTGCTAACGGCGTGGTGGTGGAACTGGCGGCGACGCCGCGCACCGGGTCGGGACGCTTTACCTATCCGGCGGGCTCGCCAGCCGTAATGCTGGTGCGCACCTCCGATTCCGAGCCGGGCAGCACAGACGCGACGGTAAAAGTCGATCCGGCGACGCACACCATTTCCGGCTCCGTCACCAGCGGAAACTTTTGCGGCTATCTGGGAACCGAGGATCGCCGCAGCTATTACACGCTCTACTTCGTGGCTCATTTCGATCGTCCGTTCACGGGCACCGGCACATGGCAGGACTCAGCCGTGCAGGCCGGCGGCAAGCAAGCGGCGGGCGGCACCACGTATGGAAGCAAGGGCTTTCCGCCGCCGGGCAAAGGCTCCGGCGCCTGGGTAACTCTGGACACTTCGGCCTCCTCTGCAGTGAATGTTCGAGTGGGAATTTCATACGTGAGCCCGCAGAATGCGGAAGCGAATCTGCGCGCCGAGAATCCTAAAGGAACCAGCTTTAATATGGTGCGCGAGCGCGGTCATCGCACCTGGAACGGGCTGCTGGACCGCATGCGCATTACCGGCGGCACCAGCGACCAGCGCACGGTCTTTTATACCGCGCTTTACCACACCATGCTGGGCGAGAACCTCTACAGCGACGCCAACGGCGAGTACTTCGGCATGGACCAGAAGGTCCACAAGGTGGTTGCTCCGCAGCAGGCCGAGTACGCCACCTTCTCCGGCTGGGATGTGTATCGTTCGCAGCTTCAGCTTGTCACGCTGCTGTCTCCGGATATCGGCAGCGATATTGCGCAGTCCCTGTTAAACCAGGCCAACCAGAAGGGCGGAGAATGGGACCGCTGGACGCATAACTCCGGCGAAACGCACGTGATGAACGGAGACCCGGCTGCGCCTGCCATCGCGGATATTCTGGCCTTTGGCGGCAACCGCTTCAACGTCAAGGCCGCATATGAATCTTTGCTGAAGGCCGCAACCGTTCCCACGGCAAACGACCTGAGCCGCGCCGGTTGCCCCGTCGAATGCGTTGGTCAGCGGCCCTCGCTGGACCAGTGGATGAAGCTGCATTACATTCCCACCGAGGGCAATTCCTGGGGCGGCGCGGCTGACACGCTTGAAGATGTGACCGCGGACTTTGCTGTTTCCGAGTTGGCCCGGCGCATGCACGACAATGCAAACTACCGGCTCTTCCTGGAAAGGGCGCAATATTGGAAGAACCTCTACAACCCGAATGCCACCGCCGATGCGGGCTACATTCAGAACCGCAATATGGACGGCTCATGGACCAAGTTCGATCCGGCCTCTTCGCATGGATTCGTGGAGGGCAGTGCTGCGCAGTATGTGTGGATGGTGCCATTCAACGTGCAAGGGCTGTTTGACGCGATGGGCGGCAAAGATAAGGCCAACGCACGTCTTGACAGCTTCTTCCATAAGCCGGACGGTGCCTGGGCAGTGACGGAATCCGGCGGCCTGCACGCGGAGTTGAATAACGAGCCGTCGATCGAGACGCCCTGGCTCTTCGACTTCTCCGGCCAGCCGTGGAAGACTCAGGAAACCGTCCGCCAGGTCCTCAACACCATCTGGACGAATACGCCGAAGGGCATGCCCGGCAACGACGACCTGGGCGAAATGTCGTCGTGGTACGTGTGGTCGGCCATCGGCATGTATCCGGAAATTCCAGGGCGCGCCGAACTGATACTCGGCAGCCCGTTGTTTTCAGAGGTTCGCATTCACCGGGCGAGCGGCGACATCCTGGTCAAGGCCGAGGGCGCGGCCACAGATGCACCATACGTGCATGGCTTGAAAGTGAATGGAGTAGCAACAACCAAAACCTGGCTGAGCGAGAGGTTCCTGAGTCACGGCGGCACGCTCAACTTTGTGCTCTCCTCCACGCCGGACAAGAGCTGGGGAACGAGCGCCGACGATGCTCCTCCCTCCTTCGCGCCCGCTGTGCAATAGCTCGCGCGACGGCATCATGACTGGGCCACATAGCCACAAGGCTGTGTGGCCCTTGCAGTTTGCGTGGATTGGTAGGGTGCTGGCGCGCACAGTGCGGTAAGCCTCAATTGTGTAAAATTGATGCAATATTCAGAAACCAAAGGCGTTATCTTGGATGATTTAGAGCAAAAGCAAGCGTTGGCCCTGCTCAGCGGGGACGAGGCGGTTGCCATGGCCGCTTTTGATTCCGGGGTAACACTCGGCACCGGATACCCGGGCACTCCCTCGACGGAAATTCTGGAAACCTTTGAAACTCTCGGCGGAAAAGCGCAGTGGTCGCCCAACGAGAAAGTGGCCATGGAAGTTGCCATAGGCGTTGCTTTTTCCGGTGCGCGCGCACTCGTCACCATGAAGCATGTCGGGTTGAACGTCGCCGCCGATCCCTTGTTTACCGTCGCGTATATCCGGCTGGACGGCGCGCTGATCATCGTCTCGGCCGACGATCCGGGAATGGCTTCCAGCCAGAACGAGCAGGACAACCGGCGTTATGCGTTGGCTGCCGGCGTGCCCATGCTGGAGCCCTCGGACTCGCAGGAGGCTTACGAGTTCACGCTGCGCGCCATTGAAATCTCCGAGCGCTGGCAAGTGCCCGTGCTGTTGCGCATGACCACGCGCGTCTGTCATTCCAAGACCGTTGTCCGACGCGGAACGATGGCGATTCCTCCTCCGCACTCACCGCACTTTGAACACGATTTTCCCTCCCGCGTCATGATTCCCGCCTATGCCAAGCCGGCGCATCGGCGGCTGCGCAAAACCCTCGCCGAGATTGCTGCGTGGAACGATGAGGCGGGACCGAACGAGCTGATCAAAGGCTCATCCTCGCTGGGCATCATTACCTCCGGCATTGCCTTCCAGCATGTGCGTGAAGCCGCGCCGCAAGCCAGCGTGCTGAAGCTGGGAATGACGTACCCGCTTCCTTTGGAGCGCATGCGCGCCTTCGCCGCCAGCGTCGAGCGCTGCATTGTTATTGAGGAAGGCGATCCGTACCTGGTGGAGGCCGCGCGCACCGCAGGCATTGCGGTCGACGCCAAGCCGGAGATGTATCGCTTTGGCGAACTGAACAGCACGCGCGTGCGGCGCATTTTGAACGGAGACATTTCGTCGGAGGCGAAGCCTGTTCCCGGCAAGCCGCCGGCTCTTTGCCCCGGCTGTCCGCATCGCAATGTCTACACGGTTCTGAAGGACTTGGGATGCATCGTGGCCGGCGACATCGGCTGCTATTCCCTCGGCGTTTTGCCGCCCTTCCAGGCGATGGACTCGCTGGTGTGCATGGGCGCGGCCATCGGCGTGGGCCTGGGGCTGCGTCACTCGCTGCCGCCCGCGGAAGCCAGGCGCGTGGTCAGCGTTCTGGGTGACAGCACGTTTGTGCACAGCGGCATTACCGGCCTGGTGGAGATGGTTTACAACCCGCCGGAGAGCGGCCACGTGCTGGTGATTCTGGACAACGGAACCACGGCCATGACCGGCATGCAGGAGCATCCGGGAACCGGGCGCACGCTCAATCATGCGCAAACCGGCAAGGTGATCTTTGAAGACCTGGCGCGCTCGCTGGGTGTGCGCAATGTGTACGTCATCGATCCCGCGCAGGACCTGGGAAAATTTCAAGATCTGATTCAATCCTGCCTGGATAAAAAGGAGCTTTCCGTCGTGATTGCCCGCCGCGACTGTTTGCTGGCGGCCCGCTCCATCCGCGAGTACGAGAGGTGCAATGAACAGCAAGCCGACTAACGTGGTAATTGCGGGACTGGGCGGGCAGGGCGTAATCAAGGCCTCCGACATTCTGGCCGATGTGGCTTTCAGCGCCGGCCTGGACGTGAAGAAGAGCGAGTTGCACGGCATGAGCCAGCGCGGCGGCTCGGTCTCCAGCGATGTGCGTTTTGGCGAGCGTGTTTTCAGCCCCATGGTTCCGGAAGGCGAGGCGGATTTTCTGTTGGTCATCGCGCCGGACCAGATTCCGGTCAATGCCGCGGCGCTGCGCCTGGGCGGCTCCCTCATTGATCCTTCGCAAATCGACGAATCCAGTTTGTCCAACAAGAAAAGCATCAATGTGGCGCTGCTGGGCGTGTTGAGCCGCCACTTGCAGTTTCCTGTCGAGGCATGGACCGCCGCTCTGGAACGCAACCTGCCACAGAAGCTGCATGACGCCAATCTTCAGGCGTTCTCTATCGGCCGGGCTGCCGGACAAACTCTCGAACAAAAAATCGGGCAAAAACGATGACGGCCATCCTGGAATCCTGCGCTACCGACTGTCATCCCGCCAGCGTGCCGGATTACACACCGCTTGCCGAACTGCGCAATCTGCAGTTGATGCGGCTCAAAGCCGTGGTTGCGCGGGCCTGGCAGCACGTCAAACTGTTCCGCTCACGCATGGACGAGCTCGGAATTACGCCCGACGATATTCGTTCGCTCGCGGACATCTCCAGGCTGCCGTTCACCAAGAAGAGCGACTTGCGCGACACCTATCCGTTTGGACTTTTCGCCAGTCCCATGAAGGACGTGGTGCGCCTCCACGGTTCCAGCGGAACCACCGGCAAACCCATTGTGGTTGCGTACACACAACAAGATGTGGACGTGTGGAGCTCGGTGCTGGTGCGCGCTTTTGCCGGCTGCGGGTTGCATCGCGGAGACATCATCCAGATTGCCTACGGATACGGACTCTTCACCGGCGGCCTGGGCGCGCATTACGGAGCCGAGGCGCTGGGGGCTGCTGTGGTTCCCACATCCGCGGGCCACGCCGATCGCCAGATCATGCTGATGAAGGACTTTGGCGTGACCGCGATGTGCTGCACGCCCACCTATTTTCTGCACCTGATCGAGCGCGCCGCCGAACTCGGCGTGGACATGAAAGACCTGCCGCTGCGTGCCGGCGTTTTCGGCGCCGAGCCGTGGACCGATTCCATGCGCAGGCACATTGAAAAGATGAGCAGCATCGAGGCCTTCGATATCTACGGGCTCTCGGAGATTATCGGCCCGGGCGTGGGCTGCGAGTGCCGCCACCACCAGGGCCTGCACATCTTTGAAGATCATTTCTATCCGGAGATTGTCGATCCCGAGACGGGTGCGCCGCTGCCAGACGGGAGCGAGGGCGAACTGGTGCTGACCACGCTGAGCAAGCAGGCCATGCCCATGATCCGCTATCGCACGCGCGATATCACCATGATTATGCCGGGCACGTGCGCATGTGGGCGTACCCTCAGGCGCATTGGCCGCATCGGCCGGCGCAGCGACGACATGCTGATTATTCGCGGCGTCAATGTGTTTCCATCGCAGGTGGAGACGGCGCTGCTCGAGGTCGAGGGCACCCTGCCGCATTACCAGATCCTGCTCACCCGCGAGCACGGTTTGGACAGGATGGAAGTACAGGTGGAAGTTACGCCGCAGATGTTCAACGACAAAATCGGCGCATTGCAGGGGCTGCACGATAAGCTGCAAAGCGCACTCGATCACGTGCTGGGAATTCGCGTACAGGTTGCGCTGGTTGAGGCGTATTCTATCGAGCGTAGTCAGGGCAAGGCTAAACGGGTCATCGACAGGCGGACATCATGAAGATTCAACAGATTTCGCTGTTTGCCGAAAACAAGCCGGGACACATCTCCGCACCGGCGCGGCTGTTGGCGCAGCAAGGCATCGATATTCGCGCCTTGTACCTGGCAGACACCCAGCAATACGGCATTGTGCGGATGATTGTCACGGACTGGCAGAAGGCTGCCGCGCTTTTTGAAGCCCACGGATTCGTGGTAAAAGTCACCGAGGTTCTCGCCGTCGAGGTGCCCGACCGTCCGGGCGGCCTGGCCGACGTGCTGGGAGCGCTGGACGGAACCGGCATCAACATCGAGTACATGTACGCCTTTCCCTATGTTCGCGGGAACGAGGCCATTCTCATCTTTCGCTTCGCCGATCCGGATGTGGCGATTGAGCGTTTGCAGGCGGCAGGCATCAACCTGCTGGCCAGCGAAGAACTTTTAAAGAAATAGCAGGCCCAAGACCATGCCCGTTGCAAAGATCATCGCCCGGCAACTTGAAAACGCTTCCTGGATTCGCCGCATGTTTGAGGAAGGAGTCCGGCTCAAGCGCGAGCGCGGCGCCGACGCAATCTGCGATTTTTCACTGGGTAATCCCGACGTCGAACCGCCGCCCGCGGTGCTGGCTGCCTTGCGGCGCGTTGCTGCCGGCAATCGTCCCGGCTCGCATGGCTACATGCCCAATCCCGGCTACGCTGAGGTTCGCGATGCTGTCGCCGGCAAGCTGCGCAGAGAGACCGGCCTGGATTTCACGGGCGAGGACGTCTTTATGACGGTCGGCTCGGCGGGCGCTTGCAATGTGATTCTGAAATCGATTCTCGATCCCGGCGATGAAGTCATCGTTTTGATGCCTTTTTTTCCCGAGTACCAGTTCTATATCAGCAATCACGGCGGGCGCATGGTTCCTGTAGAGACCGACGCTTCGTTCCTGCCCGACGTGGAGCGCATCGCGGCGGCCATCACTCCTCGCACTCGCGCCATTCTTCTCAATACGCCCAACAACCCTACCGGGCGCGTGTACCCTGCAAGCGTCCTCCGCGATCTGGATGGGATGCTGAAGCGCACCGGCCAGCCCATTACCGTCATCAGCGATGAGCCCTATAAGTCGTTCGTCTATGACGGACAAAAACAGACTGAAGTGGCGTCGCTCGTTGCTAACACTGCCATCTGCAACTCGTGGTCCAAGTCGCTGGGATTGCCGGGCGAGCGCATCGGTTACCTGGCGCTGTCGCCGCAACTGGAAGGCGCTCCGGCTCTGCGCGGAGCCTGTGCCTTCAGCAATCGCATCCTGGGCTTTATCAACGCGCCCGCCATCTGGCAACGGGTGATGCTGGAGTCGCTCGATGAGACCATCGACGCCGCTCCGTACGAGCACAAGCGAAATGTTCTTTGCGATGCGCTTGCGGCCATCGGCTACGAAGTGAGGCGGCCTGAAGGCTCCTTCTACATCTTCCTCAAGACTCCCATTCCCGATGACGTAGCGTTTACCCAACTGCTTGCGGATGAAGGCGTGCTGGCTGTTCCAGGCGCCGGCTTTGGACGCGCGGGCTACATTCGCCTGTCGCTGACCATTCCGCTGGAGCGCATCCAGAAATCCATCGACGGCTTTGAGCGCGCATTCCTGGCCGCGGCGCGCAAAGGGAACTAACCACGGGGGGGCGCTGGCATGTCAATGGCATTTTAATTGTGCCGGCTCCAGCATCCCAATCTCTTGCGCAGAGCAGAAAATCGATACGATGGGGTATGGCTATTCTTTCTCCCCCTTCCCGGCAACCCATCAACCGGCGCCATTTTTTCAAGGTAGGCATGGCTGGAGCAGCCGGGCTGGTGCTCTACTCAGGCGAGATTGCGCGTCACTGGATCGAGGTCACCCAGCGCGACGTTTTTTTGCGCAATCTGCCCGCTGCCTTTGACGGCCTGCGCATCGCGCAGATCAGCGACATCCACATGGACGAATTCACAGAGCCTTTCTTCCTTCGCCATGTGGTTGACAGGATCAACCGCCTGCATCCCGATGCGGTGGTTCTGACCGGCGACTTTGTCACTGTCGGCATCGGCAAGAGGCATTTTGCCGTTGGGTCGGCGTGGCAATGCGCCGCGATCCTCAAGGAACTTGCTTGCCGGCAAATTTACGCCGTACTCGGCAACCATGACTTCATCATTGGCGCCAAAGTGGTGGCGGAGGCGCTCACGTCCAGCGGTATCGCCGTGCTCAGGAACGCCTATATGCCGATGGAGCGCGCCGGTGACAGAATCTGGCTTGCAGGACTCGACGATCCGGTTGAGGGCCGCCCCAACCCTGAGCTGGCCATTCCAGCTTCGACCCGCAATCAGGCAAATGAACCAGTTGTTCTGCTGTGCCACGCCCCGGACTACGCCGACCTCCTGCTCACGCATCCCGCCGGGCAAGCGGTGGATCTGATGCTGAGCGGCCACACGCACGGAGGCCAGGTTCGCCTGCCGTTTCTGGGCGCTCTGACACTTCCCGCGTGGGGCAAAAAATATGTCGAGGGGTTCTTCAGGCTTGGCGGCCTGCAACTCTACGTCAATCGCGGCATCGGCACGGTGGGGCTGCCGTTCCGCCTCAATTGCCCGCCGGAAATTACGCTGCTCACCTTGCGCAGAGGCTGAATCGAGGGCCGGAGAATCCGTATGGACTGTGCACCATTTTGTGTGCAACGGCAAGCGCTTATGGGAGCCGGGGAGCGCCAATAAGTTTTTCAGGCAAAAGCAAAGCCCGCTCATCGAGCGGGCTTTAGCGAATCTTGATTGGTAGCGCTACCGGGAATTGAACCCGGGTTTTAAGATTGAGAATCTCACGTCCTAACCCCTAGACGATAGCGCCACACACTTAGGTTAAATAGCCGTAAACAGCCACTTTCCTACTCTAACAAAAAAGCAGTCCTATGCCAAAGCTGTTGCGGGTCTGAATGCCGCTTCAGATGCCCAGCTTCTTGACCTCGTCGTTGTAGTACTTGCGGTACAGAATCTCCCATTCCTGGGAGCCTTCCAGGATGATCTTGCGCTGGTTGGCGATCTTGAGCCGGGCCGCGGTGTCGATGCCCGCCTCCTGGGTGAGCAGGGCGGTGAGCGCCTTGCGCGCCTCCTGGCGGATGGTGTTGCGATCCTCCAGGAATCCAACCTCGTCGATCTCGGCCAGGGTGTCGGCCACGGTGTGGGCCAGCTTGTTGAGCTTGTCGGGGCTGATCCTCATAGCACCGCCTTGTATTTCTTGGTCAGCTCGCCTTTGACCTTCTTGAACATCTCGGCATACTGTGCGCCGGTTTTGCGCATTTCCTCGGAATACGCTTCCAGAATCACGCGTACCTCCTCGTTGATGCGGTCTTCAAGAGATAGTTCCTCGGTCAAGCCCTCTTTAACGCGCTCTTCGACCACCTTCATGTCGCTGGTGGTGATCATCTTGGCGTCGATAAGATGCTTGACAGTGCGGCGGGCCAAATACCCTATGTAATCGCGGGAAAAAATCATGGGCTAAGACTCAGGATACCGCATCGTCCTACCGCCTGTACACCGGCAGTGCTTTGCATATGAAAATGGGCAGGGAGAGCAGCCTGGATCGATCAGCAAGCCGCCTGCGTCAAGCCAGACCTGCGTTCCGCAGCTTCATGCGCGCCTCAACCCTTGCCAGTGGAGGCCAGAGTCGGGGTCTTGGGCGCGGAACTGTGTTTCACCCGCAGATTGTCGATTGCGTACTCGATGTAGCGCGGCTCAAAGTGCGGGGCCTGACCCATAAAGCGGCAGGTGGCCACCACCTGGTCCACAATGAACCGGGGATGATAGGCGGCGAGTTCCAGTTCTTTTTCTACCTGGATCTTGTGCACAATGAAGCCGAATATTTCGCTGCTCAGCGTCAATCCCTGCCGTTCGCTCTCCTTTTCAAAGATGCGCCGGTAGAGGTCAACCGTGGGCGCTCCAATTTCGATTTTGTAGGGAAGGCGGCGCAGAAAAGCCGGGTCCATCAGGTCTTCCGGCTCCAGGTTGGTTGAGAAAATAACCAACTCGTCGAACGGAATGCTGAAGGTCTTTCCGGTATGTAGCTTCAGGTAGTCCACCCGGCTCTCCAGGGGAACAATCCAGCGGTTCAGCAGGTTGGTGGGGCTTACCAACTGGCGTCCGAAGTCGTCGATGACAAAACAGCCGCCCAGGGCCTTTACATGTAACGGAGCCTCGTAGAAGTGGCCGGTAGGGTCGTAGCGGAGATCGAGCATATCCAAAGTCAGTTCGCCGCCGGCAAGAACGAAGGGCCGTTTGCAGGGAACCCAGCGCGTGTCGAACTCCTCCTGCCGCAGGAAGGAGAAGTTGTTCTCCTCGCTCATGGCGGTGGTGCTCAGTGGCAGATGAATGCTGGGGTCGTACACCCGGATGACCTGGCCCTCAATGGAGATGGCATAGGGCACGTAGATCACGTCGCTGAATACGTTGGCAAGGCGGGACGCAACCGAGGATTTGCCGTTGCCTGGCGGTCCGTAGAGCAGAATGGCCCGGCCCGAGTTCAATGCCGGTCCGCATTGCTCCACAATGCTCTCGTCGAAAGTCAGGTCGCCGAGCGACTTGCGGATGCGTTCATAGGTGATCAGTTCGTTGGTCAGCTTTTGCAGGCTCACCTGGTTGGTGAATTCCTCAATGGTGACCGGCGCGGGCCCCGTGTAGCGCAGCCGCTCCAGGGCGTCGATGGTCCAGCGCTTGCCCTCGTCGGTGAGCGTATAGCTCAGGTCAACCAGGCTGCTGGTGTCGCGCGATCCCAGGGTGCGCAGCAGTTGCCTGTCCACGGCCATTTGAACCAGTACCAGCACAATGTGGTAAGGCAGCTTGATGGCGTCAATGAACTGGCGATTGCTTTCCAACTGGCCCGTGTAAATCAGCTTCATCAGCAGGCTCAGCAGATCGTTCTCGTCCAGCCCGGTTGCCGCAATATCCACGGGTTCGGCAGGAATGCGATGGATAAAGCTGTCCAGCACCCGCCGGCCGATGGCTCCGATGGCCACCAGGTTATCGCCCATCCGGCCGCCATGCTCCGCCTGACGCGCGAGTGCCTTTGCGACATCCTCTTCGGTCACAAGCTTGACGCGGACCAGCAGATCTCCCAGGCGCATGCGTACGGTAATGGCGTCCTCCCGGTTACAGCTTCACACTTTGCCCAAACGGTTGGCCGCTGCTCCCCATGTGCGTTCATCCGTGCGTTGCAGCAAGCCAGCCTGACTTACCTGCTATTCTACGGCGATTCCGGAAGGTGGATGCCTCTTGATTTCGAGGCCGGAAGCCCATTGGTTCACATCTTCAATTCCAGCCCATCGCGGGACGGGCTCAGGATCTTCCTGCCGCGCCCTTCATCCCTGGTGCGGGCAGCTCCTGGTGTTCAGGCACGCCTCGCCCACCCGCAGCCGCTCCACCGGATGCCCGCCTACCAGGTGCTCTTCCACGATGGCCGCCGCATCCTCGGGCTGTACGTTGCCGTACCAGACAGCTTCGGGATAAACCACAACCATGGGCCCATGCTCGCACTGGTCCAGGCACCCTGACTTATTAATGCGCACCTTGCCCGCCAGGCCGGCGGCCTTGGCAAGCTGTTGCAACTGCGTGTGCAGATCGCTCTTTCCATCCTGGGTGCAGGAGGGCCGCGGCGCATCGGCGGGACGGGAGTTACAGCAGACAAAAACGTGATGTTCAAACACTGGCAAGCGGAATTCCTCCTCAATGCAGATAATTCAAGATTAAGGCTACGGCTCCGATCTTCATCCGGCATGCCGCGAAGTTTCCACAATCGGTAACCAACCACCCGGCTCCATCTGCGAAAATAAGGTCTTGACTATGAGCACGGACAACCTACTCTCGCTGAAAGACGACATGGTGGCCTTTATTGAAGGTCACGGCCTGCACCGCGTCCCCGGATACGTTACCGAGGACATTCCCTCGGTTCTCTGGGAGGGCCAGGACAACCCCGACGCATGGAAAGACTTTGTGGAGATGGCCAAGCACGTGGGCGCTCCCTTTGTCACCTTCAGCGAGATGACGCTGGAGCGCGACGAACTCGACTCCCTGATCGAGGAAGCCGGCGAAATGAACTTCCCCGATGAAGAGGCCACGGAACTGGTCGAGGCCCAATGGCTGCGCAAATATGCCGGCAATCTGGGCTACATCCAGCTCGGCTTCGTCTACCAGGGAGTGGTCTTCCTGCACGAAACCACCACCGAGTGGTATGAGCGCTTCCAGACGTTGCTTGAAGACATTGAGAGCTTCCAGGACATCGTAATCGACGATGTTCACCATCACGACGACGAAGACGAGTAGGCCGGTGAGTCAGGCGGTCCCCATCGGCCCATCCGGCGCGGCGGGCAGCCCACCGGTTCCTCCGCGCACTCTGCCGCGTAATGCTCCACGCCAGCGCTGGATTCTTGCCGAGCCGCATCCCGCGGAAGCCGCCGCCCTGGCCACGGCAGCCCGCCTGCCCTTGGTGTTGGCCGAACTGCTGGTGGCCCGCGGCATCACCCAGGCCAGTGAAGCTTTCGCCTTTCTCAACCCTGAGCCGGAGCACCTTCACGATCCCCTCCTGATGCTGGGTATGACGGCAGCCGTCGAGCGGCTTGAGCGCGCCATCGCCAACCGCGAGCCGGTGCTGCTTTACGGCGACTACGACGTGGACGGCACCACCGCCGTCGTTCTGCTCAAGACGACCATTGAGATGCTGGGCGGCACAGCCCGTTTTCATGTTCCCCACCGCCTGCTGGAGGGCTACGGCCTGCAATCGAGCGTGCTTGAGGCGGCTTACGCCGACGGCGTCCGCCTCGTCATTACCGTGGACACCGGCATGAGGGCCTTTGCCGAGGCCGAGACAGCGCGCAAACTGGGCCTCGATCTCATCATCACCGACCACCACCTCACCCAGGCGGACGACGCTGTCCCCATCGCGCTGGCGGTTCTGAATCCCAACCAGCCCGGCTGCTCCTACCCTGAGAAATCGCTGTGCGGCGCGGCCATTGCCATGAAGCTGGCGCAGGCCCTTCTGGAGCGGCGCGACCCGGTGCGCACCCGCGAAAAAACTCTGCCCAGCTTTCTCAAGATGGCCGCCATCGCCACCATCGCCGATGCCGTTCCCCTGCGCGGCGAAAATCGCCTCATCGCCGCCCTCGGCCTGCGCGAGCTTCGCAAGCCGGTGGGCGCAGGCCTGCGCGCTCTGTTCTCCGTGGCCGCACTTGACCCGGCAGCCAAACAAATCACCGGTTTCGATGTCGCTTTCCGCCTGGCCCCGCGCATCAACGCCGCCGGCCGCATGGATGTAGCCTCGGAGGTCATTGAGCTCTTTTGTACTCGCAATGCGGCGCGCGCAGCCGAGTTGGCCGGCAAGCTGGAGCGGCTGAACCGTGAGCGCCGCGATACCGAGGCTGCCGCGCTCAGCGTCATTGAAACCCGCCTGGCCAGCGACAACGAACTCGCGGCAGATCGTCTCCTGGTGATCGATGGCGAAGGCTGGCATCGCGGCGTCATCGGCATTCTTGCCTCGCGCGTTGTCGAGCGCACCGCCAAGCCGTCGATTGTGGTCAGCGTGGAAGACGGCGTGGCCCACGGCTCAGGCCGTTCGGTTGACGGATTCCAACTGCTCAACGCCATCGAGAGTTGCGCCGACTTGTTCACCCGCTTCGGCGGCCACGCCTTCGCCATCGGCTTTGCTATGCCCGCCGCTGCGCTGCCGGAGCTCAAGCGCCGCCTGCGCCTTTACGCCGCGGAGCACTTGTCAGCCCGCGAGCCCGAACACCTGCTCCGCATTCACGCCGAGTTGCCTCTGGACCGCATTACGCCGGTGCTGGCCGGCTGGTTGCGCAAGCTCGAACCCCTGGGCCACGGCAACCCCGAGCCGGTGTTTGTGGCCCGCAGTGCACGGCTGGTGGCCGCGCCGCGCTTGATGAAGGAGCGCCACATCCGTCTGGAACTGGTGCAGGAGCAACCCGAAGGCGCAGACCGGATTTCGCCTCAGCCCTCAGCCCTCTCCGGCAGCCGCAGCAGCGTCGTCCGCGCCGTCGGCTGGAACCTGGCCGCACGCGCTGCCGCCCTGTCGCTGGTGCAGGGCAGCCTCATTGACCTGGCATACCGTATTCGTGAAAACGACCACCCCGAGTACGGCGGGCTGGAAGTGGATATCGTCGGCATGGAACCGGCTGGAGTTTAGTCAGCAGTTTCGATTCACTTGTTGACGTTTAGAGATCGTGGAAGGTGGTTTTTCCTTGAGGAAAAGCCACTTGGCTTCCAGGATTCTGTAAAGAGCAGAATCGAAAACGCTGTAACGCCTGGCGCGCCCCGGATGCAACAAGGCCCACGGCTGACCGTGGGCCTTGTTAGTTGAATTTGCGCTGCCTGCTTACTGGTGAGGCCTGGATTCACCCCCTGGATGTGCTGCAGGAGCAGAGTGAGTCTGCGGAGCAGCCTGCCGTTGTTGCGGTGCAGACTGTTGTTGTTGCTGTGCAGGCCGAGACGACTGAGGCTGACTGTTGCGCTGCTGGTTCTGGTTGTTCTGCGGCTCGAACTGCTGATTCCGCTGTTGGTTCTGGTTGTTCTGCGGCTCGAACTGCTGATTCCGCTGCTGGTTCTGGTTGTTCTGCTGTTGGAACTGCTGATTTCGCTGCTGGTTCTGGTTGTTCTGCGGCTGGAACTGCTGATTCCGTTGCTGGTTCTGTTGGTTCTGCGGCTGGAACTGCTGATTCCGCTGCTGGTTCTGGTTGTTCTGCGGCTGGAACTGCTGGTTCTGTTGCATCTGATTCTGGTTGTTCCTCTGCTGGTTCTGTATTCCAGCGCCGGAGTTTGTTCCGAAAGAGCCCTGTTGGCCCTGCCTCATGCCGCCGTTCGCTCCCGGCGTCGCGTTGTTCTGTCCACCCATTGCCCTGGGCACCGCCATGGTGCTCGGACGCCCGCCGTTGTTCCTGAAGTAGGAGCCCCGATCCGACCGGGCGGCGTTCTCGTGCTGCATCTGGAACTGTGTTCCGCCCATGTGCTGCTCGCGTCCTGCTAACCGCTCTTCGGGGCCGGCCTCGTGGCGAATACCGCCTGGCCCGCCGCTGAAGGCAACGCGGCTATCCCTGGAAACGAAGCTTCTATCCACGCGGCCCCGGTCCATGAAGGTCGTATGCACATATCGGTTATCCACATGCATGACGGCCGTATTGTAGGCAAATCTTCCTTCACGCCACTCGCCGCCGGCAAAACCAACGCCGCCATAGCCGTAGCCGTAGTTCACGCCGCCGTAGTAGCCCACGTGGCGGCCCCAGTAGCCATCATGGAACACATACAGGCCGTCGGACCAGCCCCAGTAACCGGGCGTCCACAGCGCGCCCTCATACGGCGCTGGCTCCCATGCGCCAGGAACCCAGTAGTAGCCATCCTGTCCATAAGCCCAGTAGCCGGGTATCCACATCAAGCCGTCCTCCGGGCAGGGGGGCTGTTCATAAACCGGCAGCATGGGCGGTGCAAAACCCACGCTGATAAAAACTCCTGCAAATGATGACGCGGGAACGACAGAGAGAAGCAGCGCCAGCAAGAGCCAACGTGCGGAACGGAACAGTCGCATAAAAATCCTCCTTGTTTTTCGTGCCTGTGAGACCTGTAACGCAATTGCGCGGTCAGTCTACGTCATTAGGAACCCATCCCGCCAGAAGAAGTTGCTTAATGTGCTGCAACTGTTAACCGTGCCGCGCAGATCTGAATCCATCCATCCCGCCAGCACGCTCATGATCGTAGTAGGTTCTCGCGACAGCCCAGGAACGCACCAAGGCCCACGGGCGGCCGCGGGCCTTGGTGCGTTCCGAAACAGACCTTCGGAATTACAGGCCCTTTGGCTTTGACTCCGCCTTGGGTGCGGGCGCCTGGTGTGACGCCGGAGCGGCGTGTTGTGCCGGTGCAGCATGTTGTGCCGGAGCAGCATGTTGCGCAGGCGCCGGTGCAGCGTGTTGTGCCGGAGCCGCGCGTTCCACCGGAGCCGCATGTTGAGGAGTAGCAACCCGCTCCGCCGGAGCGGCGCGTTGTGCTTGAGGAGGAGCAGTATGTTGCGCAGGCGCAGGTGTCGCGTGTTGAGCCGGAGCGGTGCGTTCCACCGGAGCCGTATGTTGAGGAGTAGCAACCCGCTCCGCCGGTGCCGTGCGTTGTGCTTGAGGAGGAGCCGCATGTTGCGCAGGTGCCGGTGTTGCGTGTTGAGCCGGAGCTGTGCGTTCCACCGGAGCCGCATGTTGGGGAGTAGCAACCCGCTCCGCCGGAGCAGTGCGTTGAGCCGGTGTTGGTGTTGCGTGCGATGCCGGAGCCGCATGTTGCGCAGGTGCCGGTGCAGCGTGTTGAGCCGGAGCGGTGCGTTCCACCGGAGCCGTATGTTGAGGAGTAGCAACCCGCTCCGCTGGAGCCGCGTGTTGGCCGGGGGCAGCATGTTGCGCAGGTGCGGCATGAGGCTCAGCCTTCGGTGCAGTCTTGGCCTCGGCAGCCTTCGGCGGAGTCTTGGCTTCCATCTTCAACCCTGGGGGCGGAGCGTGCTTTTCCGCGGGAAGCGGTTTTGCGTTAACCAGTGTCTTCGGATGCCCGCCATTGTCCTTGGCATACGAGGCCTTGTCCACCCTGGCCGCTGCCACATGTTGTGTCTGGAACCGGGTTGCAGCCACATGCTGATCGTGCGCGGCAACCAACTCCGACGCGGTAGCCTGATGCTGCACGCCGTGTGGCCCGCCGTTATAGGCAACGCGGTTGTTGTTGACGATCGTGTTTCTCTCCACAATCGTCCGGTCAATGTACGTGGTGTGAATGACGGTCTCATTCACATGCATCACCGCGGTGTTGTAGGCAAAAGAGCCGCCCCGCCACTCCCCGCCGGCAAAACCGATGCCCTCATAGCCGCCACCGTAGTTCACGCCGCCGTAGTAGCCCACATGCGGACCCCAGTAGCCATGATTGAAGCGGTAGTGGCCGCCGGACCAGCCCCAATACGGCGGCGTCCACAGCGCGCCCTCGTAAGGCGCCGGCACCCACGCGCCGGGAACCCAGTAGTAGTCTCCCTCGCCCCAGGCCCAGTAGCCGGGAACCCACATCAGGTCGGGCTCGGGGCATATGGGCTGTTCGTAAACCGGTAACTCGGGTGGAGCGAAGTTCACGCTGATGACGAGTTGTGCGTGCGAAGATGCCGGGATCAAGGACACCAGCAGGGCAAGCAGGAGCAGACGAGCAGAGCAAAAATGCCGCATAAGAAGAACCTCCTGGTTCTCTTGTGCCTGCTCCGCTGAGGGAGTCTGTTCATCTGTGCGGAGCGAGGGCTTGGTACGTCGAAGCCAGACTACCCCGGGCCCTTGTCCCATTCTGTTCAAAACCGCACAGAACGCATTCTCTGCTCCTGCTCGCTCCAGCTACGCAAATCAGTAACGGTAACTCAGCCCCGTTCCTATCACATGCCGCGCATTCAGATTCACCGGCACAAGCCCCAGCGGCGGACTCTTGACATACGTGGTGCCGATCGTTCCCGCCACCTGTCCCACGCCAATATCGAAGCTGAAGTGTGCATGTTCCCTCTGTGTGATTCGTATCGCATAGTCCAGCGTGGTGGGAATGTGAGCCGGACTTGGGGACGCATAAGTCGAGGAATTAATCAGAATGGCGCTCAGGTTCTGTACCTGCTTCGGTTCCTGCATGAAGCCCGCCGAAGGCACGATCGCCGTCTTCCACGGACCCGGCAGCGGAATCCCCAGCCCGCCGAAAAAGCGCCCGCCGAACCGCGTCGCCTGGCCGCCAATGCCCAGTATCTCGGCATTGGTGAACTTGTAGCCAATGGTTGCCAGAAAGGGCACCGGCGCCTTGAGCCTGGTTTTGGTCGCCACCACATACACGTCCCCGTTGCTGTACGTCTTGGGGGTAGTGGTCTGCTTCTGGTAGATCGCTCCAGACACAAAGTGGTCGCCTGTGCGCACAATGCCGCCCACCGCCACCCCCGGCGCCCACTTGCGGAACTGCCCATCCTGGATCGCCACCACCTTGCCGCTGAAAACATTCATGCCGGCGTAGTGCCACAGGCTGCTGAACAAGGCGCTGTCGCCGGTCAGGTGGACGCTGCGGGCATAGGCAACCTCGGCCCGGTTGCCAAATCCCTCGGCAATGCCGAAGGTGTGGATGTCGCCGATGACCGCGTTGGCGTTGAGAAAGTGGTACCCAACTGCCGGGTGAGAGAAGAAATGGCCCTTCTCCGAATTGACCACGTAAGCCGTGGGCGTAATAAACCCGCCGGTGTAGCCCTCCAGCGTCAGATTTTGCGCAGGGAGGCGGCAGGTAAACAAAAGGGCGGCTGACAGGCAGACGCACACAGAGAGCTGGTGAAAAGCGCGTAAATTCAAGGTGGTTCAACTCCAGGGGGGAGCGCAGTTTCCTGCCTCCTGTGATGTAGGGAAGTTAACCCCTTGTAACACAATCACAGCACGATCGTCGCCCCCATCGTCCCAGTGGTAAACTCAGCCCATGCCGCGCGGTTTGTTTATCACTTTCGAAGGCCTGGACGGTTCGGGCAAAACCACGCAAATCAAGCGTTTGGCGGAGTGGCTGACGAAACGCGGACATCTGCCGGTGGTGACGCGCCAGCCCGGCGGCACAAACACCGGCGACCGTATTCGCGCGCTCGTCCTCGACTCCCGCTCCACCGGCCTTGCCCCCATGACCGAAATGGCGCTCATGTTCGCCGACCGCGCCCAGGCGATATCCGAGGTTATTCAGCCCGCTCTCGACGCCGGAAAAATCGTCCTCTGCGACCGCTTTACTGACTCCACCGAGGCTTACCAGGGCGGCGGCCGGCAGCTCGGCTCTCAGGTCGTTTTAGATCTGCACCGGCTCATCTGCGGCAACCTGCAGCCGGACCTGACCCTGCTGCTTCTGCCTCCGCTTGAAAGAAATCTGGCCCGCGCCCGCAGCCGCAATCAGCGCGTTGCCGCGCGAACCGGCTGCGACGAAGGCCGCTTTGAAGCCGAGCACGACGCCTTCCACCACCGCGTCGCAGACAAATACAAGCAGATCGCCGCCCGCGAACCCGCCCGCGTCGTCCTGATTGAAGGCGACTTGACCATCGAAGAGGTTCACGAACGGATCGCAGCAGCCGTCTCCGCCCGGCTGTCACGCGGCGGTTCAGGCGTCCCGGTGCCAAACGCCCAGAGCACGCCGTAGCAGCACCATCTCCCCCAGGTGGTATGAGTTGTGATCCGCGGCCACCAGCGCCTCGCGCAAAAGGGTTTGCCCGTCTCCGTGCGGTATCTTCGCAAACAAGTCGGTGCTCTTGTTGGCCACTAGTTCGCACAACTGCTTGAGATCCTCGCAAAAGGCGTTCACGCTTTTGTCCCAGGCCTTGGGGTCCGGGGGAGCTTGAGTCGTTGGCCAATACCCAACCGGCCACTCCGGCGACTTGTGATTGGGATTCCGCGAGAACTCCAGAATGTCCCACTGGGCAATGCGCAAGTGCTCCAGCACCTCCCAGGGTGAATGCGCCGCACCCTTAGGCCTTTTGCCCCGCGCCTCGCCAGGAAAGTCTCTCATGGCCTTTTCGAAATCGGTATGAGCGTGACCGCCCTTGAGCAGTTCAACCAGTTGCTGCCTTAAAATCGCATCGTTTTGCACGGTTGTATCTCCCTTTCCGGGCTGTCGAGCCTGGCCCGTCCCCTTGCAGAGATTCCCCGGCCAGCCAAAGGATGCCGCACTTTGCGCCTCAACCCTGGATTTCGTCGCTGAAGATCCCCTCGATCGTAGTCTCGAAGAGCCGCGCCAGCTTGAAAGCCAGCGGCAGGCTGGGGGCGAACTTGCCGGTTTCTATCGAGGAAGTGATAGCGGACGTACTCAAGGCGAAGTCAGAGAAGGTATAGCGAAGATTTGAGCGCCATGAAGCAGTTTCAAACCAGTAATCATTGCTCTAAAGCGGCCTGAAATGGTACAAAGGTGGTCCCATATGTACTGAACGCACAGTACCAGGTTTGCGTTTATTCAGGGTATGGCGGGTAGAATTGTTCCAATGGCAATTCCTAATGCACTTTTCGTAGTATTTGCGGTGTCTGACGCCGAGGCCGTCGACAAGCGGCTTCAGACGATTGCCCCGTGGTTGTATTTGAACGTAGGAAATGGAGAATGGCTTGTGGTTGCGCCTACTGCAACCACAACGAAGGAAATCTGTGAGCGCGTTGGTTTGGGTGTCTCCGCGCCTGTCGCCTCTGGAATCGTTGTGCGAGCGGAAGGCTATTTTGGCCGTGCATCGTCCTCTATATGGGAATGGATTGCAACTAAGACCGGAGCAGACCTTGGTACCCCCGCGTCAGTCTAGGACGGACACTACCACCGCTGATGAAATACCGGTCGCGGGAGGAAGTTCCGCGTCCAGCGACAGATTCTATGACCTCTCGGTGAAAGTCGGCGGCATTGAAAGGTCGATCACATACCTGGAAGGCCACGCGGAAAGCGCAGACAAGAAGCTTGATTCGATTTCGAATGATGTCACAACTGCTATGGCAAGCTTCAATACGCTGAAATGGATTTTTGGCGCGTTGAGCGTTGGCACTTGGGGCATACTATCAGCTTTGTTTTTGATGTGGGCGAAGCATTATTTCAACTGGTAAGCCTAATAGGGTTTGTCAAAGGAACAACTCCGATTATTTTCTGATAGATACTCCGGCTCTCGTACCGAATACCCTGCACTCCAGCCCGCCAACACCTCCACCCGCAAATGCATTATCCTCAATCCGTGGGCTTTCAGGACTTCCTCGGCAACACGCAAACCGTTACGCACCTCCGCGAAGCCGTGCGCGCCGAGCGCTTTCCCCACTCGCTCATCTTGGCCGGGCCGCGCGGAGCAGGCAAATACACCCTCTCCCTGATGCTGGCCAAGGCGGTCAACTGCCTCAACCCCACCGAGTCCGACGGCCTACCCGACTTTTGCGGCGTCTGCTCCAACTGCACCCGCATCGCCGACTCCGCCAACCTGGAAGAGCGCGTGGCTGAGGCCGTCAGCGCCCGGGACGACCTGCGCGACACCGACAAGCGCGAAACCCGCATCCTCATCCAGACCCACCCGGACCTGCTGGTTGTTCCACCCGACCCGCCGCAGTTGCTCATCAAGCTCGGCCAGGTGCGCCAGGTGATTCACGTGGCCTACTACCGCCCTCCGGTCGAATCCAAACGCACATTCACTATCTTTACTTCCTCGGCCTTCATGAAGGAGGCGGCCAACAGCCTGCTCAAGGTGCTGGAAGAGCCGCCGGAGCACACTTCGCTCATCCTGCTCACGGAGAATCCCCAGGAGCTGCTGCCCACCATCCGCTCCCGCGCTGTCGTGCACCGCCTCGGCGCGCTCCCGGCAAGCGATCTGGAATCTCTGCTGGCCCTGCGCCGCCCGGAACTCAAGCCGGCGGACCGCGCCCTGGCCGCCCGTCTTGCGGAAGGCGCCGTGGGCCGCGCGTTGACCATCGATCTGGGGGTTTACCTGGCCAGCCGCCAGGATGCCCTGGTCCTGCTCCGCACCGCCCTCCGGGAGCCGGACTACTCGCAACTCTTTCACGCCACTGAGAGTTACCGCGCCGGCACCGACGGGCAGGAAAAGACCATCAATCTGCTGCGCGCCCTGGGCAGCCTCATTGAAGACCTGCTCCTGGTGGTGGCCGGGACGCCGCAACTGATCCGCAATCTGGACCTTGCCGCCGAAATCGAGCGCATGGCTCAGGGCATGACCGTCGATTGGATCGACGGGGCTGCCCGCGCTCTCGTCCAGGTGGAACAGGGAATGCGCCGCAACCTGCTCCGCTCCCTCTCACTGGACGCCATGGCCGTCAGCCTCGACCGGAACTAAAGCGGAACCATCGACTCTGGTTCCGCTATAAAAAAAGCAACCTCTGTCTCACCCCAGGCATCTCTTCGGATACAAGCAATCCACAGCCATTACCGGGAACCGGTTCGCTCAGAGGCATACCCGCGCGAATCTGTATTCGTCAATGACCGCAACAGGGACAGCTTTTTATCTTGGTTTTGCGTCCCACTTTCCCCCCAGAGAGGGCGTTTCTTATGAGCAGTCCAGCCGTTCTTCCCGACATCCAGGAACCAGGCAGCCCGGCGCCCAACCGGCTGCAAACCCGCGCTAGAAAATCCTTGCCTGCGGCCAATTACGCCCACTTCCCGGCGCACACCATCGAGGTGGAGTCGTCCTACCGCCATGCCGAGCTCTTTTACCTGCAAAAGCAGATCCAGTCGCAAACTCCAATGGTCATTGTGCTTGAAGACGGGGAGCACGTCGAAGGCTGCATCGAGTGGTACGACCGCAACACCATCAAAGTGCGCGGCCGCGCGAAGACGCTCATCTATAAATCGGCAATCAAGTACATGTACAAGTTGGGCGACGCCGGCCAATAAAGCTGGGACTCTTTCCCCTATCCCCTACTTCTTATATCCAGCCTTCCGCAGCCGGTCGCGTATGGCAGCGCCAATGCCCTCAGCCGGCGGCACAGGGCACAGAATCACGGTGCAGCCTCGCGCATCCAGCGTCCGCAGCCCTGCATACAGCTTGCGTGCCATTTCGTCAGGCATGGACCACCGGCCCCAGATGTACAGAATCGTCTCCGGAATAGCCCAGGAAACCTCTACGGGCAGCATCACTCCCAGCCGTTCTCCATGCCACTCGTGCGCCGCCTCGGCCAGCCGTGCGCCCAACTCTTCCAGCGGCGCTTCCACCAGTACCAGCCGCGCCTTGGGCGCATAGTGCCGCAGGCCCACCCCCGGCGAGGGCATCGCCTCCGGGGGCTTGTCTGCAAGCTGCTCGCCGCCCCTGAAGAACTCGACCGCCCCGGCCGTCTTTTCAATCATTGCAGCCGTCACCGCGCCCGGCCGGTAGATCACCATCGGGCTCTGGCAGGGGTCCAGCACGGTGGACTCGACCCCATGTACCGTCGGTCCCGCGTCCAGAATCGCGTCGATCCGCCCGTCCAGATCTTCCAGCACATGTGAGGCCATCGTTGGGCTCGTATGCCCAAAGGTATTCGCACTGGGCGCGGCCACTGGAATGCCCGCCCGCCGGATCAGCTCCAGGGCCACCGGATGCGCCGGCATCCGTATCCCCACCAGCTCCCGCCCGGCCGTCACCACATCCGGCACAGCGACCGAGCGCGGCAGCAGCAGCGTCAGCGGTCCTGGCCAGTAAGCCTTTATCAGTCGGCGCGCCGCCTCGGGAACCTCGTCCACCAGCTCTTTCAGCATCTTCTGGTCGGCAATGTGCACAATCACCGGATCCCATGCCGGCCGCTGCTTGGCCTTGAAAATGCTCTCCACCGCCGCGGCGTCCAACGCATTCGCGCCCAGCCCGTACACCGTTTCCGTGGGCAGCGCCACCAATCCCCCGGCGCGCAGTATCTCCGCCGCGCGGTTCAGCGCCTCCTTGGCCGCGGGGGTCTTCAGTCGAGCGGGGTCCACAACCAGACGTAGCGTATTCACTTTCTTATTGTCGTCCTTTGCTGGCAGGCGCTACATCCAAATGCCCAAACCTTGATGGCATCCAGTATAGTCGCGCCGTCCGCCCTGGACTTATCTCTTCTGTACGGCTATAGCGGAACCGGAGTTGATGTATCCCGAAACCACAGCATTCAAGTCGACGCGACCATCAGGGAGCGGTGGCCCTGAACAAAACTCAACAGGACACAGTTACTCTGGTTCCGCTCTAGGCATGTGCCGGATCTCCACCGGCTGCCGTATACTCGCTCTTTACCATGCCCATCGAAACTGAAATCAAATTCCGCGTGGACGACCTGACCGCCCTCAGCCAACGCCTTCAGGCCGCTGGTTTCACCCTGCTCACGCCGCGCTCCTTTGAGTCCAACGTCCTCTACGACACCCCGGACCGCAAGATGCGCGTCCGCACTGAAATCCTCCGCATCCGCAGCTACGCCGGCCGCTGGACCGTCACCCACAAGCGCCTGCCCGACGTCGGCCCCGGCGAAGACAAGCACAAGCACCGCATCGAAACCGAGACCGAAGTCTCCGACGGCCATGCCCTTGCAACTGTTTTTCTCTCCATCGGCTTGATTGCCTCCTTCCGCTATGAAAAATGGCGCACCGAGTGGCAGGACGGCGAGGGACACTGCGTGGTGGACGAAACCCCCATCGGCAACTACGCTGAGCTCGAAGGCTCCGCCGCATGGATCGACCGCGCCGCCGCGCGCCTCGGCATCGACCCCTCGCAGTACAGCACTCTCAGCTACGGCCGCCTTTTCGACCTTTGGCGCCAGCAGCACAACTCAGCCGCTGAAAACCTCACCTTCGCCGACGTCGCCCCTGCGATTCAGAAGCCGTAGGCAGGTCCGTTCCCCCGGCTTCTGCCATGCCGCTTACATTCCTTCCGTAACCAGATTCTCAAAATCTACTAACGTTGTTCCTCCTGTCGCCGATAACCCCAATGAGCAGTTACTAACCTTCAGGAGGAGCAATGGACAGGAATCAAGTAAAAACGAGTGCCCGCGGTTCGCGGCATGTGGGGATCAGGATGTTGCAGGCAGCCGCGCTGGCGTTGGTGGTAGCAATGGCGTTACCGTCCCGGGCGGCAGACGATCGCGCCATCAAGTCACGGGTTGCGCCCGTTTACCCTGAGATCGCCAAGCGCATGAAGATCGGCGGCGCGGTCAAGGTTGAGGCCACTGTCGATCCCGAAGGAAAGGTCACGGAGGCGAAAGCGGTCAGCGGCAACCGCATGTTGTCTCCAGCCGCAGAGGATGCGGTGCGTAAATGGAAATTTGCGCCAGGCGCCGGCGAATCGATGGTAGCCGTGGAAATCAATTTCTCTCTCGGTCAGTAGTACCGTGTAGCGGTGCGGGCCGGGCGGCTCAAACCTGGGCCCCCCGGCGGCGCAGTGTTCACAGTCAACGATTCTTGTTCGCCGGGTCAGGGATGCCTCCGTCGGCCACGTGGGGGCGTCCTGCCCGTCCGCATCGCACACGCCCCCTGCAGCCGGCGTACACGCATTCTTCAAAGCCTCGATTTGCCAGTCTTGTGAGCCAGGTGTCTAATTATGAAAGGTTCGGATGATACGTCCACCTCAGGATAAACTTCATAGTGTTGTAGGCAAGCGGGAGCAGCAAGTATCCCATGTCAGACATGCCACAGATTCCCGAGTCCCCCGCCATCGGCGCTCTCTCTGTTGCGCTTATCGGCCCGGATGAGAAGCGGCGCATCGCGGTTGCCGGTGCTCTGGCCGGATTCCCCGGCGTGGCGATCACAGAGTTTCCTTCCTTCCCGGCCGAACTCGACGATCTGCCCCGGATGCTGAAACAGCATTTTGACATCATCTTTGTCGATCTCGACAGCGATCCGGATTTTGCATTCGATCTGGTCGAGTGCATCTGCGCTTGCGGCACCACATCCGTCATGGTCTATTCCGCACAGTCGGATCTGAAGCTGGCCATCCGCTTCATGCGCGCCGGCGCCCGCGAGTTCCTTACTCTGCCGCTTGGCCGTGCCGACATAGCTGGTGCACTGGCTCGTGCCTCGGTGCGCGGTCCGGGAATGCGTCCATCCAGAAAAACTTCCAGAAAGCTCTTCGTTTTTCTCGGCTCCAAAGGCGGCTGTGGCGTCACCACCATCGCCTCCAACTTTGCCGTAGCTCTGGCTCAGGAGTCGGGCCAGGGCACTCTGTTGATTGACCTTGGCCTCCCCCTCGGTGACGCGGCCATCAACCTCGGAATGGTCGCCGAGTATTCCACTGACAATGCCCTCCAGGATGCAGACCGGCTCGATGCCAATTTCCTCTCCTCGCTTCTCGCCAGGCATAGCTCGGGATTATTCGTCCTCGCGGCTCCAGGTGAATTCCCAACCAAAGAGCCTCCCGCCGACGCCATAGACAAACTGCTGACTGTCGCGCGCCAAAACTTCGATTACGTGGTGGTCGATGCCGGTTCCAGGCTGGACCTGAGGAATACGGCGCTCTTTGAAGAGCCCGCCATCGTTTACCTGGTCACCCAGGTCGGCGTCTCCGAGCTGCGCAATTCCAATCGCATCATCTCCAAGTTCCTTACCGGCCGGGGCCGCAGTCTCCAGATCGTGATCAACCGCTATATGCCG
>JARLGF010000052.1 GCA_031296165.1 Occallatibacter sp. | reverse complement strand
GCCCGTCGGGTGGGCCAAACGAGACTGGCGCGAAGCGGCAGCACATCACAGGGCGGGAAGACGGGTGCCGGCAAAAAACAGGGGCCTGCCTCAGCAGACCCCACGATTCAAGGTTCATGAACTAGCGCTAAGCCGCTTTTGCCTTCTTGGCGGCTGTGGTGCGCGACTGGCTCGGCTTCGCTTTCTCCGTAGCCTTCCGGTTGGCTTGCGCTTTTTCCTTTGCCGCGAACTCCTGCTTGACCTTGGTCGTGATCCCGGCCACGTCCACTTTGTAGAACTCGGCGGCTTCTCGCAGGGCTTTGGCGGATTCGTTGGGGCTGTGCGCTGCTTGCAAAACGGTGATTGCCACCAAAACGCGGCCGATTGTGCTCTCGTCGGCTTTGCGAAGAAAGGACGCGAGCAGCTTGGCCGGGGCGAATCCGGCTCCGTTGGCCTTGCCGATGCCGTGAAGGCGTAAGAGGACCGCCAGACGGCGCTCGTCCAAAACGGCGGCCATGCGCTCGGCAACAAAGAGCAGGTCGCGCTTCATCAGCCGGACGGGAACCGCGTCGCTGGTTGCTTTCAGAACGCGGAGGCCGGTTGCCTGAGCAATGGCCTCTTCGCGGCGGCGCTTCTCCTGTTCCGCCTTGAATGCCGTAGCCGTCGGGCGCTGCCGTGCGATGGCGAGAATGTTGCCAAAGCTGTAATTGTGAAAGCGGGCCATTGCGCCGAGATACGCGGTCAAGGCTTCGCTCTTGCCTTCCTCAAGCTGCTTGAGCAGGAAATCAACGGCCTGTTTGATGAGTTGCTGCGCGGGGTTCTCACGCTCGGTGGTGCGCTGCTGATAGGGCGAGCTGCTGCGAAGCGCCGCATTCTTTCTGTGCGGCGCGGTGGTGGACTGGTTGCGGTTGTTGCTGCTGTTGGTACGGGTCGCTGCGTAGGTCATGATTCGTCTCCTTGGGGTTTGAATTTGCCGTTTTTGAGCCCTGGGAGGGCTAAAAAAAGACATTCGTTTCATAGCTGCGAATTTGGGCGTAGAGAGGCGCTGTCCACCCCGAAGCCCGAAGGGGCGCGGAAGCGAGCACGGCGTTTTATGCCGCGCGGAGCTGCACAAGCGGGATGGACAGAAGGAGCCGAACGAAGCCTATAGTTCGCACGGAAACGAGTGTCGAGACTGGATGACCAGCCGCAGGCTGCACCTTACAAGGAAGGGCCGGAGTTGCGGGCAGGAACAGGCCCGCATGGATGGGGAGCGGAGAACGCTGGGTTCATCGGCGGTCGCAGTGAGGGAAGGGCGGCGCATCCTTCCCCCAAAAAAAGGAAGATGAATTGGCGAATGATTATTGAGTTAAGCGTAAAGAAGCGAAAGGCGTCCAATGTGGAGAACAAATCCTTCGGTCTCTGTGACACAGTTTGAAAGAAATCGCGTATATTGAAATGTACAGCTCAATACGAGAGGTGAAGGATGGCAGTTATTAGCTCAGTCGAGATGAGAACCTCGCGGCACTCCATAGGAAAAAGCAGAGAAGCCGATCCTGTTGTAGCTGAAAACAGCCTTCTAAAGCACTATGGGCCTTTGATGAACCTGGCCGACCTTGTTTCCATGCTTGATCGATCTCCCGACGGACTTCGCGTGACGCTGCGTTCCTCCGGTGAGCGGGTAGACAAGATCAATGCTGCGCGTCTGCAACTTGGCCGTCGCGCCGACTTCCGCACAGCCGAAACCGCCGAAGCATTCGGTATCCGGTAGCGCGTTGCGTGGGGTCTGAACTCACTTCCGTCCGGTCGATTCTCGGCCTTCAGTCCGAACCTGCCATCGACGATCTTCCGCCCGGCGGAAGTTCATCCCGGTCCATGGCAGCATTCCCACGCGCCCGATCTTCACGCCGCGCAATCCTAAACCAGGATCAACGAATACGGCTCGATGGCGTCACGCTGCCACTGACTCAAAACGATCTCTGCGAAAGCGCCTATGACGCCGGAGCCATCGGCTTCGTCGCCAAGTTTCTTGTTCAAACAACTCTGCCCCACCGCCGTCAACCGGGTTCCCACTATCCGTGATCGACTTTGGTGGCGAGGCCAGTTGTCCCAATCGGGTCAAGCCCGATGTACTTGTCGAAGTCGAGCGAGAACCCATCCGGGCAGACGGCCCGATGGAAGGTGACGAACATCGGCCTCGTCAACGATCACGCCCCAAATTGCTTCCGGCGGGAATTATGCGCATCCAAAAAGCGGAGGATATAGCCAGACCTCCGAAGATAAACTCCTCGGTGATCGTACCGGCTCTCCACACCTTCTATCCAAAGACAGACCGGATTGCCGGAACTTTGGACGGAGATTTCTTCCGCTGAATTTGAATGGAATCCATTGAAATGCACCCTTTACGGTCAACTTCCGTAAGGGGATTATTGCCTATGGGTGGATCTGTATGTCATTGATATTGTAAGTTTTGTTTTCCTTGGTCTGGATATTCCTGCACGCTTCAATCAGATGGTCAAACGGTTCGGCATCTTCCATCAGAGGTCCGTCATCTGCCGTTCGCTGATATTCGGTTCACAGGGCTTATTTTGCTTGTCCTTCGGGAATCGCTGGAAAATTTTCAAGCCAGTATGGCGGACAGACCAGCCTCACAGGTTTCCATCAGCTGCGCAGGAGAAACCACTCTTCCTGTCGCCATTCTTGCCGCCTCGCGGATGGCATCGCTGACCTCACCAAACAGCACCTTCGGAGCAGATTCAACCGAACGCACAGCCTTTGCAGAAAGAAGTGGCCGAACCGACTCCTGCCAGACTTTTTTCAATTCAGGCAGCGCACTGCCGAAGACTTCAATCGTGTCGTGCATATACAACAGATCCTTGGCACGGTTGCCCACCTCTCGCCGTTCATGAATCAAAATCTTTTGCACGAGATAGGCCACCGGGTTCGGGATTTGTACAAGATAACGATCCGTGGTTGGAAACCCTGTCGTGGGACCAATCTCAACCTGCCACGGTGCTGACAGAAGTAGTTCAAGATGGCGCAACTTCTGAGCCGATACACCGGCAATCGACGCCGTGGCGTCGCGCTTGCCGCGCTTATTCTCGCTGCCGATGAGCGGCGTCAAAAACTCTGCATAGAAGCCATCGCTTCCGGCTACAAGCCGGTAGTGAATGGCCGGTGGCCGCATATCGCCGAGGAGTTCTTCCGTGAACCCGCTTGCTGCCAGACGCGCTCCTATGCCTTCGCCGTGATGAGGCAACTTGTCCGGCATGGCAACGTCCGTGTCAAAGGTGGCCAGAGGCTCATATTCGAGCGGCTGCGCCAGAGGGTGGAGCCGGTATAAACGATGCGCCCAACCGCCAACGATAACAACCTGATCCAACCAGGGCGCGAGTACATCTACGAGCCGGGCAAAGCTCTTGAGATCGTCTCTTGTATTGGTGTCCTGCATCATGGTCTGGCCTCCTTGAAGATTGGAGCAAGCACGCTCTTGCGCAACTCATCTGCCTGTTCTGCGCCACGCGCGGGGAAAGCCGACACATCGAGCCAAACCTGCACAATGTCAGTGGCTGGTTCGCCATCGGGTTCCACTGCCGCACGGAAGACGGACTCGCGAAACAATGGTATCCGAACCAATGCATCCGGCGCGTGCTCGGCACCTTCAGCAGAGAGTCCCAGGCTTTTCAGAAATGCCGCATCCGGCTTTTCAACGTAGAGATGCGGCTTCACGCCATGCACGAAGCCCTTGCCGAGCGCATTGGCTGCCGCAAAGAGTCCAAGACAAACACGCGGTTTGCCGCTATTGGAAGCTCGATGCAAGCGCAGCACATCTTGTAGCCGCTGCTCGGAGCCGCCACGCACGATCCACCGCATGGGAAGATCGACAACCGAGCGCATATAGACGGCCTGCCAGCGGCGCATCAACTCCTCGCGCCGAACGATTCGAAATTCATCGTCTTCCTCATCCAGAAAGCCCTCTTGCCGCAATTGGCGAATGAAGCGAAAGGCGCTCATCAGCGATACGTCTGCGGCATCAGCCAACTGCGAGGCATTCCGATAGCTCCTGCGCGGCGCGGCCAGCATCTCTGCCGGAATATCCGGAGCCAGCAACACCTTGAGCATCCACTGGTTCAAGTCGGAGAACAATTGCCCAGACTCCGGCAACGCCATCTTTTGAAGACGTGACCGCTTCGCTGGCCGCTGGTTCAACTCTTCGAGATTCGCGCCACAGAATCGCAGCAGCCCCTCGTCATCCATAAATCCTGCCGCAACGTCAGGAGCATTGTCGGCAACGAATTGCTCCAGATGCGAGAGAACGGGCGCGGCGATCCGGGGAGCCGCGACAACGGCCAACGGCATTGCAGGCTTCGAGGAAGCCTTCGCAATGGCCTGGGCCTCAAGAATGGCCTGGGCGAGCAGCGGCACTAACCGATCTCGGCGTCCTTCCGATGCAGCCTTCAGCTCAATCAGGTAGCGGTGGCCGTGCTTTGAGACGGCCATATCCGCTTGCCGGTCCGCTGCTCGCAAATTCGCATCGACGCGCCAGCCACTCCGCTGAAAGGCATCTTTGAGCAGCGCGGCGAATCGGGATTCCGCGTCAGCAAGGCGGATTGAATTGGAAGCTGCCATAAGGTCACCTTGGACATGGTATTTACCACGGCCACGTTATTTATCATGGCCACTATTGCCTGCCTTGTCAATCAAATTTCCGTATGGACCGCAAGGGGCGGGTGCCCCAATGTTCTTAACCACTGACACCTAGTCATTAGCCGGAAGCGCACAATGTACGGCCTGACTTAGTGCGCTTGCCATCCACAGCGGCAGCAGAGAGCTTTGCTGAGAAATCCGCTGGAACTCTGACCGGGGCACTTTGCCCCCAATCTCTTTCAATGCCTGGTTGACCCCTTCGGGACCAGCCCAGGAGAGGGCGCGGACAATTTCCCCGGCTGGCTCTTTGGCAAGCGTGAGTTGCCATGCGGGCGCGTGCTGCAAATGAACGATCTGTTTACCCAAGGTGATTTTGCGGCTTCGCCCAGATGTGAGATAGACCGTTCGAGTCGGCACCTGTGTTGTCAGCCCGAGGGCATTGGCAGCGCTCGCCCCGGAAGGAACAATCGTCTCCCCTCGCTGCATGGACAGTTCTTGAACTACCTTCTGTGCAGCAGGAGCACGGTTCCCGAAACGGCTGGCAACGGGAGCGACATACACGCCTCGCCCGGCGCGCAGGAGCTTGCCGCGACGCGCCAGCCGGGAAAGCGCCTGATCGAGAGCCGCTCGGTTCCCAAGGTGGAGCCACATTTTGGCCGTAATCGGTGTACCCTCGGGCAGTGTGGCCGTTTCCTGAAGAATGGATTCCGTGAGCCGTTTCATGCGAACCTCTGTCAGAAATATATATCATTTTCTGACACTTCATGAAATCTAAATTGGACAATGGTCGGCTACACTCATCGTTTATCTGGAAGTCAAGTCCCAAAAATTCTGATGAGACGCTGAGGAGAGAATCAGGCTGATCCACACAATCAGCCCTTTGGCCCGCCGGGTAAAATTTGGCAGCATTTTGGCAGCAAATAGGGCCAATTATGCCGTTTTTGCCGGTTATGCCGGTTTGTAAGTGCTCTGCCGTCTATAATTTGCGATTTCGTGCTCTCCATGGCATGGAAGAGGTCATCGGTTCGATCCCGATCAGGTCCACCAGTAACTCCCCTCTAAATCAATGATTTACGATACCGTCCTCCCTGCGGTATCTGGCTTGATAGGTGCTAATAGCTGCTGAGGCTTTTTTATGCTCG
>JARLGF010000051.1 GCA_031296165.1 Occallatibacter sp. | reverse complement strand
CCGAAAGAAATCCCTGTACGTACTTTCAACAACTTAGCGCTCTTCGAAGCTCCCGACTATGCCTTCTAACTCGTTGATAATACGAATGTTGCGTCACTCATAACCCAAAGGTCGCTGGTTCAAATCCAGCCCCCGCAACCACTTAGGCCGAAGGCCAACCCAAGATAACCCACCCAGTCAGACGCCCGGAAAAGCGTGGGTGGGTTTTGGTGTGTTTACAGGGTTCTTTTCACGGTTATGCGCTCCTCAGTGCCATTCTGACCACCTTGCTGTTCGCCTCACGCTTGGCGCCCATCAAAGCATTTCCGTAGACATTCATTGTTGTCGAGACCTGTGCGTGCCGCATCAGCTTCTACTGCACACCGACAGGTGCTCCGGTGTCGTCCAGCCACGAACGGTAGGTGTGCCGGAACGTATGCCATCCGATATCCGATCTTGTACATCCAATTGCTCCGGTTACCGCGAGTCGTCCTCTTCTCGCGCAATCGGTAAAACACAACGATTGCGAATTCCTTTGAAACAACATCAAGTGCACGACTCATCTTTCAAATCAACGCTCGCGACATCCGCTTCAAAAGCAGCTTCACTTGTCCTCCCGCCGCTCCCTGAGAGGTGGAATCTTCATGTGGATCACATGAATCCGATAGAACAGATCTTCACGAAATTGTCCGTCGTGCACCAGTTGCGAAAGGCTCTTGTTGGTGGCAGCCAGTACTCGTACACCGGGCCAGAGGCGCATGAGTAGCTTGTGTTTGAAGTGCAAACATCTATAGCCCTATTCCGTGGTTGCGATCATTCATCAAGTTCGATGAAAAAAGGAGGAACCCGATGAGAACGATGCATAGCATACGAATATTTGTGATGGCGCTGTTCGCTTGTTTTGCCGGCCTGGCCTTAGCTCAAAGCGGCGCAAACCGGCCTAACAGCCCGGAAGCCAAAATCGCGGCCCAGGGAACCGTCGAGAAAGTAACGAATGTCTCGAATGGGCAAGGGAGGTACCTGCTGCGGTCTGCATCAACAAGTGGGATCTGAACACGGGAATAAGCAGCTTCATAAAGGACAAGGCTCTCGGGCAAAATATGACATTGGCGGGGAGAGTTCGCTACGATCCGAACGTGACGGTAGCACAGGTTGCCGGGGAGACCGTTGTCGAATTCTGCCGCAACGGCAGCACGACGGACATCTGCGAAGTCTGGGAGAAAGTGAATCGCTTGCTCTCAAACGACAGACGTTCTTTGCATAATTGAGGACAATCCGCCGGTATCTGCATCTAGTCTGTGGACCGGCAACAATCCGAACTCGAAATCGATCGCGGAGAGATATGACAAACAAACGTGTGGTGATTGTTGGAGGCGTTGCCGGCGGGGCAACATGCGCCGCGCGACTGCGGCGTCTCGACGAACATGTGGAGATTCTGCTGCTCGACCGAGGCCCCTACGTCTCATTTGCGAATTGCGGTTTGCCCTACTATGTGGGCAATGTGATTCAAGACGAATCCAAGCTCCTGCTTGCCTCGCCAGATTTGTTCAAGAAGCGTTTCAACATAGAGGTTCGTACTCGCAGCGAAGTCATTGCCATCGACCGTGTAGCACAGACCGTCAGCATTCGCGATCGTGCGACTGGGCACGATTACAGCGAACCCTACGATACGCTTGTACTCTCTCCCGGGGCGGAGCCGGTCTGTCCGCCATGGCCGGGCGTTGACCTGCCCGGCATCTTCACACTGCGCAATATCCCCGACAGCCGCAATATTCGCGAATGGATCGATACGCAGCATCCTGAGAAGGCCATCATCGTAGGCGGCGGATTTATTGGCCTGGAGATGGCGGAGAATCTGGCGCATCGCGGAATTCAAGTGACTGTCGTCGAACTCGCAAATCAACTTATGCCGCCGCTCGATCCGGAGATGGCCGAATATGCGCGCCGGCATGTGCTTTCTCACGGAGTCGCGCTTTCGCTGAATAACGGCGTCGTTGGCTTTGAGCAGTCGGATGGCGATGGATTGATTGTGCGCACCCAATCGGGCATAACCTTCGATGCTGGCCTCGTCGTCCTCGCCATCGGGGTCCGGCCGGAAACGAAGCTTGCGCGGGATGCAGGCCTGGAAGTGGGTGATCGTGGCGGCATTCGTGTCGACGGCGGCATGCGTACAAGCGACCCGCACATCTGGGCGGTCGGCGACGCTGTTGAAGCAAAGAACATCTTTACGGACCAGTGGGAACTGCTGCCATTGGCTGGTCCGGCCAACCGTCAGGCCCGCATTGCCGCCGACGTAATCTGCGGCCGTTCTTCGCGGTTTGACGGCGTACTTGGGACGGCCATCTGTGGATTCTTCGGCTTGACCGTTGCGCTTACCGGGGAGACTGAAAAATCTCTTCGCCGCGCTGGAATCGCGGACTACGAAGCTGTGTACCTGCATCCCAATCAGCATGTCGCCTACTACCCTGGTGCACACCCCATCCACCTCAAGCTGCTTGTTCGCAAATCGGATGGACTTGTGCTGGGAGCGCAGGCTGTCGGCGAAGCGGATGTCGCGCGCCGTATCGATATAATCGCTACCGCGATCCACATGAAGGCTACTGCCTTCGATCTCGAGAATCTGGAGCTCTGTTATGCACCGCAGTATGGAGCAGCAAAAGATCCAGTAAACATGGCAGGTATGATCGCAGCCAATGTGCTGCGCGGAGACATGGATCTCGCGCCTTGGAGTAATCTGAGCGCCGGAAAAGCTTTTCTACTCGACGTTCGTGAGCCGCACGAGTTCCAGGCCGGAGCAATTCCAGGTTCTCGAAATATCCCCTTAGGGCAATTGCGGTCGCGATTGAGCGAGCTGCCGCTCTCGGAAGAAATCTGGGTGAACTGCGGCGTCGGTCAACGCGCATATTACGCTTGCCGGATTCTAGCGCAGCACGGATTTCAAGTGCGCAATCTCTCCGGTGGATTCCAGACCTACAAAACACTCTACCCGGCACTGTAACTAACTGGCCACTGCGACAATTCTGCCAAATGACTATATGGAAGAACGAACAAGAACAAATCGTGAGTGAACAGCAAACAATTACGCCTTTGAGGACGTCATCGGTGCATCGCCGCGGAGTTCATGCGTTGCCCGCGGACCAGATAACCCGCATGGCCTGTGCCTTCGATTCGACACGGTAGAGACCGGAGCATTGATTTCCTCAAGAAATCAATGCTCCGGTGGGCTTTTTCACAGCAAGATCGTCGCGGTTTCGCGCTACAGTTACTTCTCCGCGCCGTGGCACTTTTTGTACTTCTTCCCGCTGCCGCAGGGGCAGGGATCGTTGCGCCCGACCTTATCGCCCGTCCGGCGCTGCGCCGGCGCGCTCGCGTCGCCGCCACCGGAATGGCTGGCCGCATCCAGCTCCCGCTGCTTCTTGCGGTGGAATTCCTTCTCCAGCGCGTCGATGGTTGTCGAGGGTTGCCGGGTGTGAATCGAAATCTCCCTGGGTTCCGCATCCAGCGTAAGCGGCTGCGCGGCACTGGCCACGGGCGGAGCCTTGGGAACCTCGCGGTTCGGCTTGGGCGCCGCATCCACGGGCTGCCCGTCCGGTCCCAGAATCTGCATCCGGAAAAGGAACCGGACCGTGTCCTCCTGGAACTTCAGCATCATGGCCTCGAACATGTCGTAGGACTCGCGCTTGTAGGCCACCAGCGGGTCCTGCTGCGCATAGCCGCGCAGCCCGATCCCCTCCTTCAGGTGATCCATCGCCAGCAGGTGATCCTTCCACAGCCCGTCGATCACGCTCAGCATCACCATCCGCTCGTGGTAGCGCATGGTTTCGCCGCCCAGAATTTTCTCCTTGGCCGCGTAATTCTGCTTGAGCATTTCAAAGATGGCATCGCCCAGCTCATGGCGGCTCAGTTCCAGCGGCTTGATGCCGCCTGCGGCCAGGCTCACTCCGAACTGGTCAACCAGCTTCTCTTCCAGTCCCTTGATGTTCCATTGGTCTGGATGCTTGTTCTCGGGCGTGAATTCATCCAGTATCGAGCTCAGAATTCCGCCGACATAATCCTCCAGAATCAGCTCCCGCTGGTCCACGCCCTCCAGCAGCCGATGACGCACTCCATACACCGCCTCGCGCTGCTTGTTCATCACGTCGTCGTACTCCAGCAGATGTTTGCGCGATTCAAAGTTCTGCGCCTCCACCGCCTTCTGCGCTCCCTCGATGCGCTTGGAGATCATCTTCGACTCGATCGGAACGCCCTCTTCCATGCCCAGCCGCTCCAGCAGCGTGCTTACCCACTGCTTGGCAAAGATGCGCATCAGATCGTCTTCAAGCGAGAGATAAAAGCGCGATTCGCCGGGATCGCCCTGGCGGCCCGCGCGGCCTCTTAGCTGGTTGTCGATGCGCCGCGACTCGTGCCGCTCCGTGCCAAGAATGAACAGGCCGCCGGCAGCGATCACTTGCTCGTGATCCTTGAGCGCCTCCTCGGCATGTACCTTGTTAGCCTCAACCCACTCCGGCTCGGCAATCTCGAACTCCTGCCCCTGGTAGTAGAAACGCAGGAAGCCCGCCGGAGCCATGGGGTTGATGGCGCCTTCCGCCACGCTGATGGCGCGCGCCTTGTTCTTCTTCACCAGTTCCTGCCGGGTCATGAACTCCGGGTTGCCGCCCAGCAGAATATCCGTGCCGCGGCCGGCCATGTTGGTGGAGATGGTCACCATCCCCAGCCGCCCGGCCTGCGCCACAATCTCCGCCTCGCGCTCGTGGAACTTGGCGTTCAGCACCACATGCCGCACGCCCTTCCGCTGCAGGATGGCGGACAGCCGCTCGCTCTTCTCAATCGACGTGGTGCCCACCAGCACCGGTTGCTTCTTCTCATGCAGAATCGCAATGTCGTCGGCCGCCGCCGTGTACTTTTCCTTCTCCGTCCGGTACACCACGTCTGGATTTTCAAGCCGCAGCATCAACTTGTTGGTGGGGATCACCACGATCTCCAGCTTGTAAATCTTCTCGAACTCCGCCGCTTCGGTCTCCGCGGTGCCCGTCATGCCGCTCAGTTTCTTGTAGAGGCGGAAGTAGTTCTGGAAGGTGATGGTGGCCAGCGTCTGGTCTTCCTTGCGGATGTTCACGCCTTCCTTGGCCTCGATCGACTGGTGCAGCCCGTCGCTCCAGCGGCGACCCGGCATCAGGCGTCCGGTAAAGGTGTCCACAATGATCACCTCGCCGTCCTTCACCACGTACTCCACGTCCCGCTTGTAGAGTGCGTGCGCTTTGATCGCCGTTTCCACGTAGTGCTTCAGTTCCCAGTTCTCGGCGTCTGCAATGTTGTCGATGCCCAGCAGCTTTTCAATCGTGATCCATCCATCGTCGGTTACGCCGATGGTCCGCTGCTTTTCGTCCACAATGTAATCGCCGGTCAGATACTTCTGGCCCTCGGCAAGCTGGATGCCCAGTTCCTCCTGGCGCTTGTGATCTATCGATTCAATCTCCTCGCCCAGCACCAGTTCCGGAACAATCTTGCGCGCCCGCGCATACTTGTCCGTGGTCTGCTCCGTGGGGCCGGAGATGATCAGCGGCGTCCGCGCCTCGTCGATCAGGATAGAGTCCACTTCGTCCACAATGGCGTAGTAGTGCCCGCGCTGCACGCAATCCTTCAACTCGAATTTCATGTTGTCGCGCAGGTAGTCGAATCCAAACTCGTTGTTGGTGCCGTACGTGATGTCGGCCCCGTAAGCGGCCCTGCGCTCGGCATCGTCCAGGTCGTGGACAATCACGCCCACCGTCAGCCCTAGAAACTCGTAGATCTTGCCCATCCACTCGGCGTCGCGCTTGGCCAGGTAGTCGTTCACCGTGACCACGTGCACGCCGTGCCCCGCCAGTGCGTTCAGGTAGCAGGCCAGCGTGGCCACCAGCGTCTTGCCTTCGCCGGTCTTCATCTCGGCAATCTTGCCCTGGTGCAGCACCATGCCGCCGATCATCTGCACGTCGAAGTGGCGCATCTGCACCGCGCGCCATCCAGCCTCGCGCACCACCGCAAACGCCTCTGGCAGCAACTCGTCCAGAGCCGCGTTTTCAGCCGCAGTCACCGCCTCCGCATCCTTGATGCCTTCGAGCTTGGCAGCGATGCGTGCCCGGAACTCAAATGTCTTGGCCCGCAACTCCTCGTCCGTGAGATGCTTGATGCCCGGCTCCAGATCGTTGATCGCAGCCACCATAGGCATGAGCCGCTTGATGATGCGCTCGTTCGAGGTGCCGAAAACCTTTGTTAGTACCTTGTCGAATTGCACAGTAATCTCCGTTTACCAGTGTAAATGCATGGGGGTAGAGGGCATGACGACGCCCACACGTGGGTCGGCAGGTTTCACCTTGCCGCAAACTCCCTGTTCAGAGGCGTAACACGAGCGTGTCGATCCTCTCTCCCCGCCGAATCCGTCTGAGTTGGCGGTTCAAATGATTTATAGGTGTTTCCGGATCCCCTTCATCGTCATCCTCTGCGTCTTCCTCCCGTTTTGCTTCCAGGAAGTAAGCCACACTGGGCCTGTAATAGACCTGGAAAAATTGAAATGCCATCCCCAGTGCAAAGGCTGACGGATAATACCCCAATCTTTTCCTCCCCAGCCGCCTATTGTGCTTCCAGGTGGCGCGCCGCAACACATAGTGCGCAAGAATCACGCCAATCGCCAGGAATGGCACACTGAAAAGAAATATGGAGCACAAATAAAGAGTATTGGCGCTCATAATCAACCTCCGAAATCTACAGCATTTTCGATTCATCTCTTTACAGAATCCTGGAAGCTGAGTGGCTTTTTCCTTAAGAAAAAACCACCTTCCACGATCTCCAAACGTCAACATGTGAATCGAAAATGCTCTAAGTCAGAGCTTCTTGAGACAAAGAGCCACACCCGGAAAGCAGCCTACTGCTGCCAGCCAGGCTGGACAGATTCTGAAGTCTTGAAAGATTAAGTGAGTGCGACGGGAGGCGGGCGTTGGAAGGAGGTTGGGAGAAGGGGGGCGTCGTGCATACGGCCAAGATACATATGGGCCATAGGCGCGAGCAGGCTGAGAGGAGAGATAAGTCCAACAAATAGAATCGGAAGAACTGCCAGCCAGGCTGCGGAATCCCCGGAATGAACGTGTGGAACCAGCAGCATAACAAGAGCGACTCCAATTGCAATTGCTGCAATCAGAACCCATACCCGCCGATGCCGATTGTGAATCATTGTAGAAACTCTCTTGGTTTGGAGTATAGCAAGCAGAAAACGCTGGTAGCCATGCCCTCGCAACCGGCAGCGATCTACGGCGCGCAGTCCCTTACCCAAGCTCCCTGTCCCACCCCTCCAGCGTCTTCTTGAACTCGCCCATGAACTTGCAGCCGTCGGCGCCGTCGATCAGGCGGTGGTCGAAGCCCAGGCAGAAGTGCTCCATTGACCGGATCGCAATCGTGTCGTTGCCCTCGGCGTCGGTCCGCACCACGGCCTCCTTTTTCAGGCCGCTGATACCCAAGATGGCCGACTCCGGCTGGTTGATGATAGGCGTGCTGAACTCATCGCCGAAAATTCCGGAGTTGGTCAGCGTAAAGGTGGACCCTGAAGCCTCGTCGGGCTTGAGTTTCTTGGTGCGCGCGCGCTCCGCCAGGTCGGCAATGGCCCGCGCCAGGCCCAGAAAACTCAGTTCCTCCGCCTGCTTCACCACCGGCACAATCAGCCCCCACTCCAGGGCCACGGCAATGCCCAGGTTGATGTTCTGGTGGTAGCGGATCGAGCCGTTTTCCAGCGATGCGTTGACGATGGGGAACTTGCCCAGCGTCTCCACAATCGCCGCCGCAATAAATGGCATATAGGTCAGCTTGACGCCGTTGTGCCGCTCAAACTGGGCCTTTTCCCGCTCCCGCAGCCGTACGATGCGCGTCATGTCCACCTTGAACACGGTATGCACGTGCGGGCTGGTCTGCACGCTCTCCAACATGCGCTGCGCAATAATGGCGCGCATCTTGGTCAGCGGCACCAACTGGCCCGGAAGAGTGGATGCAGCCGTTGCAACCGGCGTCGAGGCTGAAGCGGCCACGCTCGCGGGTCGTGGCTGGCTCAGGTAGCGCAGTATGTCTTCCTTGGTAATGCGTCCTTCCGAACCAGTGCCGGGAACCTGCGCGAGGTTAATGTTCTTTTCCTTGGCGATACGCCTCACCAGCGGCGACGAGCGCAGCCGCTGTCCGGGCGCCAGCGAGGCCGCCGCCGGAACAGAGACGGCTGGAACACTCTCAGTTGCAGTAGCCGCCGCCACAGCAGAAGCACTTGCGCCGGAGGCGCCGTCACCCGCACCGGAGGCGCTGCCGCCAATGACCGCGACCACCGTATTGATTTCGACTGTGGAGCCCTCGGCAATCTTGATCTCGCTCAGCACCCCGGCCACGGGCGAGGGAATCTCCGCGTCCACCTTGTCGGTGGAGATTTCAAACAGTGGCTCGTCCTTCTCTACCCTGTCGCCGGTCTTTTTGAGCCACTTGGTGATGGTGCCTTCAAAGATCGACTCGCCCAGTTGCGGCATCACCACATCGGTGCTTCCGGAGACCGGCGCGCTGGCCGGCGCAGCCTTGACTTGACCTGGCCCAGGCGCGGCAGCCGCAACCGGAGCAGCCGTTCCCGCAGCCTCACCACTCGCGGCAATCACAGCGACCACCGTATTCACCTGGACCGTGGCGCCTTCCGGAATCTTGATCTCGCTCAGCACGCCGGCCACTGGCGAGGGAATCTCCGCATCCACTTTGTCCGTGGAGATCTCGAACAGCGGCTCGTCCTTCTCCACCGTGTCACCGGCCTTCTTGAGCCATTTGGTGATGGTGCCCTCAAAGATCGATTCGCCCATCTGGGGCATAATCACGTCGGTTGGCATGGGTCCCTCTCTCCGTAATACGAGACACGGTCGCGCACCCGGTTCCTGCCGGATTATAAATTGCGGCGCATACGCCAGCCGAGCAGGAACAAACGCTCAGGCGTTGCTGGGACGGTCCTCTGCGTGCCGCAGCCGCTCCACCTCGCGGGGAACCTGCATCGGCGTATCCTCCGCCGGAAAGCTCACGGCGGGTGCGGTTTCCATCTGCGCCCGCAGCGCCTCCAGGCTCTCCACCGCCAGAACCTGCTGGTCAAACACCTGCCCGAACTGCCGCGCCGCCCGGTGCGCAATCGACTCCAGGCCCGGCAGCGCCTTCGGCTGCGCTACTTCCTTTTCCAGGCTGGTCACCGCATGATCTGCAATGCCACAGGGGACGATCAGTTCAAAGTCCCTGAGGTCGGTAGTCACATTGAAGGCGAAACCGTGCGAAGTAATCCCGCGCGAAACATGAATCCCGAGCGCGCCAATCTTTCGTCCTGCGCTTGTATCGCGCCCTTCGCCGCCCGCATCCGGCTCTCCGCCGCCCTCAGGTCCAAGGCCGCACCAGACCCCGGTCAGCCCGGCAATCCGTCCCGCCTGCACGCCAAACTCGCCGCACAGCCTTATCAGCGCCTCTTCCATCCGGCGCACAAAATCCACCGGCCCCATCCGGCTGCCGCTCGCGTTCCTCAGGCTGCGCAGGTCGAAGATGGGGTAGCCCACCAGTTGCCCCGGCCCGTGATAGGTCACGTCGCCGCCGCGGTTGATGTGGTGCAGTGTAACGCCCCGGCTGGCCAGCATTTCGTCTGAAACCAGTACGTTCGAGCGGTCTGCGTTGCGCCCCAGCGTCAGCACCGCCGGATGCTCCAGCAGCAGCAATATATTCTCAACTCGGCCCTGGTAGCGTGCCTCGGCCAGTTCCGCCTGCAGCCGCAGACCCTCGTCGTAACCCACCCGCCCCAGATAGAGATACTGAATCATCGCTAGCTTGATTGTAGCCACACTACCCTGCGCCACCCGGCGTCGCATAGCCGGTTAGCCATGGGACTCGCGCCGTCCTCAGTCCTCAACGCGCTGCCGCAAAAGGCCCATGAATGCAGACCGCACCCGATAGGCCGCCAGCAGCCACAGAATAAGCACCAGAAAAGCTATGGGCAAACCGCTCGGAGCCATCAACGCATGTACCAGCAGGATGCCCACGATCAGCGGAGCCAGCAGAATAAGCCCCAACGGCACGTAGCGGTTGATGAGCAGCAACAAGCCGCCCACAACCTGGAAGAACGCGATGGCATAGATATAGTGCGACACAAACAGCGCGCCGAAAAATTGTCCTGCTGTGCCTGTGGGCACGGGACTATGAAGAAAATTGAGAAACAGGTTGGAACCGAAGAAAACAAAAATCGCGCCCAGCAACAGGCGTGCTATGGTTGCGGCAATCTTCATGGATTCCTCCTTGGATATTGATGTGAATACCGGGATGCATAACGCCAAAAGCAGATCCACTTCTGCGGAAGAGCAATTCCCTGCCCTCCGCAGAAGTGGATGGTTGTGCGCATCCCATAGATTCAAATCATTGAAGGATCGCTCAGCGCCGCCGCGTCATCGGCTCACCTTCAGCACCCATGCCGGCTGATGCAGCAGCTCGCCGGGCAGCCGGGGCAGCTCAATCTCCGTCCCGCTCCCCGCAGCCTTGAACTTCAGCGCGTCCTCCGACCCCAGCAGCGTGACGGCCTTCACGCCGCTCACATCCTTCAGCAGAAAACTGCGCTCCGGCCAGCGCGGTAAAATCGCGTACAGGTCGTTGTCCTTGGTGGTAAAGAAGGCCTCGATTGCGGCCTTGCCTGGCGCGGGCCTGGCCGTCAGCTTTGACACATCGTAGGCCGACTCGTACTGTGCGTTGTACTTGGTCGACGGCACCTCGCCCTCGCTCCACTGCCGTGAAGTCTTCCACGGCCGCGTGCCGTAGATCGCGTCGCCGTTCACTCGCAGCCAGTCGCCCATCTGGTGCAGCCGGTCCTGCATGATCACCGGGATTGTGCCGTCAGCCGCCGGCCCAATGTCCAGCAGCAGGTTGCCGCCCCGGCTCACAATGTCCACCAGCATCGTCACCAGTTCCCTTCCGGTGTGGTAGTCCTGCAGCCGCTCGGCGCGGTTGTAGCCGTAGCTGTAGCCCATGCCCCGGCTCTCTTCCCAGGGATGATCCATGCCGCTCATGCCGGCCGTATATTCCGTGGTCCAGTAGCCGCCGTGCAGGTGACGCGTCTCCTTGCCCCAGCGGTCGTTCACCACCACCTCGTCCTTCACCGGCGAGTCGTTGTAGAGCCAGGCCAGCAGCTCTGGGCTGTGCCATTCGTCGGAAGGGATTTCCCACTCGCCGTCCGTAAAGATGATCGAGGGTTTGTAGCGCGTCACCAGGTCCTTGAACTGCGGAAACATATGCTCGCGGATGTAGCGCTGCTTGTCGGTCTGCCACAGCGGGTTATACCACTCGTAAAGCGAGTAGTAGTAGCCCATGCGCAGGCCCTTGCGGCGCACCGCATCGCTCAGGTCGCCCAGCACGTCGCGCTTGGGGCCAACCTCCACCGCATTCCATGGCCGCCCCCACGTTGCGGAAGCCTCCTTGCTCGGCCACAGCGCAAAGCCCTCATGATGCTTTGAGGTCAGCACCACATACTTGGCCCCGGAGTCCTTGAATACATCGGCCCATTGGTCTGGATCGAACAGCTCGGCCTTGAACTGCGGCGCAAAGTTCTTGTAGTCGTAACCCGCGCCATAAACTTTCTCATGGTAGGCCCAGGTGCCCTTCTCGACAGCATTGGCCTTGGGGTTGTCCCGGCCCTCCGTCATCTGGTGCCAGTACCACTCCGCGTAGGCCAGCTTGCCCGGAATCACCGGCGCATATGCCGGCACCGAGTAGACGCCCCAGTGAATAAAGATGCCGAACTTGGCATCGCTGAACCAGGCCGGTGTGGACCGCTTGTCCACCGAGTCCCAGGTGGGCTGATAAGTCTGTGCCGCCAGGCGGGCCGGCAAACAGGTCAGGGGGGCCAGCACAAGCAGAAAGAGCAGTAGCCGCTTCATTTCATGTCTCCTTCGGTCGAAGAGAAATCATCGCACAGAATCGTGCAGCGCGGCGGGCCGTGTGATTTTTTGATTTTTCAGGCTGTCAAGGGATTCTGCGGCGAATGCCGGAGAAGGAAAGGAATGGTGGACGCGGTAGGAATCGAACCTACAACCTGTCGGTTAAGAGCCGAATGCTCTGCCAGTTGAGCTACGCGTCCAGGTGAAAAGATGATCCGTGCGGCAGGAGCGTTTGCACACGGTTTGAGCAGGCAGATTCTTCCGCCCGTCCTTGAAAAATATATCACAGACGGGGCGCTGCCCCTACTGTCGCCGCGGAAACACCGGCGCAGCCGCCTCCTGCTTCCACAGCCGATGGGCGGGAAGTCCTGATCCCGCCTCGCTTTGGCGTCCTGTCCGCCCCCGGAATCCGTTGCCGAAAATTACCTTCCCGTGGCGCATAATCAAGGCAAACAAACGTGTTTCAGGCCCTGGAAATGGGTTATTACTCTAGTCTTTCAGCGCAAAGCTGCGCGCCGACTCCAGCAGCTTGGCCACGGACTCCTTTGAGCACGATTCGGTGTAAATGCGCATCAGCGGCTCAGTGCCGCTGGCCCGCAGCAGCAGCCAGGTCTCGGCGGCGTTGGGCTTGGTTTTGGCTTCGGGATTGTCCAGGTAGAACTTCACGCCATCCAGATTTTCCTGGCGCAGAATGGGCATTCCGGCAAAGACCGGATTGCCAACCGCCAGCGCGCGGGCGCGGGCAATGGCGCCGTTCTTGATTTCTTCGGGAATGGTGAGGTCGATGCGGCCGTACTGGTGTTCGCCGTACTCGGCTTGCAGGCCGGCCACCAACTGGCCCAGCGTCTTGCCCTCGTCGGCCATCACGTTGGCCAGCAGCAGCGCGTTCAGCAGGCCGTCGCGCTCCGGCAGGTGACGCTGGAAGCCGATGCCGCCCGACTCCTCGCCGCCCATGAGAATTTCGCGCTCCAGCATGTAGTCGCACACAAACTTGAAGCCGATGCCGTGCTCGATCAGCTCACGGCCGTGCTTGGCGCAGATGCGGTCCAGCATTTTGGTGGTGTTGAAGGCGCGGGTCACGGCGCCCGGCCAGTCGTTGTGCCGCTTCAGCACCCAGCTCAGCAGGACGGAATAGATCTTGTGCGGATCGACGAAGTTGCCGTGCTCGTCGGTCGCGCCAATGCGGTCCGCGTCGCCGTCCGTGCACAGGCCGGCCTGGCAGCCGTTGGCCACCGTCGCCTCGCCCAGCGCGCGGATGTTCGGCTCGATAGGCTCGGGGTTGATGCCCGGAAACAGTGGGTCGGGATTCGAGCGGATCTGCACATGAGCCACGCCGATGCGCGTAAAAATGTCGGAGATGATGGTGCCCCCGGCGCCGTACATAGAGTCGATGCAGAACTTCATTCCCGACTTCGCGATCAGGTCCAGATCGGCAAAGCTCTCAATGGCTTTGAGGTAGGTCGGCAGGAAATCGACCTCGCGAATCTCAGATGGTTGCGCCGGCCGCGCCACCGGCTGGCCCAGGTAAGACTCGATTGCGGCGATCATGGAGGGCTTGCCCGACCCCCCGTACCATCCCTTGTATTTCACGCCGTTCCACTGCGGCGGATTGTGCGACGAGGTAATCATGATGCCGCCGGCCGCGCCGCGCTCGCGCACGCCAAAGCTCAGTGCCGGAGTGGGAGTAATGCCGTTGGCCAGCAGCACCGGAATGCCGGTCGAGGCCACAACCTCGGCGCATGTACGCGCAAAGGCTTTGGAGCCGAAGCGCGTGTCGTAGCCGATGCACAGCCCCTTGGCCGGGTCTTCCCTGGCGTGCACATAGGCCGCAATCGCTTCGGCAGCCGTGCGCACGTTGGCAAAGGTGAAGTCGTCGGCGATAACAGCACGCCACCCGTCGGTGCCGAACTTGATTTGAGGATGTGCCATGGTCGAAGTCTTGTTCTCCCTGGAAATGAGTGTAAATAATCGGAGGAGTTGCGGTATTGCGCGGCGGATGCCCGCGGCTCAACCCGCTTAAAGATCCAGCGGTTCGGGGAACGTCATGCAGTTGGCAAACTCATCCTGGAAGCCGGAATCGGCGGCAAGACTCACATGCTCAATCCGTGGCAAAGCCGGCTCTTCCGCTGAAAGCAGCAGAATCTTTGCGCCGCGCAGAGCCGTATTGCCCGCCGCGTGAATCAGCTCCCGGGGTGCATCCAGCAGGCCTATGCGGATGGCGCTTTCTATCTGTACGTAATTGCCAAATGCGCCGGCGAGATAAATACCTTTGAGGTCGCGGGCCTGTGCGCCCATGCGCTTGAGCAGCAGCTTGAATCCCGAGGCAATGGCGGCCTTGGCCAACTGGAGTTTACGGATATCGGACTGGTACAAAACCACCGGGCCTGCAACGGGAAAGACCTTGGTGCCGTCGGCCACGCGCCCTGAAGCGAGGATTGCGCCGCTGCTCAAGCCTGCAGCCACGGCATCCACCAAGCCACTACCGCAAATGCCCCTTGGCGCCGCGCCGCCAATCACCGTGGCGCACATTTCGTCCTGTGCGAGCGACACGTATGAGATGGCGCCAGTGGCTGCGCGCATGCCCATGCGGATGGCGCCGGCTTCAAAGGCAGGCCCTGCCGCTGTAGACGCGCAGACAATTCCGTCGCGGTTGCCAATGGCAATTTCGCCGTTCGTGCCCAGGTCGATCAGGGCCACCAAATCCTCTGAGCTGCCCATGCCCACGGCAACCATGCCGGCCAGAATGTCTGCTCCTGCAAAGCCGCCGAGACAACGCTCAAAGTGAATGCCGCAGTCCGCGGGCAATGGCCAGTCCAGATCCCGAGGGCTGAAGCTCTGCACGCCCATGTGTGGCGTCGCGAAGGGGACATGCGCAAGCGGCTCAACGTCGAGCCCTGCAAACAGGTGATGCATCACCGTGTTGCCGACCAGCACCACTTCGGCAATCTCCTGTTCGCGCCCCGCGGCCAGATTCACGATCGTCTGCCGCAGCATTTGGCGCACAACCGTGGTCAGATCGCCTCCCGATAAAGCCGCCTTGATTCTGCTCATCACGTCCGAACCAAATGCGGCCTGTGGATTGAGTTCGGTCTCCACGCCGAGAACATTGCCCGAGGCCATGTCGATGATTTGCGCGGCGATCGTGGTAGTGCCCAGATCGATGGCAATGCCCAGTCCGGACCGTCCCATTGCCGTCAGGCGGGAGTTGTCCGTAAGCACGTCCATGCGCCATTGCTCGCACTCGAGCACCAGAGGCATCTGGGGCCGTGCCTGGCAGGCAAGCCGCCAGCCGTCCGCAAGTTCCTCTGCCGCGAAGACCTCGCGGTCAGCTTCGGTTACCGGGAGCGACCCCGCGAGCACGCGCACACCGCAGCCGCCGCACAGGCCGGATGCGCCGCACGGAAACTCAAAGCCGTGCTGCGCGAGAGAGGAAATCAGTAAAGCGCCGCAAGGCACTTCCACCTCGACCGACAAGGGCTCCAGCCGAATCCGCACTCCCTCAATGCTCATACAGCTTCCACAATGGAGTCGCCCAGTGTGCCGCACACTCGGGCGCCCGGGGGCACAACCAGAAAGTCCGCCGCATCCCACTCGCCGTTCACCAGCCGCTCCAGCAGCGTGAGCGAGCCCTCAACATCTTCAAAGACCCATCCCTCTTTTTCTGCTTCGGCGCGAGCCAGGCCGCGGCAGGAATCGTCGGACGCGACGCCGGTAGTGATGTAGGTCAGCCCGGAGTAGTGCCGCCGATATGCATTGAACTGCTCGAAAAGATAGTTGCCGTTCTCCTCGCCGTATTTGGCGATGAGCTCTTCGCGGCTGCTCCGGTCTCCGATTTTGTCGTTTGCCGTTGCGTAGGCCTGATCCAGAATCTGTCCCGGCGTCTGAAACTCGATCCAACCCGGAGAGCGGTAATAGACGCCGGGATGGCCGTTGAAATAAGCCTGATAGCGCTGGCGGTTGCCCATCAGCAACCCAATGCAGTCATGCGCGCGGGGAAGCACCAGCTTTGTCATTCCCGCGCGCAGGCCCTCGGTGCCTCTGCCGCAGAGCGCGTATCCCAGAAGGATGGCGTCGTATCCGGCCCCGTCAGCCGCATCGATGCGCTCCTGCAGATGCGGCCGCATGGAAGCGCCCAGATCGTGCAGGCCCATGTGCAGCATCTCAGGTTCAATCGCGTGAGGCGACCGGGCCACCACATGGTCCATCTCCCGGGTGAACACCTCGCAGCTGATCAGTTTAAGGCGCATCGTTTGAACAGCGTCTCACGCCGCTGCCAGTAGGCTTCTGACCAAACCGACCGCGGCGCTGGCGTTATCGCTGTACCCATCCGCGCCAATCTCTCTGGCATACTGCATCGTGACCGGCGCCCCGCCAATCAGCACTTTTACCTTGGTACGCAAACCCGCGCTCGTCAACGCTTCGATGGTGGTCTTCATGGCGGGCATGGTCACGGTCAGCAGCGCAGACATGCACACAATCTGAGGCTTCCGTTCCTCCACCGCGGCTACAAATTTCTCCGGCGCAACATCGGACCCGAGGTCGATGACTTCGAATCCACTGCCTTCCAGCATGGAGGCAACAATGTTTTTGCCGATATCGTGCAGGTCGCCCTTCACCGTGCCGATGACCACCCGCGTGGACATCTTTTGGCCTGAAGCCACCATGATGGGACGAAGCAGTTCCAGTGCGCTGCGCATGGCCCGGCCGGCCAGCAGTAGCTCGGGGACAAAGTATTCTTCCTCTTCAAATAGCCGGCCCACTTCGTCCATTGCAGGCACCATGGAGTCAGTAATCAGTTGCATGGGCAGAGCGCCTGCTGCCAGCGCGGCCTCTGTGGCGGCGTGCGCCTTCTTTGCATCGCCGTTCAGAATTGCGTCGTAAAGCTCGTTCGATTGCGCCATGCCTTCCACCTCAAACCGCGCCGGGTTGAAGAGCAATATCTTTGCTCACGCCTGGCCAGAATGAATGATTCGTCGCGGAGAATAATAGCAAAACCAGGATTAGGCTGTATGCCGGCCTGGGAAATATGCTGCGGAATTCGTTGATAAGCCTGCCCGGAATCTGTAAGCACAAGTTTTCTTGTTTCCCAGCCTGAAGCCATTTCTCCTCAAATGGCTCCACGGAAAATTTCCTTATCTATTTTCCTTGCTTCCCTTGCCCGTCAATCGCAAGCTGCGTGTGCCCGGCGATTATTTTCTGTCCTGTTGCAAGCCAATGAATCCACACGATTAAGACAAGCACGTCCCCGCATTTAAACAGGCCCGGGCAATTTTATGGTTCCTTACTGCCCCTGACTCTGCCATACTTGAACGTGTCCACCACGTTCGGCCAATCCCAAAAAACCAATCAAGAGGTTGCATCGATGTCGGCAAAGTATGTCTTTGTGACGGGCGGAGTTGTGTCCAGT
>JARLGF010000050.1 GCA_031296165.1 Occallatibacter sp. | reverse complement strand
CAATCCTGGCTGGGCCGCGAGAGGCAGAGTGAGTCCGTGGTGGAGCAAAGCTGCCGCAGTACCTGCCAGCAACCCCGCAAAAGCTCCGTGGCCGGTGGCGCGCTTCCAGAACATGCCCAGCAGGACGGTGGCAAACAGCGGGGCGTTGATGATGGAGAACACCAGGAGCAGGGCGTCCAGAATGTTGCTGAAGCCGGCGGCCGCATACGCCGCGGCGACGGACAGCAGAATGAAGCCCACGGTGGCCCATCGGCCCACGGCGATGAAATGCGCGCCGCTGCCGTCCGGGCGAATCCAGGGCTTGTAAAGATCGCCGGTAAACACGGAGATGAAGGCGGTGATGCCGGCAGCAATACCGCTCATGAAACAGGCCAGCAGCGCCGTGATTCCCAACCCCAGAAGCCCGGTGGGCAGGAAGTGCAGAAGCAGGTTGGGTGTGGCCATATCGTAGTCCAGCAGCGGCTGGCCGGCGGCGCTGAGCATCGGCTTTCCGGTGAGCGGATCGGCCTGTGCCGGAACCAGCCCTTTGCCCTGGGCAACCTGCGGCGGAACGATGGTGGTTTCGTGAACGATGGCGCCATCCGCAGTGGTTGAAACGGTGGTGGAAGAGTGCGGCGTGGGCAGCCCGACGGCAATGATTCCGGGCAGGATCAGCAGGAACGGCAGGAACAGCCGGGGCACCGCGGCGATGAGTGGAGCGCGCCGCGCCGACTCGATATTGTTGGCGGCCATGGCGGTCTGGAGGATGCGGAAGTCCGTACACCAGAAGCCTGCGCCGAGCACCAGGCCAAGGCCCAATCCCAGGCCGAGGCCATCGGAGCCGGCGTGGACCGCGCCGATTCCCGCAGCGGGCAACGAGGCCATGAGACCACTCCATCCGCCTATGTTGCCGAGGCCGATGAGCACCAGTGGCAGGAATCCGGCGACAAGAAGGAAGAACTGCAGGACCTGGTTGTACATGGCGCCGGCGAGGCCGCCGAGCAGGACATAGGCCATGACGATGGCCGCCGAGAGGAGGATGGAGAAGATGAAGATGCCTTCGCGCGGCCAGCCGAGGGTGAAGAACAGCGCGTCAAAAAGATGCAGCGCCTGGATCAGCCGGGCCATGGCGAAGAGGGAGATGCCGGCGCTGAAAACGGTCATTGCCAGAAACATGCAGGCGTTGAGCGCGCTGGTCATTCCGCCGAAGCGCAGGCGCAGGAAATCCGGCACGGTGCGGGCCTTGGAGCCGTAGTAGAGCGGCATCATGAACAGACCCACAAAGACCATGGCGGGAATGGCGCCGATGGCGTAGAAGCGCGCGCTGTGCAGGCCGAATTGAGCGCCCGCAGCGCCCATGCCAATGACCTCCGGCCCACTGAGACTGACGCCGATAAAGGCCAGGCCGCAGAGCCACGCGGGCAGCGCGCGCCCGGCCTGGAAAAAGTCCTTGCCGGTCTTCATGTACAGCCTGAGTGCATAGCCGATGCCGAGCACAAAGAAGCAGTAGAGCAGGACGATCAGCCAATCGACATGAGTTAGGTTCGGCACGAATGGCTCCTTGAACTTTTTAAGCTATAAGGACAACTCTACGCAGTGCGGCTGAGACACGTCCAGCAGAGATACGGCCGAATGCGCGGGCAATGCGGCCAGGAGGTACACTCAGTACGATACACTCCACTAGATCTTCTACAACCCGCGCTGGAGTTGGTATGAAGCTGTTTTCTGTAATGTGCCTGGCTGTCGCTGCAATCCAACTCTCCATTGCCTCCGCGCAGGATGCTGTTCCTCATGCAGGCCCGGACTCCGAGGCAACGCTCACTTACATCCACGCGGCGTGGAATACTCTTACGCGCTCAATGAACGACTGCAACACGCTGACCGATTCCAAGGTCAACACCACTCCGGTGCTGTACCTGCCCGCGGAGATGCCCGTGCCGCCGGAAGTGGCCGCAGTTGGGCAAAGATGCCATGTGCGCATCGCCGCCTTGCCCCGGCGCATTGAAAAGCTAGGCGACGTGAACCCCGAGGAGCTGCCCGCGCCGGGCCTTCTCTATCTGCCCAATCCCTACGTGGTTCCCGGCGGACGCTTCAACGAGATGTATGGCTGGGACAGCTACTTCATCCTGATCGGCCTCGAAGCCGATCACCGCGAAGCTCTTGCCAAAGGCATAGTCGATAACTTCCTCTTCGAGATTGAGCATTACGGCGCAGTGCTCAACGCCAACCGTACCTACTATCTGACGCGCTCGCAACCTCCGTTTCTGACCTCCATGATCCGTGCGGTGTACGAAGACCCGGCCAGCTTTGCAAAGACGCCCGAGGGCCGCACTGAGGCCAAGGCCTGGCTGGATCACGCCTATACGCTGGCGGAAAAGGACTACACGACATGGACGCGGCCTGAGCATAAAGCGGGCGCCACCGGCCTGGCGCGCTACTTTGACTACGGCAGCGGTCCCGTACCCGAAATGGCCGACGACAGCACCTACTATCCCGACGTAATCCGCTGGCTGGCCGCGCATTCGCACGAAGGCGGAGAAGGTTTTCTGGTGAAAGCCTCGGAACTCCCCGATGCAGCCGAGGCGGCCCGGCTCAAGCTGACCAGTTGCGACGTGCATGCAAGCGTGGTGTGCATGAAGGCCTGGGCCGCGGGCTACCGGCTCAGCCGGGACTTCTATCTGGGCGACCGGGCCATGCGCGAGTCCGGTTTCGACACCGGATTTCGCTTTGGCCCCTTCGACGGAGCTGCAAACCACTTTGCGCCGGTGTGCCTGAACAGCCTGCTCTTCCGCTACGAGCGGGACCTTGAACATTTGGCTCTCCTGCTCGGCAAGCCGCGGGAGGCGACGCTCTGGGAACGCCGCGCCAAAGCGCGGTATACCGCAATCCAGCGCTACCTGTGGCGACCCAAGGAAGGTGTCTTTGCGGACTTTGACTTTGTCCACGCCAGGCCTTCGAGTTATGCCTACATCACATCGCTCTATCCGCTGTGGGCGGGAATTGCCACCAGAGAAGAAGCCCGGCAGATGGTAAGCAAGCTCAACCTCTTCGAGCGCCCCGGAGGATTATCAACGAGCAACACCCGGAGCGGGATGCAGTGGGATGAGCCGTACGGCTGGGCGCCGACAAACTGGATCGCCGTGGATGGACTGGAGACCATGGGCTTCCGCGTGGATGCAGCGCGCATTGCGCGCGACTTCGACGCCACCGTGGACGCGGGCTTTGCGCAGGACGGCGCCATCCGCGAAAAATACAATGTCGTCACTGGCAACACCAACGTGCAGGTCAGCGCAGGTTACAAAACCAACGAAATCGGCTTCGGCTGGACCAACGCGGTCTATCTCAAGATGAAGGAAATCCTGCCCCAGCCGGATGCGGCAAACAGTAATTAACACATAGAGCGCGATTACAGTTCTACGCGCCCGGCATGAAGAAATCATCCAGGCCGGCGCGGTGGGCGTGGGCAACCATCGACGCTTGAATTTCCAGCGCCAGAGCCAGCGCATTGCGGCCCTGGCGGGCAGTTACCTGTGGCTGACGGCGCGCGCGGACGGCATCCAGGAAAGAAAGAATCTCCAGCTTCAGCGGTTCGCCCGGCGTGACCTCGGGCTTGACGAAGGAGAGACCCGGGGCGGGGCCTGCAGCTCCAGCGGCAGCCAGCCTGGCCAGCAGCGCCGGGTCGGCCTTGCCAGCGGCAATGGCGGCTGCAATCTCCGCGGGAACAGATGCGGCAGCATTTGCATCCACCCGAATCACCAGCAGGTCCTGCCGGGCGTAGTCGATGGAGACGTACTGGCGCGGCTCAAAGAAGCGCAGCTTGCGGACCCGTTCCGTAGAGACGCGCGAGGCGGTAAAGTTGGCCACGCAGCCTGACTCGAACTCGACACGCACGTTGGCGATGTCCACCTTGGGCGACAGAATCGGCAACCCCACGGCGCGCACCTCGCGCACCGGCGAATTGGCGAAGGTAAGCACGATGTCCAGATCGTGGATCATCAGGTCCAGCACTACGTCCACGTCCAGGGCGCGGGGCGTGAAGATGGAGAGGCGGTGGGACTCAAAGAACATGGGCCGATGCAGTTGCGGCTGCACGGCCAGCACCGCGGGGTTGAAGCGCTCCAGATGGCCCGGCTGCAGGATGCGCTTGCCCTTGTCCGCACGATCGATCAGGTCGTCGGCTTCCTGAAGGCTCGTGGCCAGGGGCTTCTCAACCAGCAGATCGAGACCCGCATCGAGCAGGGCTGCGGCTACGGCGTGATGATGGACAGTGGGAACGGCGACGGTGGCCGCGTTCAGGTGCAGATCGGCAGACAGCAGCGCATCGACTGTGGGGAAAACAGGGATTGCGTATTTGGCAGCGGTATCCGCGGCGCGCGCGGAGTCAGGTTCTATGGCTGCGACAAGCGCAACACCCAGCCCGGCAGTCTCCAGTTCGCGGTAGACGCGGAGATGGTTGCGGCCAAAAGCGCCTGCTCCGGCAACGGCAACGCGCAAAATGGGCTGGCCAGCTATTTTGCAGCCCCTGTTTCCGGCCCTTTGCCTTCAACGGCCTTCAGGCAGCGGCTGTAGAGTTCGAGCAGTTGAGTTACATGCTCTTCGGGCTTGGGCGCGGCAGAACCGCTGAAGCCGGTCGAGGGCGCAGCAGGCCGGCCAACACCAGCCGTGGCAGCCACAAACTTGAGCAGATCGAGTGCGATATCTTCGTTGCGCCGGGCTCCAAGCCCTGCGTTGTTGAGAGCATCCATTCTGAACAATCTCCAAAGAGGATGCTACCAGAATCGGCCCGCCTGCATTTCACGGAGAAGTACGCTGTTCCGCTTTACGTCCGGCTCGTGTGCGCGGGGCGCGTGTTCATCATCGCAATCATCCCCGCGTTCACAACCGTAATGCCGGCCAGCAGATACAAGCCCGCATGTGGCGAGCCAAAATGCACATCGGCCCAGACTTTCATGTTGGGTGCGATGAATCCGCCCAGGTTGCCCATGGTGATGAGGGCAATCCCGCCCGCGGCGGCGCGGTCGACCAGGTAGCTGGTGGGGAAGGTCCAGAAAAGCGGCTGCACCGCGATGAAGCCGGCCACAGCGAGCGAGAGGCACATGAGGCCCACGCGCGGCCCGGCAGTGGGAAAGGCAAAGCTGGCGCAGCCAGAGACCAGCAGAATCCAGGCCGCCAGTTGCCGGTGATTTTTGCGCTTGTCCGCAATGCGGGGGAGCAAAAAAGTAGCGACCAGCGCGCAGAGCCAGGGTATGGCCGCCACCAGGCCCACCTCAAGTCCCGCGGGCTTGTGGATGAGCGCCGAGACCTGGGCCGGCAGATAAAAAACCGCGCCATAGACGCTCATCTGAATAAAGGTATAGATCAGAAAAAATCCCATGACGCGCAGATCGCGCAGCATGGGCAGCAGTTCCGCTGGGCCGCTGGAGCGCCGTTCGTTCTCTTCGCCGGCAAGCGCCGAAACCAGCGCGGCTTTCTCGTCTCCGCAGAACCATGCGGCATCGCGCGGCTTGTTCTCCAGGCGCCAGTACGCCGCAAACCCCACGGCCACCGCCATGAAGCCTTCCACCAGAAACATCCACTGCCAGTTTTGCAGTCCGGGGATGGGCCGCATCTCCAGCAGGAAACCGGAGAGTGGACTGCCCAGGATCATGGCCAGCGGCACGCCGAGATAGAAGAAGCCGAGAATCTGGCCTCGCGTGCGATTGGGAAACCAGTACGTCAGGTAGAGAATCACGCCCGGGAAGAAACCTGCTTCCGTAGCGCCCAGCAGCAGCCGCAGCACGTAAAACGAGGTGCTGCCCTTTACCAGCATGGTGGCCATGGAAACCACGCCCCACACCACCATCAGCAGCGAAATCCACTTCTTTGCGCCAACCCTGTGCAGCACCAGGTTGCTGGGAAATCCGAACAGCGAATAGCTGATAAAGAACAATCCCGCGGCCAGCGCATAGGTGCTTTCCGAGATGCCTACAGAGGCCTGCAATGCCTGTTTCGCAAAACCGATATTCGCCCGGTCAAGAAACGACACGATGTACATCAGCATCAGGAATGGAACCAGACGCAGGCCAGCCCGCGTTACGGCCCGGTCGCGGTCGCTGTTCCGGATGCCCTGCTGTGAGCCGGAGTCTTCATCGAGTACTGCCACCACCGCCTGAGGCGCGGCCAGTTCGGCACAATCGTTGCGGGTTGAAGAACTCTGGGGCAACTTCGCTTCCTCGTGTACAAAATCATCCGCTGCGAACGCCTGCGGGCAGAGCCTCTGAGTTTGCCGTCAGCGCGCCGGCCTCAGCAACGATTACAGTGCGAGCTGGTCGGCGCGTCTGCGCTTCCAGCGATAGGCGGCAATCGAGTTCTTCCAGAAGTATTTCTCCCGCGCCTCCGGGCTTTTCCGCGCGACATACCCGCGCACCAGCGCCAGTGTCTGCGCGTACGGAGCCACATGATCGCTGTTGGGCCAATCGCTTCCGAATAAAATGTGGTCTTCGCCAAACACATTCCAGATTGCGTCCAGTGCTCCCCGGTAAAACTCCGGATCGGTAACCAGCGCGCCGTTCACCACCGAGGGAATCTCCGAGAGCTTTACAAAGACCCGCGGACTCCGCGCCAATTGCCGCAGATTCGCCCAGTACGCATCCCGCGCCGCCGCTTCCTCAGGCACCGGCGCATGGGGTAGGTGGTCGATCACGATGGTGAGGCCGGGAACGCGTTCCGCCACGTCCAGAATGGCTCGGATCAGTCTGGGGTCGGGGTTGGCGCTCTCAAAAACCAGGCCGGCGGCGGCTAGTTCCTTCACGCCCTCAATAAATCCCGGCTTATGCAAATCCACAGCGAGGTCGCGGTCCCACAGGTTTCCATAGCGGAACCCCAGGAACAGCGGGTTCCGATGCAGACGGTCCAGATCCTGCCGGTACGACGGGGACGTGGGAACCAGATCGCCAATGACGCCGACAATCACCGGGTATTTTTCCGCCACGTGCAGCAGCCAGTCGTTGTCGCTGGCCAGGGGGCTGGCTTCAATGGCGATGGCGCCCACCACGCCGAACCTTGCAGTCAGCGCCGCGTAGCGCTCAGGCGTCGATGGCTGGTAAAGAACCGAGTCGTCCTTGGGCGGCCAGGGAACGCCGCCGGGGCGCGTGGGGTCAAACAGATGGATGTGTGCGTCGAGAATGGGACCAGGCTCAGCCTGGCCGGGGGCAACCCGGCTCAGGGCCGCTGCGGCCGCACTCAAGCTTGCAAGTCTCAGAACGTCACGCCGACGCATAGGCAACTCCACTGCACAGCGCGGGCCTGGAACAGTGCTCTGCGCACAACCCACTATACAATCCGGCAACACTGCGCAATCTGCAAGAAAACACAGCAACTCAGGTTTCGCTCAAATCATGCGGCGAACGCGATACAGATTTTGCCCTCAAGTATGACCAAAGTGTGCCGATACTGTTCTGAGAAGGAACACAGAGCCGACATTCTTTACTACCTGCGTTATCGCAAGCAGCCAAAGAAAGGTTTGCCGTCTGTTTGGAGGATTCTCATGGCATCCATATCGTTGTTTGGTTCAATGAACGATGCGCAAAGCACAACGCTGACGAACGCATCCACCCAGACCAAATCTCAGGACACAACAACTACTGCCACCAAAACGTCTTCCCAGGATGATACGGTGAAGTTGTCTGAAGCTGGTCAGGCAAAATTGCTGTACAACCAAGGAAAAAGTGTATCGCTCATCGCTTCGACGCTTGGCACCACCTCTAAAGAGATCGACAACGATCTCGGCATCACGCTCGAGAAGGCAATCGAGAAGACGCTAGAGAGCACGTCGAAGGCCTAAAAGAGCGGCGGGACGTCGGCTCAATCGAACCGGTAGGCGCTGATTGCCGCGCCCAGGGGCTCATCGCCAAAGATGCGTTTTCCTGGCGCGTCACCGCCGGCTCCCGCAGCCACGAAGAGCGGAACGAGGTGTTCCGCGCGCGGATGAGAGTAAGCGGCAAACGGCGCTTTGCGCCAGCCGGCCAGCAGCGCATCGCGTTCCGCAGCGGGCGACTCGACGGCCTGCGTCAGCCAGCCGTCAAAGGCCTGGGCGCGCTCACGCGTCTCCGGCTTGAAGTAGCCGCGCAGATTGTGGAAGCTCATGCCGCTGGCCACAATCTGCACGCCCTCGTCGCGCAGCGGAGCCAGCGCCCGGCCTGCGGCCAGGTGCAGCGCCGGGTCAAATTCGCCGGAGGGCGACGCAGTCAGGGACAGCGTAACCACCGGAATCCGCGCCTCGGGAAACGCCACCTTCAGCGGCACAAACACGCCGTGATCGTAGCCGCGGGCAGCGTCCAGCGCCGACGGCAGGCCTGCGTGCTCAAGAAGTCCGGCCACGCGCGCCGCCAACTCCGGGGAGCCCGGCGCCGGCCAGGTCAGCCGGTAGGTGTCTTCGGGGAAGCCGGAATAGTCGAAGATCAGCTCCGGGGCAGCCGCGGAGCCGGCTGTAAACGCCGGTTCCTCCCAGTGCCCGCTCACCACCAGCAGCGCCTTGGGCGCGGCGGGCAGCGTTGCCGCCAATCCTTCAAGAAAGCTCTGCGTTTTATGCCAGGTATCCGCCGGTCCCCAGGTCCAATCCATGAAAAAGCAGGGGCCTCCGCCGTGGGGAAGAAAGATTGCGGGCTGTCGTTCGCTGTTCGTGGTCATGGGCATCCTCCGTGCATCCCGGTCCAAAGCGTCGGATCGAGACGATAATCGTTCAAACAACTATTTATTCGATGTCCCAACCACGCCAGCGATTCAAACACTCGGTTTCTACTCGATTGCAAACACCGCGTACACCGTGGCCGAGCTGCTCACCTTGCGCGGCTCAATGGCCAGCGCCTGCTCAGCCATGCCTGCTGCCGGAGCTGCAAATTTGTTGAAGGCCCTCACGGAAAACTGCGGCGCCGCGGCTTGGTTGGTCACGTAGACCAGCGCACCGAGGTGCACACCCATACTTTTGGCCAGCAGTTCGGCGTTGGCCTTGACGCGAGCGGCGGCCTGGACCAGCGCCTTATCTTCCAGCGCGCGCTCGTCCTGTACGGTCCAGTCGATGTCGCCGCTGCTTGTGGCGCCGGCGCTGATGGCCACGTCCAGAATTTCCGCGGCCCGCTCAGGCTGCGTCTTCACCGTCCACTCCTGCACCAGCGTGAACTTGTGCGGCTTGCCGCTGGCGCTGTTCAGCCGCTGCCACTCGCTGTGAATCGCTGTCTCGGCAATCCCCGCCTGCTTGAGCGCGGCCACAATCTCGTTCGAGGTCTTCGCGCCTGCCGCGTAGGCAGACTTTGCATCCGACGGCTGGGTCTCAAACCCGATGTGCAGAATCGCCACATCCGGGTCCACGCTCACCTGGCCCTCCGCGCTTACGGTGAGGGTGCGGTTCGCGGGTTCAATCTTCAGTTCCACCTGGCTGGTTTGCTGCGCCCCTGCGGCAAGGCCGCCGGTCAGCAGAGCGAATGCCGCAATGCTCTGTTTCACATTCATGTCGATTCCCTTCAACCCATGGACGCAGAATAGGCCCAAATCTGCATGCAATTCTTACGAAATTCTCAAGTACTGGACAATTTACCCGCACAGGCTCCTGGCCGTCCTCTACTGCGCCGTGTGCTTTGCCCCAAACCGCCGCAGCTTTTCCAGCAACACGGCGGTCTGGCCGGAGTCAATCGCTTCGGCGCCCAGCGCCACGCCCTGCTTCAGGTCGCCGGCCAGCCCCGCGGCCACCAGCGCCGCCGCAGCATTCAGCAGCACAATGTCCCTCCGCGCGTCGGGAATTCCGGTCAGCACGTCGTAAAGCAGCGCCCGGTTGGTCTCCACATCGCCGCCAATGAACTGGTCCAGCGTAGCGCGCGGCAAGCCCGCCATTTCCGGCGTCACGCGCGCGGCCTTCAGCGTGGTTTCGCCAGTCTCGGACTCCTCAATGCGCGCCACAATCGACTCGCCAGTCGTGGTCAGCTCGTCGATACCGTCTGTTCCATGCACCACAAACGCCCGTTTCGCTCCCAGTTCTTTCAGCGTGCGTCCTACCAGCAGCACGCGGCTGGGCGCCAGCACGCCGATTACCTGCACCCGCGCTCCCGCCGGGTTGGTCAGCGGACCGCAGAGATTGAAAATAGTGCGGAAGCCCAGAGCACGGCGCAGCGGTCCAACAGCCTTCATGGCCGGGTGGTAGAGCGGCGCAAACAGGAACATGAATCCGGTTTCGCGCAGGCACTCCACGGCCAGCTCCGGCCCCAGAGCGATGGGCACGCCCAGCGCCTCCAGTACGTCGGCCGTACCGCAGCGCGAGGTCACGGCGCGATTGCCATGCTTGGCCACCTTGGCGCCGGCCGCCGCCGCCACCAGCGCCGCGCCAGAAGAGATGTTGAACGTCAGCGGTCCGCCGCCGCCGGTGCCCACCACGTCCACCAGTTCGTCCCGTTCCCCGTCCGTCAGAGGAAGCTGCGTCACGCGCTGGCGCATTACCTCGACAAAGCCGGCCAGTTCCGGCGCCTGTTCGCCGCGTGTGGCCATCACGGTCAGCAGCGCCGCCGTCTCCACCTCCGGCACCTCGCCGGTCAAAATCGTTTGCAGTGCGGTCGCCGCCTGCTCGCGGGTCAGTGCCGCGCCGTCCTCGGCCAGCGGCTTCAAATACTCCTTCAAAGAGGCCATACCTTCCATCATAGTGGCGGGTTCTGGTGCAGGCGTGCAGTTATGGTTTGCCCCTCCTTTGGCGGGCACGATAGTATTTGCTTACCGCTGGCACGGTTGCGGGCCCCGCATACGCCGGGCCCAATCCCGAATCCCCCAAACCCTGCGGACTGGGCGGTCCCTACCGACATGAAGATTCACGAGTATCAGGCGAAAGAAATCCTGGCGAAATACGGCGTTGCCGTGCCCAGGGGCGAAGTGGCCAACAACCTTGAAGATGCCTCGACAGTGGCCCGCAAGCTGTTTGCCGAGGGCGCCACAGGCGTCGTCGTCAAGGCGCAGATTCACGCCGGAGGACGCGGCAAGGGTGGCGGCGTCAAGGTGGCCCGCACCCGCGAGGACGCGGAGCTTCATGCCAAAAATATCCTGGGCATGACGCTGGTCACGCACCAGACCGGCCCGCTGGGCCAGAAGGTGCAGCGACTGCTCATTGAAGAGACTGCGAACATCGATCGCGAGCTCTATCTCGGCATCGTCCTGGACCGCGTCACCAGCAAGCTGGTCTTCATGGCTTCACAGGCCGGCGGTATGGAGATTGAAGAAGTCGCCGCCAAAACTCCCGAGGCCATTTTCAAGGAGACCATCGATCCGGCTATCGGTTTCGGCGCCTGGCAGGCGCGCAAGCTGGCCTTTGCCCTGGGCCTTAAGCCCACGCAGATCAACGCCGCCGTAGTTTTTTTGCAGAGCCTCTACAAGGCCTTTGTTGAAACCGACGCGTCGCTGGTCGAGATCAATCCCTTCATCACCACCAAGGACGACAAGCTCTTCGCGCTCGACGCCAAGATCACCTTCGACGACAACGCCCTCTTCCGCCATCCCGCCATCAAGGCCTTGCGCGACACCGCCGAAGAGGACCCGCTCGAGGTTGAGGCCAGCAAATACGCGCTCAACTACATCAAGCTCGACGGCTCCATCGCCTGCATGGTTAACGGCGCCGGCCTGGCCATGGCCACCATGGACATCATTCAATACGCCGGCGGCAGCCCGGCTAATTTTTTGGACGTGGGCGGCGGCGCAACCCAGGAACAGATCGAGCACGCCTTTGAGATTCTCCTCTCCGACAAAAATGTGAAGGCCATCTTCATCAATATCTTTGGCGGCATCCTGCGCGTGGACCGTCTGGCCACAGGCGTCGTCGCCGCGGCCCGCAACCTCCACATCACCGTGCCCATCGTCCTGCGACTGGAAGGCACCAATGTTGAAGAAGGCCGCAAGATCCTGGCCGAGTCGGGCCTTAACTTCCAGGTCGGCGAAACCATGAAAGAAGCGGCAGAATTGGTTGTAAAGGCAGCCGCTAGCTCTTAGCCTCTAGCTGCTAGCTATATTTGCCGCGGGAATGGAGACGCAACTTGGCACAGGCATTCCAGGATTTGACCGTTTGGCAACGTGCGATGGAAATGACGGTATGTATTTACGGGCTTACCAGGACATTTCCAAAAGATGAAATGTACGGATTGACTTCGCAATTGCGGCGTGCCAGTGTTTCTGTCGCAAGCAACATTGCCGAAGGCAGGGGAAGAATGACGGACGGCGAATTCCGGCAGTTTTTGGGAATGGCGCAAGGTTCTACTTACGAAGTACAAACGCAACTTCTGGTGGCCAGGCGGTTGAAGACTGGCGATGAGGCAACGCTGAATGAGGCGGAAGCTCTCTGCATTGAGACGTCAAAGATGCTCGGTGCGTTTATCCAGTCTTTAGGAGCTAGAGGCTAGAAGCTAGAAGCTAGGAGCTGTTTTTCCATGTCTGTTTTAGTCGATAACAACACTCGTTTGATCGTTCAGGGACTTACCGGCAAGGAAGGCACCTTCCACGCCAAAGGCTGCGCCGAATACGGCACCAACGTGGTGGGCGGCGTCACGCCCGGCAAGGGCGGCACTACACATGAGGGCTGGCCGGTCTTCAACACCGTGGCCGACGCCGTTGCAAAAACCGGCGCCAACGCCACCATGATCTTTGTTCCGCCGCCCTTCGCTGCCGACGCCATTCTCGAAGCCGAAGACGCGGGCATTCCCCTGATTGTCTGCATTACCGAGGGCATTCCTACCCTCGACATGGTCAAGGTCTGGGCCAAACTCAAGAATTCAAGTTCACGCCTCATCGGACCCAACTGCCCCGGCGTCATCTCGCCCGGCAAAGCCAAGATCGGCATCATGCCCGGCAACATTCACAAGGAAGGCTCGGTGGGTATCGTTTCCCGCTCCGGCACGCTCACCTATGAAGCCGTGCACCAGCTCACCCAGCGCGGCATCGGCCAGTCAACGGCCATCGGCATCGGCGGCGATCCCATCATCGGTACCACGCACATTGACGCGCTCCGCCTGCTCAACGACGATCCCGAAACCGAAGCCATCATCATGATTGGCGAAATCGGCGGCTCTGCTGAAGAAGCCGCTGCCGAGTTTGTCAAGCAGCATGTGAAGAAGCCGGTCGTCGGCTTCATCGCCGGCCAGACCGCGCCTCCCGGCCGCCGCATGGGCCACGCGGGAGCCATCATCAGCGGAGGCCAGGGCACCGCCGCCGACAAGATGAAAGCCATGACCGCCGCTGGAATCCACGTAGTCGTTTCGCCCGCCGAAATCGGCGCAACCCTGGCCAGAGTCATCGGGATAAGCTAACCGACAGCTTTTAGCTCTCAACACCAAGGCCCACCGCCACGGTGGGCCTTGGTGTTTGATCGGACAAGGAAGAAGCTGCAAAAGAGCAAGTCGCACGCTTATATAAGAATCTGCAAATCATAACGGCCACACAGATGGTTGTTCCTTTGCTACAGAAAAGGCAACAGCGATGAAGGAATTGTGGACCGCCCAAGTACACCTTCTCACGCCGCCAGCTCAATTTGGCGATACGAAGGCTTTCACGAATGTCGTCGCATGGGCCGAAGACTCAGAGGATTTCACCGCCACCATCTCCTCCATCTTCGCCAGGCGCGAGTGGTCAATCCTCAGCGTGCAACATAGTAAGCGCGTGGCTGATTGTGCGGCGATGATAGCGGAACTCGCCGAGCAGATTGAACGGGCCAGGATGGTGCGGGATAGCTGCATCTTCGGGACCCTTCATTACTATCCGTCGAAGCCGGCATAGCGATCGACGGAAACGGGAAAAGCTATGGAGAACAACATACCGGGCATAGAGTTTCATGGCTTTGTATTTGCTCCTACGGGCTATGGAACGGCTGCGCGGTCGTATATCCACGCCTTTCACAATGCCGCAATCGATCTGTCGGTGTCTAACTTGAGCAAGTCCCGGCAGCAGACCGTCACTGACCCTCTTGTGGCGTCCTGTTTGAACAGGCACATCGATCCGGTTTTGCATGTGTGCCATGCCGAACCGCACTGCCTTGAACCCTTGGAGAGTGTTTTTTCACGGCTCATTGCACTCACAACATGGGAAGCCGATGCCCTGCCGCAGCGCCATGTAGACACACTCAACCAGGTATTGGAAGTCTGGGTGCCGTGCCGCTACAACTTTGAGGCGTTCAGGCAGCAGCTCAAGGTGCCGGTTTTTCAGATTCCTCACCCGGTGCATTCTTTGTGCCCTCCATGTTTCGATCGATCCGCGTTTAACAGGGAACTGGGATTGAAGGAAGACGACTTCGTGTTTGTATGCGTTGGAACCTGGCAGGAACGTAAAAACCTTCAGGGCGTGATTGAAGCCTTTCTCCGCGCATTCCCCCATGAGCCCAATGCTGTATTGATAGTCAAGACATCCTTTGTATTTTCCCCCGAGTTTGTTGGGCGCGCCCAGATTCGCGACGCCATCGCGCGGGCCAACCCGCCGAATGCATCCGAAGCAATGAAGCGCGTCAAAATCTTCCCAAGGTTCTGGCCGGATGCATGCATGGCTGCGCTGGCACAGAGAGCGGATTGCTATGTATCGCTGCACCGCGGCGAAGGCTGGTGTTATCCATTATTTGACGCCGCCTGCAACGGCACTCCTGTAATTGCCACAGCCTATTCGGGGCCGATGGATTATCTCGATCCCCGGCACCATCGCCTGGTGCGCTATGAGCTGACTCATGCCAGCCAGCAAAGTCAAACCGTGAGATTTTCCTTTACTCCCGATATGTCATGGGCCACACCGGATGTTTCTCATGCCGCCTTGCTCATGCGCGATGTGTACGATCGCCGCCAGGAAGCCATTGCGCAGGCGACGGAAGGAGCGGTTCTGTTGAATCAGAAATATTCTCCCGATGCGATTGGGCGCATGGCAGCGCAGCGGCTGTCAGTTGTGGCCGAATGTAATCGAGTTCGGAAACAGTATAATTACTAATATTTCCAAAATTTCGCAGGGAAAGCCGCGCGGCTTAGGAGGATCTCTGGATGGAGCGTGAAGACGATCAAAACCAGATAGTCAAGAAGCAGACCTTCGAAGGAGTCGAGGATTCATCAATGTATCGGACCCTCGCGGCATTAGTGGACAGTGGAAAGTTGCGCCCAGAAGATTCTCTGCTCATCGTCTTTGGTGGAGAGTTCGACAGGATGGTTACCAGCCTTCTCGGATTCACCAACATTACACTTTCAAATGTTTCCAGCATCGTTGGTGATTCTCACTTCGATGCGCGTAAGATTCCGTATCCAGATGGGAGCTTCGATCATGTACTGGCTCACGCGGGCATCCATCACTGTTCACGTCCCCACCAAGCAGTATGCGAGATGTACCGGGTTGCGCTGAAATCAGTGATGTTCTTTGAGGCTCAGGACTCCTGGGTGATGCGTCTTGCCGTGAAGCTTAGACTTACGGTCGATTACGAATTAGCTGCCGTATTGGGCCATGGATTGCAACGCGGCGGCGTGGACGACCTACCCATTCCCAATTACATTTATCGATGGACACGCAGGGAAGTCGAGAAGCTGGTCAGGACGCTCGATCCTGCGCATGTGCCGTTCATCTGCATTAGCACGGAATGGGATTTTACCTGGAAGCGAGTTAGGGATAGGCTACAGCGTACGGTGCTACGCCTTATGCCTCCTTGGCTCATGAAGTGGATTTGTTGGGCATTCGTCTCTCTTTTTAATCTACTGTTATCCCGTTATGGAAATATTTTCTTTGTGAGGATCGAAAAGCGTGGGGTGGAGCAACCCTGGATGAAATGCGGGGTCTTTGTTCCGCCGTCTGACATGGCGGTTACGCCTTTTGATCCCGGAGCAGAAGTGGCCTAACCTCTTTTACCAAACTCGACAGGGCCTGGAGCTCACCATCGCCGCCGTTTTCTTGCAACTGAAGCTCTTCGCAAACTCCGGCAAATCCTGGAGCACCGTGTTGGTCCGGTACTCGTCCGGTGCGTGCGGATCGCCCTGGGCCTGGGTGCGCAACTGCTCGGGCCGCGTCTGCGTGCACCACTGCTGCGCATACGCAATCCAGAACCGCTGGTCCGGCGTATAGCCGTCCATCTTCGCTGTCATGTCCAAGTGAGCTTCATCGGCCTTGTCCAGCCAGGAGAGCCACGCCAGCCACAACCCGCCCAGATCGGCCAGGTTCTCGCCCAGCGTGAGCTTGCCGTTCAAGTGAACGCCCGGGACGGCCTCAATGGCGTCGTACTGCTTCACCATGCACGCGGCCCGCTCATTGAAATTCTTCTCGTCCTCCGCCGTCCACCAGTTTTTGAGATTGCCTTCCTTGTCGAACTGACGGCCCTCGTCGTCGAAGCCATGCGTCAGCTCATGCCCAATGGTCGAGCCCATGTCGCCGTAGTTGGCCGCATCGTCCTCCTTGCCGCTGAAGAACGGCGGCTGCAGATATCCGGCAGGAAAATTCACATTGTTCATCTGCGGATCGTAGTACGCGTTCACCGTGGGCGGCGTCATCTGCCACTCGCCTTTGTCCACCGGCTTGCCAATCTTGGCCAGATCCCGTGCAAACTCAAACTCGTGCGCGCGCATCGCGTTGCCCAGCGTGTCTCCGCGCACAATCTCCAGCTTGGTGTAGTCGCGCCACTTGTCCGGATAGCCGATCTTGTTCATCACACCGTGCAGCTTTTCCTTCGCTTTTACCTTGGTCGCCGCGCTCATCCAGTCCAGCGCGTCAATGTCCTTGTCCATGGCCTGTTCAATGGCCAGCGTCATCTCCAGCGTGCGCTGTTTTTCGGCCGGCGGAAAATACTTGGCCACATACACCTGCCCCAGCGCCTCGCCCAGTTCGTTGTCCACGCGGTTGGTGCAGCGCTTCCAGCGCTCCTGCTCCTTCTCCGCGCCATTCAGAATGTGCGCGTAGAAGTTCCAGTTTTCGTGGTCGAAGCTCTCCGGCAAACTGGTTCCCGCGTAGGCGTGCAGCAGGTGCCAGCGCAGGTAGGCCCTGATCGCGTCCATCGGCGTATCGGCCAGCAGCGCGTTGAACTCCGCAAAAAACTTTGGCTCCGTATCGTTCATCCTGCCGGTTGCGGGCGCGTGTGCCGCGGCCACGTAATCCGCCAGCGAAAAGTGCGTCAGCTCTTTTTGAAAGCTAGCCACGTCGGTGGGATGGTTCAGGTT
>JARLGF010000049.1 GCA_031296165.1 Occallatibacter sp. | reverse complement strand
GCGGTTTCCGTAAAAATGCCTTCCCTCTCCGCCAGTTCCTGTATGGCCGAAACAATCTCCACATCCGACACGTCCTCCGCCCAGCCGCCGGACTCGCGGATGGCGCGCGAGGCGTAAGCACCGTCGGCGGGATTGCCTATGGCCAGTGAACGGGCAATGGTGTTGGGCCGTTGCGGCTCAATGATGTCCGTGTTGTTCTTCACGGCTCTGGTGATGGGCGAGCAGCCGGTTGCCTGCGCTCCAAAAAAGCGGACCGGCCTGTCTTCCACCAGCCCCAGGACGATCAGTTCTTTGAACGCCTTGCGGATCTTGGTAATCAGCGAACCGCCGGCCATGGGGACCACCACGTTGTCCGGCAGGCGCCAGCCCAATTGCTCGGCAATTTCAAATCCCACGGTCTTCGAGCCTTCCGCGTAGTAGGGGCGCAGATTCACATTGACGAAGCCCCAGTTGTAGCGGTCGGCAATCTGCGAGCAGAGCCGGTTGCAGTGGTCGTAGTTGCCCTCCACGCGCACCAGCGTGGCGCCGTAGACCTGTGTGTTCAGAATCTTGGCGGGCTCCAGATCGGAAGGAACCAGGATGTAGGTCTTCAGGCCCATGCGCGCCGCCTGTGCGGCCACGGCGTTGGCCAGATTCCCGGTCGAGGAGCACCCAACCGTATCGAAGCCAAAGGCCTTGGCGTTTGCCAGCGCCACGGCCACCACGCGATCCTTGAAGCTGAGCGTGGGCATGCAGACGGCGTCGTTCTTGATGTAGAGATTGGTGGCGCCAATGTGCGCGCCCAGCCGCGGAGCCTTGACCAGCGGAGTCAGGCCCACCGAAGTTTGCAGCTCGCAGCCTTCGGGAAGCGGCAGCAGCGCGCGATAGCGGCCTATATCCAGAGGCCCCTGCTTGATGGCTTCGCGGGTAAAGCGGGTGCGGGCATACTCGAGATCGAAAACGATTTCGAGCGGACAAAAACACTCTTCGCAGATGGAAAGCGGCTGAAGTCCATAGGTCTTGCCGCATTCCCGGCATCGCAATTCGTAAGCAGTCGTCACAAGTCCCTCGCTTTTGTGCGAGTGACAGCGGGTGCGCGGGCGCGTGACCGGCTCAAAAAAATGAGCGAACGTGATAGGACTCGATGAACTGTGCAAGTTACTTCAAAAAGAGTGTTGAAGCAACTGCCGAATCTCATGTTCTCCGCCGTAGCGGACGAGAATTGACACCATACTCCTGGTTTGCCCAGGCAGGTTGTCGTGGCGTCACAGGGCCCGTCCCTCAGCCACTCTGCATGAAATTCAGGCCTGCCCGGTCGGGCAAACTTGAATGATCTGTTTGTATCACCGGTAAAAGCCGGCGGCAAGCAGAAATACAGCGAACGGCGCCATGCGAGGGCCAAAAGGCGATGGGGACGGGCTGAGTAGCAACCTTCTTAATGAGGCGTGAAAGTCTGAGAGAGTGAAAGGTTGAATTTATCAAGATTGCGATATTTGATGGGAGCTTTCTCATCGTTTATAAATTAGCATTACTCGTCAGAGGCTAGTAGAAGTTTTTCTGCTGAAATCCCCATGGGAAGTTCGGGAATGACGATTGGCTCATTGCTCCCGATCCGTCGACGGAAGTCAGGTATTGTGATCCCGACCACTCTGTCAGTAGTTTCATCAATGCGGCACACTACCCCGGACTCAAGCTCAATATAAGCACACTTGTTGGCCGTATCCTCAAGAACAAGATACAGAACATCGGCGTGCTTAGCGTAACTGATCTTCATTTCGGCTCGTTCTCTGGGTATGTAGCAATTATCGGGCCAATCCTATTGCGAGCATACCGTTTTGTGTTAATAGGAAACGCGGTGGTAACGTGCCCCTCCGCGCCACCCCCCAAGAACATCTCCGTATTGTGATGAACTAGAACCCTTATCCCCTCAGGATTTGTGCTCCACGGACGTTCAAATGCACACGAATCAGGGAACCTCCCCTCGCGAACAATGGTGGGCTTCTCGACAGCCTCCTTGATGAGGTCTTCCTGCCCTGCCATCTCTGGATGCTCTAAGAGGTGTAAAAAATCCTCTTCATACAATGAGATGGTATTTCCATGGACGGAGATGGTCGTCCAGATCACATTTGTATTGGTCCCACCGAATTCTGGCATTTGAATAGCCCCACTAAGACTTTCTCGCAGCGGGGAGTATTTGCGGTGGGAAGTTCGGTATCTTGATCTCGCCGAACTGCTTCTCGTAAGCCTCAATGGTCTTAGCTAAAGCATCAACTAGCGCCTTTGCATGCGCTGGGTTCATCACAATATGAGCCCTAAGCACATTAAACGCCTCTCCTGGCTTGCTCGTCGTAACTATCTCGGAAAAGATAATCCGAATATCCCAAGGGGCAATCGCCAGATTGGCATTATTAGAGTAGACGGGCTGAATCGAATCCGGGTTTGTCAACTCCAACGCATTGATATCAAGCAGAAATGGTTCGTTCATATTAGGGACATCCATGGTGACAAACATAGTAGAACAGACCGGAACAGTTTGTCGTTACTATTTTTATTTTCGCCTTACGTTCGCATCGTAATTCTCCACCTTGCCTTGAAGGGCAATTGACGAGGCGATTTGCTGAAACTGAAGCGGGAATCGGCCTGCAAGAGAACAGCCCGGAAAAGGGCCTGAAAAAAATGAACGGCCGGGAGCGCTGCTGCCCTAAAGCTGCTGCGCCCCGGCCGTTCGAGGAGGCCACACATATTTTCCTGATTGCCTTGATTCCAATGTTGCACAAACGGAGTTAATTATCTGCAAAGCCCGCTGAAAAAATTTCCGGTTCTGATCGAATTGGAAATTTCCCTCCCAAATCTACTGAAAACCTGCAAAAATCCCTCGCTCGCCCTAAAGTCTCATCCCGCAGGCTCGTAATTCAGGTTCGGCCCCAGCCAGCGCTCCACCTCTGCCACCGTCATCCCTTTGCGCCCGGCATAGTCCGCCACCTGGTCGCGGCCAATCTTGCCCAGGCTGAAATAGCGCGACTCCGGATGCGCAAAATACAGCCCGCTCACGCTCGAACCGGGCCACATCGCAAACGACTCGGTAATCAGCATTCCGGTGTTTGCCTGCACATCCAGCAACCGCCACAGCGTGCCCTTCTCCGTATGATCCGGGCAGGCCGGGTAACCCGCCGCTGGCCGAATGCCGCGATATTTTTCCTGAATGCAATCCGCGTTGCTCAAGCTTTCCGCGCGGCCATAGCCCCACTCATCCCGCACCCGCTTGTGCAGGCATTCGGCAAAAGCTTCGGCCAGCCGGTCGGCAATCGCCTCCGCCATAATCGCGTTGTAGTCGTCGTGCCCGGCCCGGAAGCCGTCGCACAGCTCCTTGAGGCCAATCCCGCTGGTCACCGCAAACGCGCCAATATGATCGCCGAGCCCCGTTTCCTTCGGCGCAATAAAATCGACCAGCGACCGGCAAGGTTCGCGGCCCTCCCGGTTCGCCTGCTGCCGCAGAAAATGAAATTGCTCCAGCTCTTTCGTGCGCGTCTCGTCCGTGTAAAGTTCCACATCGTCGCCCACGGCGCTGGCCGGGAAAAAGCCGTACACGCCGCGCGCCGTCAGCAGGTTCTCCGCAACGATCCGGTCCAGCAGCGCATTGGCTTCCATAAAGATTTGCCGCGCCTGTTCGCCCTGGGCCGGGTCGTCCAGAATGCGCGGATAAACCCCCTTCAGCTCCCATGCGTGGAAAAAAGGCGTCCAGTCAATGAACTCCCGCAGCGTAGCCAAAGGAAAGTTGTCCAGCACGTGTATGCCGGTAAACTCCGGCACGGGCAGGTCCTCCGCGCGCCACTCGATCCGCGTCCGCCGTGCACGCGCCGTCTCCAGCGGAAGAACCTGCAGCCGCGGTGCCGCGTAAGCTTTGCGCAGCGCCTCGGAATCGGCGCGATGCTCCGTCACAAACGCCGGCTTCCCTTCATCGCTCAGCAGGCTGCTGACCACCGGCACCGCGCGGCTTGCGTCCAGCACATGCACCACCGGCTCGCTATAGTGCGGCGCAATCTTCACCGCCGTATGCACCCGGCTCGTGGTTGCCCCGCCAATCAGCAGCGGCAGCTTGAACCCCTGGCGCTCCATCTCGCGAGCCACATGCACCATCTCGTCCAACGACGGCGTAATCAGCCCGCTCAGTCCAACGATGTCCGCCTTTTCCGTCTTCGCGCGCTCCAGAATTTTTTCGCAGCTAACCATCACGCCCATGTCGACCACATCGTAGTTGTTACAGGCCAGCACCACGCCCACTATATTCTTGCCGATATCGTGCACGTCGCCCTTCACCGTTGCCAGCACAATCTTGCCCTGCGCCTTGACCTCCTGGCCGGCCGCCGCCATTTGCGCCTTCTCGGCTTCCATATACGGCGTCAGGTGCGCCACCGCTTTCTTCATCACGCGCGCCGATTTCACCACCTGCGGCAGGAACATCTTTCCCGCACCGAACAGATCGCCCACCACGCTCATCCCCGCCATCAGTGGTCCTTCAATCACCGCCAAAGGCCGCCCCAGCTTCACCCGCGCCTCCTCTGCGTCGATCTCGATGTATGCGTCAATCCCCTTCACCAGCGCGTGCGAAAGCCGCTCTTCCACGGTCCCGTCGCGCCATGCCTCGGTCTTCTTCTCGCTCACCTCGTCCGTGCTCGCGCCTTTCAGCGTTTCGCCCAGCCTCACCAGCCGCTCGGTCGCGTCCGGTCGCCGGTTCAGCAGCACGTCCTCCACCAGTTCCTTCAGCTCCGGCTCAATCTCCTCGTACACCTCCAGCATCCCCGCGTTCACAATGCCCATATCCATGCCCGCCACAATCGCGTGATACAAGAATGCGGAGTGCATGGCCTCGCGAACCTTGTTGTTGCCGCGGAAGCTGAATGAAATATTCGACACGCCGCCGCTCACCTTCGCGTGCGGCAGGTTAGCCTTGATCCAGCGCGTCGCTTTGATAAAGTCCACGGCATAGTTGTTGTGCTCCTCCATGCCGGTCGCCACCGTCAAAATATTCGGGTCGAAGATAATGTCTTCCGCTGGAAATCCCACCTCGTCCACAAGAATCCGGTACGCCCTCTCGCAGATGCGGATCCTGTCTTCGTAGGTCGCGGCCTGTCCCTCTTCGTCGAAGGCCATCACCACCGCCGCCGCGCCATACTTCAGCACGGCGGCCGCGTGCTTGCGGAATTTATCCTCGCCTTCCTTCAGGGAAATCGAGTTCACAATGCCCTTGCCCTGCAGGCATTTCAACCCCGCCTCAATCACTTCCCACTTCGACGAGTCCACCATGAACGGCACTTTAGCCACTTCCGGCTCGCTCGCCAGCAGTTGCAGGTAGCGCGTCATCGCCGCCACGCCGTCGATCATTCCCTCGTCCATGCAGATGTCGAGTACGTTGGCCCCGTTCTCCACCTGCTGCCGGGCCACGCTCACCGCCTCCTCGTACTTGTCCTGCTTGATCAGCTTGGCAAACTTCGGCGAACCGGCCACATTGGTCCGCTCCCCAATCATGATGAATACGCCGGGCTGCTGCGTGAATGGCTGCGATCCCGACAGCCGCAGGGGCCGCGTCTCCATCACGCTGTTCTCCTCAGGGATTCCGTCTTCCGCCATGCGCTCGTTCTCCTCGTTACCTGGCTTCATCGCGCCCCCTTGAGTTCCCGCGGCGCCACTCCCTTGAGCGCCTTGGCAATCGCCGCAATGTGCTCCGGCGTATTCCCGCAGCACCCGCCGGCTATATTAATCAGCCCTGCCCGCGCAAACTCGCCCAGGTACCGCGCCATGTCCTCCGGCCCCAGGTCAAACCCCGTCGCCGCCAGCGGATTCGGCAATCCCGCATTCGGGTAGCACGAAATAGCCACGTCCGCCTTCTCCGCCAACTCAGCCAGAAACGGATACATCAGGTCCGGTCCCAGCGAGCAGTTCAGCCCCACAGAAAGCGGCTTCACATGCTCCATCGCAATCCAGAACGCCTCAATCGTCTGCGCGGAGATCATCGTCTCGCCGCCCCGGCCCACCGCTGCTGAAATCATCACCGGCAGTTCCCTGCCCTCTGCCGTCAGCCCGTCCTCGTCGAACACTTCGCGGATCGCCACCAGCGCCGCCTTCGCGTTCCGCGAGTCGAAGATCGTCTCCACCAGCAGCACGTCCACGCCGCCTGCAATCAGCGCCCGCGCCTCATGCTTATACGCCGCCTTCACCTGGTCGAACGTCACCACCCTGAAGCCCGCATCCTCCGCATCCGGCGAGTTCGACAGCGACACCGTCAGCGGCCCCATCGCGCCGGCCACAAACCGCTGCTGCCCCGTCTCATTTCCCACGCGATCCGCAATCTCTCTGCACTGCCGCGCCGACTGCTCATTGATGTCCCACGCCAGACTGTTCAGAAACTCATCGTCGATAACCTTCTGGTAGAACTCCGGATCTTTCCGCCCCCCATGCTCGCGCGGATCGTCCACAAAGAACTCGCTCTGCGTAATGCTCGTCGCGCCAAACGTATTGGTCTCGATAATGTCCGCCCCAGCCTCCAGAAACCTCCGGTGAATGTCGCAAATCATCCCCGGCTGCGTCAGCGAGAACAGATCGCCGTTGTTCAGCAGATCCTTGGTTGAGTCTTTGAAGCGCTCCCCGCGGATGTCGGCTTCCTTCATCCCGTACGTGCGGATTGTGGTTCCCATCGCTCCGTCGATGATCGCGATGCGGCTCTCAAGGAGCTTGCGAAGAGGGTGCTGAAGAACTTGAGTCATGTTTTCCTTGTCGGTCTTCTGCATGGCCAGTCCGGACAATCCGTCCGCCCACCATGGTTGAGGTCGCAGGGCCGGCAAAAATCAAGGGAAGCGGCCTTTTATCAAGAATATCGAACTCTGCCGCCGGGGTGGACCCATTCCCATTGAACGAGCCTGCCCCGGGGCCGAAATGTCGTCAGACTCCCTTGAACGGTGCGCCAAGCTCGCGGCACAAGCATCGCGCCTGCCCCGCCCCAACCTGCCATAACAGATCTCTTGAATGCAACGCGCTTAACCCGCACTTTCCGCTGGACGACCCTATTCGCGCTCCGCTATTTTGCGGGGATGAATCTCGCGCGCTCAAAATCGCATCTCTGGATGTTTGTTTTACTCACAGGCCTTTCGGTTTCCATCGGCTGGGGAATTCGCGGCCAGTTCGGCCATGAGTACGGAGCCGCCCTCGCCGGCGCCATCGGCGGCATGGTCATCGCCCTCTTGAGCGGCCGGCAAGACTGGCGACGCCGCATTCCCTTCTTCGCCTCCCTCGGCGCCATCGGTTTCGCCTTCGGCGGCAGCATGTCCTACATGAAGAACATCAGCCTGTCGCATTCTTCCGATCCCGCCACCGTCCTCTACGGCTTCGGAACCATCTTCGTCATCGGCTTTCTCTGGGCCGCTCCCGCCGGCACTGGCATTGCCCTGCCCGCCTTCCTAAGCCGCGACGAGCTCACCAAATTCTTCGTACCCATCTGCGCCGTCTTCGCCGTCTGGTACGTGCAGAGTTTCTGTTGCAGCCTCTTCTGGAACGTCGACGCAGAAGACTGGCCCGGCTTCTTCATCGGCTACGGCACGCACGCCATCCTCGCCGCGCTCGTCGCTCTCGCCTTTTACGTCTTCCGCCGCAAATACTGGGGCATCGGCACGCTCATCGTCCTCTACATGTCCATCGGATGGTGGGCCGGCTATCTCCTCCTCGTCACGCTGTTTCAACTGCACTTGAACCCGCCCCGCTCTGACACCTGGGCCTCCTGCGTGGGACTGGTCTGCGGCATCCTCGCCGCCTGCTGGCAAAAACGCCTCGGCGGCATCGGCTTCGCCACTCTCGGTGCCGGCTTCCTCGGCGGCATCGGATTCGCCCTCGGAACCACCGTCAAAATCCTGGTCATGGCCAGCGGCTTCGCCACCAACTGGCACAGCATCATGGAGCAGACCCAGGGATTCTTCCTCGGCATCGCCCTCGCCATCGTCTTCGCGCTGCTCATCCCCCGCGCCCCCGCCGTCACCGACGATCCACCCCTCCGCCGCTGGACTGAGTTGTTCAGTGTCGTCTTCGTTCTCTGGCTGCTGCCCTACGTGAACTTCCGCTACGGTCCCAAGGAGTGGGTCGGCGAAATCAAAAATCTCCAGTCCGACCTCTACGGCATCGTCATCGCCGGCAATCTCCTGCCCTCCCAGGGATTCATCGGCTGGCTTGAAGTTGTCGCCCTCGCCATGGGCGTCGCCCTCGTTCTTCTGCTCGCGCTCCACCGGCGTCACCCGCTCCCCATCGTCCCGTCCGGCTGGATGGGCAAGGGCCAGCTCTTCTATCTGGTCTTCCTCTGGTCCATCGTGGCCATGAACTTCACCTTCGTCCTCCCCCGCTTCACCCCCATCCGTCTGGTCACCGAGTGGTTCATCTGCCTAAACGCCACCTTCTGCTCGGTGCTTCTCTTCTACGCCTGCATCGCCCGCCCCGCCGTCGCAATCCAGAACATCACGGACCGTCCCTACGCGCCCTGGAATCGCAAAGTCATCCTCCTCGGCTTTCTTGGCGCCATCCTGGTCTGCTTTCTCGGCTTCGGCGTCAAGCTGGCCTGCTGGGGCAACCAGCCCGCTGGCAAAATGGGTGTAGTCCCCATCCGCTTCGGCCCCAACAACACCAACACCATTCCATAGCACAGCACATCCTTCGCGCCCTCAGCGAAGGATGGGACCGTGCACAGAGTAGTAACTAAATAAATAGCCGGCCAACCCTCCCTGCAAAATGTCCGAAGGTACTCCTTGACAGCCTAGGAGAGCGATAGTAAGGTTCTCCTAGATTGACTAGGAGGAGTAAAAGTGGCGCGCGCAAAAAATGATCTGCCGGCGGAGTTGATGCAGGGGACGCT
>JARLGF010000048.1 GCA_031296165.1 Occallatibacter sp. | reverse complement strand
GCGCCGTTGCAGGAAGACCGCGGCCCCATCACGCCGGACGACCCGGCTCATCCGCGCGTGTACATGAATCATCACAAGCCGAACAGCGGCGGCTATCGCCACGCGTTCAACCTCGTCAATGTTGCGCCCGGCAAGCATCGGCTGGATATTCTGGCCACCGCGCTGGGCATGATCAAGGGCGACTGGATGATCGACAGCCCGATGAACTTTGAGCGCAAGGGCATTTGGGAAGGCGTCGAGCTGAACGGCGCGCCGGTGAAAGGTTGGGAGATGATCCCGTTCCTGGCCGGGGAAAAGCTTGTAGAAAAGAGCGCGTCGATTGCGTGGACCGGCATGAAGGCTGCGCAAACCCTTTGCTGGTATAAGAGCGAGTTTCCTCTCTCTCCAAAGACGCTGGCGGAGGATGCCGATTTCCGGCTCAATGCCCAGGGCCTGGGGAAGGGAATGCTGTTTCTGAACGGTTACGGCGTGGGCCGCCACTGGCTCATCGCAAGCCCCGGAACCAACGGCCAGCCAACCCAGCAGTACTATCACCTGCCCAAAAACTGGCTGCGCGCGGAGAACACTCTGGTGGTGTTTGAAGAGCAGGCCGCAGTACCCACGGGCGTGCAAATCGAGCGGCGGCGGGCTTACATGACGCTGTCTTCGTGAGGCATATTCCGCTCTTGTCGGAAAACCCGCGGTCCATTCGCGCTTCAGTTACTGTCCGTTACGAGCGGGTTCGAATGCGAGCTTGTTGCACTTTCTGTATCTCCATAATTCAAACGGATGAGGCCCCTCATTGGAACTTCTTTTCCACGCACGAATCCAGGCTTGTAACCTGACCTTAGCAGAGATGCTAAGGCAACTTTTTCTAACTCAGGCGATTCACAGTGGATGACCGTTGGATCGGAAGCTTTTCCTTTTGCGCTGATGGTGAGCATGACGTCGCAATCGCTCTCCCCTTCACGGCCAAACGCCAAGCGTCCATATCCCTCGTCGGAAAATTTGGTTACACGTGGCCCCGTCACATTTCTCGTTTGTGTGTACACGCCATCGGAATCCGGCGCGGCCGGACCGTCTTGCTGCGGGACAAAACCATAGTGGATTGGCCTGCTGAAAGCATGGTTGGTCTCCGACTTGCTCATATGAGGGTCCAGAGCCAGACGCTTGTCCGGAACTACAGGCCAATCGATGAGCATGTGGAGGCTTAAAGAATATTCGATGAAGTGATATTGGTGCATGAATCGCAACTTCACTGGAACAGGCTTTTCGTCATCTGTCGTCGCGGGTTTAAATCGGGCATGTGTCGCGGCATTGAGACTGGTCCCTTCAAACGATGGATCCGTGCAATGGATAATTCGAATATCCTGCGGATTGCCTTGAATATCCACGATCATAGACAGTAAGCATAGCCCATCCATCTGCTGGAATTCAGCCTCTACGGGATAATCCAATAGTTCTCCATAGGTCAATTTAGGAGGGGTAACGTGATGGGCGGCCCATTGATCGGAAGAGAGTGGAGCAACATTGATCGGAGTTTTCTGTTGAGCGGGAGCGACGATTGTGCAGAACAATACGAGCGAAGCAACCGGCCAGAAACGCAGCATAAGACCCCACAGAAGTATGCTTATTAGCATAATCTAAGCGCTTTGAAATTTCATATTGACGTGTAGCCAACATCTCACGGATGTAATCCGGGCAAGATCTTTGGGTGCCCCACACTATTTCACCCCCAAATGCAAAACGGCCACCCTTGCGGGTGGCCGTCGATTCGTACTGATCACTGGTCACTGACCACTGATCACTGTTTTTCTTACCGCTCGCTCTTCCAGTTGATCAGGTCGCCAAGGGTCGTGGTAGAGCTGGAGACGGGGTGCTTGTGGCCCTCCGCCTTGTAGCTCTCGACCTGTGCGCGGCTGGCTTCCTGGCCATTCACTGCGCGCAGGCTCAAGCCTACCTTTTTCTCTTCCACGTTGATCTTGATGATCTTGAAGTCGTGCTCCAGACCGGTTTCCAGCTTGGACGCTCCGCCGCCTTCGTCGCCAGCCTCGGAGATGTGGCACAAACCTTCCACGCCCTCCGCGATCTCGACAAATGCGCCGAACTGCGCCGTGCGCAGAACCTTGCCGTGAACCACATCGCCTACGCGATGCGCGGCAAAGAAGCTTTCCCACACGTCGGGCTGCAACTGCTTGATGCCCAGGCTCAAGCGGCGGTTCTGCGGCTCGACGCCCAGAACAACAGCCTTGACCTTTTCGCCCTTCTTGACGATCTCGGAGGGGTGCTTGACGCGCTTGGTCCAGCTCAGGTTGGAGACGTGCACCAGGCCGTCGATGCCGTCTTCAATCTCAATGAAGGCGCCAAAGTCGGTGAGGTTGCGGACGCGGCCTTCCACCACTGTCCCGGCCGGATACTTCTCCGTCAGATTCTCCCAGGGATTCTCGAGCAACTGCTTCATGCCCAGCGAAATGCGGCGGTCGGCCGGATTCACGCTCAACACAACAGTCTCGACTTCATCGCCCGGCTTGACCAGCTTGGAGGGATGCTTGAGCCGCTTGGACCAGGTCATCTCCGAGAGGTGAACGAGGCCTTCGATGCCCTGTTCCAGCTCGACAAACGCACCGTAGTCGGTGACGGAAAGAACGCGGCCATGGACGTGCGCGCCCACCGGGTAGCGCTCTGTGGCATCGAGCCACGGATCGGGCGTCAACTGCTTGAAGCCCAGCGAAACCCGCTGCTTGTCCTTGTCGAACTTGAGAACCTTCACCTGGATCTCGTCGCCCACATTGACCAGATCGCGGGGGTGCGTCAAACGGCCCCAGCTCATGTCGGTAATGTGCAGCAGACCATCGATGCCGCCCAGGTCGACGAACGCGCCGTAGTCGGTCAGGTTCTTCACCGTGCCGGTGAGCACCGCGCCTTCGCCCAGGTGCTCCAGCGTGGCGGAGCGCTTGGAGGTCTGCTCTTCTTCCAGAATTTCCTTGCGGCTCACCACCACGTTGCCGCGCTTCTTGTTCAGCTTGATGACCCGCACTTCAATCTGCTGGCCCAGATAGCCATCCAGATTGCGTACCGGCCGAATCTCAAGCTGCGAGCCCGGCAAAAACGCCTTAAGCCCGATATCCACGGTCAAACCGCCCTTGACGCGGCTCACCACGGTGCCCATCACGGGAGTCTTGTCGGCTGCGGCCTTCTCGATCACGTCCCATACGCGCAGGCGCTGTGCCCGCTCGTAGCTGACCAGGTAGCCGCCTTCCGGCTCTTCGCGCTCGATCACCACGTCGATCACGTCGCCGGGCTGGAACTTGACGGCGCCCGTGTGGTCAAGAACCTGCTCCAGGGGCACCAGGCCCTCGGACTTCAGGCCCACATCGACCACCAGGTGCTTTTCCGTCTGCTTCAGCACGGTGCCGGAGACAATCTTGTCGCCATAGGCTTCAACGGCAGCGGCCTCTGCGGCCTGCTCCCGTTCAAACGCCGCCAAAGCGGCAGAGAAGTCATCCATGGACTCAAGACCGTGCTCGGGCGCCTTTTCGTGCGCTGGCGCAGCGGCAGCAGGAGCGGCTTCCGCAACCGGCTCGGCCTGGACTGCGGGCTCGGGCTGTGTGGCGGCGGCTTCTGCTACGGGCTCGGCCACAGGCGCGGTCTCTGCTGCGGCTTCCACCACAGGTGCGGCTACGGCTTCGGCTACAGGCGCTGCCTCCACTGCGGCTTCCACTTTCGCGGCTTCCACAGGGGCGGCCTCGGCTACAGGCTCGGTTAGGGCATCGGCGTCCAGCGCGGGTACTTCAACAACTGCTGCGGTCTCTGGGTTGGACGTGGATTCGCACGGCGGCTGCACAAGCTCCGTCGCAGGTTCAAGGGTAGGGGTTTCCAATTCGGTGTTCAGGGTTATACTCTCGGTTTCGGGATTGAGGACGTTTGCCATCACTGCCAGCTCCGGAATTCTTTGCTCCTGCGACGGATAGGGCTTGCCGCTGGGAGTGGCTCTCATGCCGCGATTGCCGCCGGCGGAGAGGCCTTGTGACCGTGTCCCTGGCGCAAACCATGTGACTTGACAAAGCGTTTTCACGAGGGACAGCCCTGCCAGCCTGTTGCGCTGGAGTAAAGCGACTGGTCTCCGTGGGAAACACCCGGCAGGCAACGGCTTGCTGAAGGGCGGCCGCAACTCGCTGCTGGAATCCGCGCAGCAAGCTACGCTCACAAGTGTAGCAACCGCGGCAACACAGGTCAATTCAGCAGCCTGCCGCAATCGGTCCGGCAGCGGCGAATTCACGCCAGCCGTGCTCTGCATCGCCAATCACCCTCTATACTTATCCCGGCGGACATCTTTTATGGATCAACTCTGGACTCCCTGGCGCTTTGCCTACGTTACCGCGGCGGATGGCGCTGCACGGCCCGGCGTTCCGGCTGCTTTGGCCAGTTGGCCCGGCGACCTGGGCTGCGTTTTCTGCAATCTCATGGCCTCCATCGACTACGCCATTGCCCATGGAATGAGCGCGGACCAGGCTGAAGCCGCCGGCGGCCTCATTCTGCGCGGCAAGCACTGCTTCATCTGCCTTAACGCGTTCCCTTATACCTCGGGCCACGTCATGGTCATGCCTTACGCGCACCTGGACCGTCTCGCCAAGCTCCCCGTTGAGGCGGCTCACGAACTGATCGATCTGGCCCAGCTCACTGAGCAGGCGCTTGAGCGTCTGTACCGCCCCCACGGCTTCAATTTTGGAATGAATCTGGGGCAGGCCGGCGGAGCCGGCGTTGCCGAACATCTGCATCTGCACGCCATGCCGCGCTGGCTCGGCGACACCAATTTCATGACCACCGTGGCCCAGACCCGCGTCCTGCCGGAAGATTTGCCGACCACCTGGAAACGGCTGCGACAGGCCTTTGCCGCCCTGTGAGTTCAAGCCAATTCGCGGCGTTACAAAACCCGTTACAAATCATTCGATTCGCCGTTACAAATCTTTTCGTACCGTCTCCTCTTTCTCCGCTATGATGTTGAGTCAATCGAAGCAGAAGGAGAAACCGCTGTGAGAAAACTACTCTATGTGTGCGCCGCTCTGGTGTTGACGCTTGGTGCCTCAAAGGTACACGCCGCCGATGTGACGGGTTCCTGGAAAGGCCAAATGTCAACGCCCGATGGTGGAACCATAACGCTTGGCTATACCTTCAAGCAGGACGGGGCAAAGCTCACGGGCAGTTCGCAGGGGCCTCAGGGCGATACCATTGAAATCTCCGACGGCAAGGTTGACGGAAACAAGATTTCATTCAAGATTTCGTTCAACGGCATGACCATGTCGAGCGAGGGTACGCTGAGCGAAAGCGGCGATGAAATCAAACTCAGCACGAAGTCCGATGGCGGAGACTTCCCTGGCATGGAAGTAACGCTAAAACGCGATAAATGACGCGCCTTAAGTTGGTGCTGTAGCTGCACCACAGCACTGGATCTTCGCCTTTGGCAGCCTCCCCGCGCCCGGGCAACTCCGTGGCCACAGGTGAGTCGGGGCAGTTATGTCTCTACTGCTCGTCTTTCGCTTCGCCTGCCGCCAGCGCCAGTTCACTCTCCTCCGCCCCAGCCGTATCAAGCAGATTTCTGGGCAGGGACTTCCCGGTGCGCACGCCCAGTCCCTTCAGCATCTCCACCTGCCGAATCAGATTGCCGCGGCCTTCGCTCAGCTTCTTCATGGCATTGCTGTAACTGGCATCGGCGCCGCGCAGGCTCTTTCCCACCGCTTCCAGATCGCTTACGAAACCAACAAACTTGTCATATAACTCAGCCCCGCGATTCATAACATCCTGCACACTGCGCGCCTGTAACTCCTGCTGCCAGAGGTTATCCACAATACGGATTACGAACAGCAGTGTCGTCGGCCCCACCAGCAGAACTTCTTTTTCATAGGCGTAGCGCCACAACGCCTCGTCTTCATGCAGCGCCACCAGGAACGCCGGCTCAATGGGCACAAACATCACCACAAAGTCCGGTGTTTCCAGCGCTCCCAGCTTGTGATACCGCCGCTCCGCCAGTTCATCCACGTGGCTGCGCACGCTGGCCAAATGCCGCTTTACCGCGGCCTTGCGTTCCTCTTCCGTTGCCGCATTCACTGAGTCGGTGTAAGCGTTGAGTGAAACCTTCGAGTCGATAACCAGATGACGCCCGCCCGGCAGGTTCACAATCACGTCCGGACGCGCCTTTTTTTGTCTCTCGTCGCCATCGCCAGAAGCCGCGTCAAACGTCTCCTGCACGCGGAACTGCTCGCCCTCGCGCAGGCCTGCCTTCTCCAGCAGATTGCGCACAATCAGTTCGCCCCAGTCGCCCTGCGCCTTGGACGAGCCGCGCAGCGCCGTGGTCAGGTTTCTGGCTTCCTCGCTCAACTGCTGGTTCAGCCCGCCCAGCGTGCCAATCAGCGTTTCCAGCTTGGTGACGCCGGTCTTCGAGTCGGTCTGCGCCTGTTCTACCTTCTCGCGGAACTCCTTGATCTGGTCGCGCAGCGGCGTCAGCAGCGTTCCCAGTTCCTTCTGGCTGCCCTCGGAAAAGCTCTTGGATTTTTTCTCCAGAATCTCGCCGGCTAGCGCCTCGAACTGGTGGGCCAGCGCCTGCTTGGCGTTCTCCAGCAGGGCCAGCTTCTCCTCCAGATTCTGGCGTTCGTTCTTGAGTTCGGCCTCCAGTTGGCTGATGCGCGCAGTCTGCGTGCGTGCCGCATCGGATTCGGACTTCAGCTCCTGCCGCAAGCCTTCCCGTTCTGCGGTCAACTGCTGTAGGGTCCGCTCCCGTTCGCCGGCCAGCGACTCAAACCCCGCCCGCGCCGACGACTCGGCCTGACTCTGCGCCAACTCTGCCCGGACTGCGCTCAATTCACCCGCCAGATCCTGCGCGTGGCGCTCCAACTGCGCCTTTTCGGCCTTCGCCGATGCGGTGCGAAGCCAGAAGCCCACCAAAATTCCCACAAAGGCGGCAACCACTACGGCAATCAAAGATTGCATCGCACATCCCTTCCCCTGCTTCGCCTAATGTACGCCTCTTGGCTGTGTATTTTCCGCCAAATTCCGCGGCTTTTCTGCTCCTGGTTCCCTGTTCCCTATTCCCTCATTCGTTACCCCCGATTGCCGATCTCCGTTCCTGCCTTTACACACCCAATCCCGCCCGGTAGACTTGGAGTTTCGGGGCCATGCGCATTTTTTTCTGTGCGGTGGTTGTGCTCCCTTGCCGTGAACCGGTATCGTAGGCAAGCGGAACAGGATTGAACTCCAGCCCCGGAATGACTCTCAAGTTTCTGAAATATACGAGGAGAAGCACGCATGGCCGTAGAAGAGAAAGTCAAGCAGATCATCGTCGAGCAGTTGCAGGTGGATGAAGCCGAAGTGACTCCCGGCGCCAGCTTCCAGGAGGATCTCGGTGCGGATTCCCTGGACGTGGTTGAACTGGTAATGCAGTTCGAAGAGGCCTTCGACCTGGAGATTCCCGACGAAGATGCCGAGAAGATCAAGACCGTCAAGGATGCGGTCGACTACATCGAAAAGAACGAGAAGAACACGAAAGGCGGCAAGTAGCCTTTGACCCGCCGAGTCGTCATCACCGGCCTGGGGCTGGTGTGCGGTGTGGGTAACACCGCTCCCGAGGTGTGGCGTCAGCTTTTGGCCGGCGCCAGTGGCATGGGGCCTATTCATGGCTTCGATACCACCGGCTTCCCGGTCACCTTTGCCGCCGAGGTCAAGAACTTTGACCCGCTCGACTTCGTGGACAAAAAAGAGTCCCGCAAGATGGGGCGGTTCATCCATTTTGCGTTTGCCGCCGTGCAGGAAGCCATGGCCCAGTCGGGCCTGCGGATTACCGAGGAGATTGCCGACCGGGTCGGAGTCTTCATCGGCTCCGGCATTGGTGGTTTTGAGATCATCGAGCGCGAGCACTCTAACCTGCTTGCAGGCGGCCCGCGCAAGATCTCTCCCTTCTTCATTCCCGCTGTCATCGTCAACATGGCGGCCGGCCAGATCAGCATCCGCTACGGAGCCAAGGGGCCCATTTCAGCCACTGCCACGGCCTGTGCCACCAGCGCCAACTCCATCGGCGACTCGGCGCGCATGATCATGCATGGCGATGCGGACGTCATGATTGCCGGCGGCGCAGAGGCCTCCGTCACAGCGCTTTCCGTCGGCGGTTTTGCCGCCATGCGCGCGCTCTCCACGCGCAACGACGAACCCACCCGCGCCAGCCGCCCCTTTGACAAGGATCGCGACGGATTTGTGATTGGCGAGGGTGCCGGCATTCTTATTCTTGAAGAACTGGAGTTTGCCAAAGCGCGCGGCGCAAACATTCTGGCCGAAGTCATCGGCTACGGCATGAGCGCGGACGCCTATCACATGACCGCGGTCGCCCCCGATGGCGCTGGAGCCCAGCGTTCCATGCGTACTGCTCTCAAGGACGCCGGCATCAAGCCGGAAGACGTTGGCTACATCAACGCGCATGCCACCTCCACGCAGGCCGACGGCAACGAATCGCGGGCGATTGAGCTGGTGTTTGGCGAGCACGCTCTCAGCCACAAGCTCAAGATCAGCGGCACCAAGTCCATGACCGGCCACCTGCTGGGCGGCGCGGGCGGACTTGAGGCGGGAATCTCCGTGCTGGCGCTGGTCAACCAGCAGATTCCGCCCACCATCAATCTGGAAAATATCGATCCGGAGTGCAAGCTGGATTACGTGCCCAACAAGGCCATCTCGCACAACTTCGATATTGCCCTGTCGAATTCGTTCGGCTTCGGCGGCATCAACGCCACGCTGATCATGCGCCGCTGGACGGAGTAAGCCCGCTTTAGTACTACAGTTCTAGTGTCTTGAGTCTGAATTAAGCAACACAAAACTGGCTCTCATTCTGAGTGCACGGGGCTCCAAACGTTCTTCAGTTTGGGGGTGGTACGCGAAGAATCTGCGGTTGCTTCCCCTTTATTTTTGACGCGAACTTTAGACTCAGGACACTAGATACGTTTCCACAGAAATTCAGCCTGTTTTTGCGGGCAAAATACGCCAAAAACAGCCAATCCATCCGAAATGACGCGCTGGCCAGCAGGTTTCACTGCCTCTGCAGCGCCGCATTTCGCCGATTTTCACGGATGGCTCAGCCCTGACCGTCCAAAATGATCGGGTGCCCCCTGTGCCTCGCTGTTGGGCACCGGGGAGACCACGAACCAAAACCGCGCCGCATGTCTGCCCCACCGCAGAAGTTTGCAGATAATTACCCCATCCAGGCGCACAATTGTTCCATGGTGTCTTTTTGAGCCAGGCAGTTGGCCTGATCACCGATCCACCTGTCCATCCCAAAAAGGCGAAACTGTGCGCCATTCATCGCGGCTTTATCGCGATGAGTGGGCCGCCGGGCCCCGAACAGAACGGCGGCGAAAGGAGTTGTCAACCCAATGCAAACCCGTAAAAATACCATTATGCGGTACGATAACGTCAAAAAGAGCCGAAAAACGCCCGTAAGTCCTTTGTTATCGAATTTTTACGAATAACTCCTTTAGAATCTAATTTTTGCAGCGGTACCCCTGCTTATCTTGTTGAAAATGGAGAACATGACCAAAAACATAGGGGGGGAGGGGGGGGAGGTAATCAGAGAATCAACAGATCGCTTCCCCGGCAGTCTGAAGGCCCCCTTATTGCCGTTGCAGAATAGGCAGAGCAACCGCCTTTGGCGGCTCTACGGATTTTCTGAAACCCAATCCCCATCTTTCTGGAATACGATCTCAGCTGGCGATGGCAGCCATGCCCACTCCCACCAGCAGAGACAGCACCCACCAGCCGAACACGGCATAAAAGCCGGTTGAAGTCTTGGTTCCCGCCACTTTGGCCAAGCCGATCGAGAACAGAACCAGGGTCCAGATGGTGAGGATGTCGAGGGCCGAGCATAGCGACCAGAGGACCGTCGAAACATCCGGTGGCGTGAGGTAAAACCCCAGATTGGTTCCGGCCGGATTCTGAGGCAGAAAAGATTCAGGAGTCAGGCCAGCCCAAAGCCCCGCGGTGCCCAGAGCCAGCTTGACGAGGCCGGGCAACCCCGCATACCAGCTCACCGCCAACACCTTTCCAAAAGTAGCCCTCCCCCCAAAACCAAAGTTGATAGTAGCCAGAAGAATGCCAGCCGCGATCAGGTTCAACAGCAGAACCCCAGCCGGCGCCAGCGCCCAGATCCAAGTCTGTGCGATGGTTGCTATCCGCTTCTGGGTAGCCTGTTGCTCCGGGGTCAGCCGATCTAACTGCGCCGCCTGTTTGGGGTTCATTTGCATGCTGTTGACCACGACCTGATCCCAGCCGACCTTGACGGTCACTGTGGCCCAAAGCCCCGTGCCCACCAGAACAAACAGCAGAAACGGCAACCACCAGCTCTTGTTGCCGAGCTTGATGTCTTCAAACGTCTTTGATGGCTCCAGAAACATGTTGGAAATGCGCTGCAACTGCGACAGACCCGTGCCCCCGGTCGCTGCCACAGATTGAACTTCAGGATCACTCATGATTCCGCCTTTCGCGCGCGCGTTTCCCGGCATGATTTCAGAAAACGCCTTGAGTCTTTTTCAGCTTTGCCCGCGATTGTACCCTTGAATGGCGCAAATGGAGTAAACAATTTTGATTGCGCGCCGGAAGCCGGCACTGGGATGGTTTTACATTCCTTGGGAAGTCTGTGTGGTAGCCATTGCAGGCTCGGACGGCAATGTGGATTGCCGTGTCTTGCGCTGCTCCGACGGGCTGGTTCCCGTCTTCGGTTGCGCTTCCTTCGCTTGGCTGGCCCGGCTTGTCGGCTTGGCCGGCACGTAGTTTTTATAAACCGTGATGTGGAAGCAGGCCTGCTGGAACTCCTCCTCCACGTCGATCTTGCCGACGGCTTCTAGAGACAGCAGCCAGCGCCGCATCCAGCCCAACTCCTGGCGGCTCAGGCCCTGCTTGGCAATGTCGATGGTGGCCCCGGTCAGATGCGGGCTTACGATATCGCCCTCGGCCGGGGCGGCATTGCCATTGGTTTCCTGCAGCCGCTTCTGGTACTCCACAGTGCGCACCGCCGAGCTGACTTCAAGCGGCCGGTGGAACTGGGCGGCATGGATGCGCGCCAGATCGGTGAGGAAGCGCGCCGTCCAGGGCCGGCAGTAGCGGTGCTGCTCGGGCAGGTTGCTGTTGACCAGGAGCGCTGCGGAGGCCGGCACCGGTACCAGCAGCTTATGGGCGATGCGGCCCGATAGATCGTCTTCATCCTCGATCCGCTCCAGCCCCTCAGCCTCCAGCTTTTCGTTTTGCCGTACCAGAGAGATGTAGGACCCGCGCAGCGGCGGGGTGGTCACCAAACGGGTTCTGCGCAGCGTGGCCGCCCTTTTCGCCGTTGGCCTGATTGCGGCCTGTGCGATTTGGTCTTCGCTATTCTGCGGGGGGGGGAGGGGGTTTACGCGCGACGGGCTGCGCAGGCTGGCGGCTTTCGCCGGACGGTGCGCCAGGTTGCGGCGAATCTTCAGGCCGGCTGCGCGACCAACCTCTTGTGGCGTGGCGTGAGTTGCTTTCTTATGCGGGGAGTGGGAGACCGATGTGGCCGGGGCATGTCTGTGCGCCTTCGCCGGACGAACCGGCGAGCCGTTGGCTGAAATACCCGAGAGTGCAGCCAGCACTAGAACGATATATACAATCCGGCACATGGGGGGAGTGTGCGGAGAATCCTGAGCTTCTTCAGTGTATGCCGATCCCAGGCCGCCTCAGAGTGACTAGCCGGATGCGGACTCGTCCGATAACTGGGCGCGCACATTGCCGAACAGCCGGAGGCTTGAGGTCTTGTCTGCCGCAGCGGAAGATCTGGGAAACCCTGAACTGTGGAGACTCACCGATTCGCTGTATTCGCTCCGGCCTGCGCCAGCATGTAGCGCACCGCGGCGTCGAGCTCGGAAGGCGCTACGTCTTCCACCACGCCTGCGTCGCCAATGCCCACGGGCAGCACGAAGCGCCTCACTCCGCCCACGTTTTTCTTGTCGCCGCCGGTGGCAGCTACAACCTTTTCCGGGCGCAGATTCAAGGGGGGCAGGGGGCCGTAGAGATGAATCGCTTTCTCAAGCCGGGCGAACTGGGATGCGGAGATGGTGCCTCGCTGGCGGGCGAGATGGAGTACGGCAATCATGCCCCAGCCGACCGCCTCGCCGTGCAGCAGAACCTTGTAGCCGGTGGACTGCTCCAGGGCGTGGCCCACGGTGTGACCCAGGTTCAGAATCATGCGCAGGCCGTTTTCGTGCTCGTCGCGGTTGACCACGCCGGCCTTCATGCGGATGGAGGTGGCGATCACCTTTTCAAGAGCCTTGGCGTCGCGCGCCAGCACCTGGTCGGCGTGCTCCTCCATAAAACGCAGCAGCGTGCGGTCGCGGATGATTCCGGCTTTTATGCTCTCCATCAAGCCGGCCTTGAGCTCGCGCTCGGGCAGCGTTCCCAGCACGGCGATATCGGCAAACACAGCGCGCGGATGATGAAAGTTGCCCACGAGATTCTTGCCCTCGGGCAGGTTGACGCCCACTTTGCCGCCCACGCTGGAATCCACCTGCGCCAGAAAGGTGGTGGGCACCTGTACATAAGAGATGCCGCGCATGTAAATAGCGGCCAGAAAGCCGCCCACATCGCCCACGATGCCGCCGCCAAAGGCAATCAGAAGGCTGCCGCGATCGGCTCCCGCGCGCGCCATCTGGCGCAGCAGCTTGTCCACGCTGGCCATGGTCTTGTGCTTCTCGCCGGGCTCCAGAAACAGAACCACGGGCGCGTCCGCAAAGGAGGAGAGGAAAGCCTCGCCCCATAAAGCCCAGATGGGGGCGGAAGTCAGCACAAAAACCCGCCGCGGGAGCTTGCCCACAGCCCGCTCGATGCGCGGAGCCAGCGTCTCCAGAAGCCCGCTGCCCGCAAATATGTCATACTCCGCCGAAGGTGTCTCTACTCGTATCGTCTGCACTCTTTAATCCTAGAGCAGTTTCAGAAATGGCGCAGAGCCGCCAAAGGGGTTGCAGGGGAGCCACTGCCCGATGGGGAGCGCCGGCAGAGCTTCCGAGCTTCGCTTTCTGCCGATTCTGCAACGGCTATAAGGGGGCCTTCAGACTGCCGGGGAGGCGATCTGTTGATTCTCTGATTACCTCCCCCCCTCCCCCCCCTATGTTTTTAGTCAAGTTCTCCATTTTCAACGAGATAAGGTGGGTGTCCCGCCGTAAAAATTAGATTCTAAATGAGTTATCTATCAAAAATTAGATAACAAAGGAGTTACGGGCGTTTTTTGGGGGATTCTTGCGGTTTTCGTACCGTATATTGAGATTTTTACGCTTTGCATCGGGTTGAAAACTCCTTTGATGGCATCCCTTTGCGGCCCGGCGGCCCACTCATCGCGACAAAGCCGCGATGAATGGCGCACAGTTTCGCCTTATTTAAGATGGACCGGTGAGTGGGCCACCTGCCTCCTGCTGCGCTGGTTCAAAAAAGACACCATAGGACAATTGTGCGCCTGGGCAGGGTAATTATCTGCAAACTTCTGCGGTGGGGCAGACACGCGGCGCGTATTTGGTTCGTGGTCTCCCCGGCGCCCAACAGCGAGGCACCGGGGGCACCCGCTTCAGTCCGAATGGACCTCCGGCGGCGAAAGTTGGCGAAATGCGGCGCTGCAGAGGCAGCGGAGAGACGCTCGCCAGCGCGTCATTTCGGATGGATTGGCACTTTTTGGCGGATTTTGCTTGTAAAAACATCGTGCCAGGCGGCCTTTTTCCACCCCAGCGACGAAAACCTGTCGCCGGGGACCCCGGTTTCCACCCCAGCGACGAAAACCTGTCGCCGGGGACCCCGGTTTCCACCCCAGCGACGAAAACCTGTCGCCGGGGACCCCGGTTGAGGGAAAAGTCACTCAGCTTACAGGATTCTGTAAAGGCCAGAATCGAAAATGCAGTAGCCTGTCAACCGTTTACCAACCCAGCCAGAACAGGGGGACCAGGCCGGCGGCGGCGAGGGATGCGAGGAACAGCAGGCTTTGCCGGCCGGTTTTGCGGTCGGCGAGACTGTAGGCGTAAATGCCTTTCACGATGTTGTTGCTGGCGGCGGCGATCAGGATGGCGCCGGCGGCAACATTCAAAGGTGTAAGCTTGCCCGCGGCCTGGGTCAGTCCCATGATGAACGGGTCCACGTCGCTGACGCCCATGATGGCGGCCAGAGTGTCGACGCCGCCTTTGCCGAGATAAGTAACGGCTAACTGGGTGACGATCAGCATGGCCAGAAACAGCGCGGCAAACAGCAACGCCGTTGTCAGCTCGAGAGGGTTTTTGGGTTCCGACTCCCGCTGCACTTCCTGCGTGTTTATGTCGGCGCGGAGCGTCCAGAGCCAGCCGCCGCCGACGGTGACCACGGCCAGGGCCAGAAAAGGCGCCCACAGCATGAACAGCAGTTGCCGGTTGAACAGCGCCAGAAGCGCGATCAGCCGCAGGTACATGACGCCGGAGGCGATCAGGATGCCACCGGCAAACAGGTGGGGACGCAACTCGCGCCTGGCCCTGCGCGCCAGCACCAGGGTGGTGGCCGTGGAAGAGTAAGCGCCGCCGAGCAAGGCCGCCAGCACGATGCCGCCCTGGCCCTTGGTCATCTTCTGCAGCACGTAACTGGCGTAGGAGATGGTGCTGATGGCAACGACCACCAGCCAGGTTCTGAAGGGGTTGAGGTGGAACTGGCCGAATTCCTGGTTGGGCAGGATGGGCAGAATCACTGCGCTGAGGAGAAGAAACTTGGTGAAGGTAAGAATCTCGTCGGGAGCGATGCGCGCGGCGAGTTTTTCAAGTGCGGCCTTCAGGTCAAGCAGCAGCAGGCTGGCCACGCCCAGCGCAGTGGCAATCCACAAGTGCCCGTAACAGGCCAGAGCCCCCACCAGAAACGTGGCCAGGCCGGACATCTCCGAGGTGACGCCAGAGGTTTGGGAGGTGGAAATCTTGTGCCAGTACGACAAAAGCAGAAAGCCGGCGACGACCAGGAAGCCGATCGCCAGCGGGAGCATTTGCGGGCCGGAAATAAGAGCGGTGGAGTAGCCGATGAGGCCAATCAGCGGGAAGGTGCGCACGCCGCCGAAGGAGTACGACGAGCCAGAGGCTTTGCGCTCTTCCCGCTCGAGTCCGATGAGGAACGACAGGAAAAGAACCAGAACGATTTTGATCACGTCCGGCGGTATCTGCTGGAAGATTTCCATGCGCTTTGAGCCTCCGAACCTTTGTACACCCGCGGGGGCACGCTGACCACTGCGGCCGCGTGTTATGCGTTGCGGCGGCGGCGCTGGTGGGTGGAGGGAATGTTCATGTCTTCGCGGTACTTGGCCACGGTGCGGCGGGTGAGTTGGATGCCCTGGGCCCTCAGCATGGCGGCGAGCTGGTCATCGGTCAGGGGATGGCCGGCGTCTTCCTCCTCGATGAGCTTGCGCACCTTGCGCTTGAGCACCGGCAGGGGCGTGTCCGCGCCTTCGGGACCGTTGGAGCCCTCGGTAAAGAAGTAGCGCAGCTCAATGACTCCCTGGGGAGTGTGCGCATACTTGTTGGCCACGGCGCGGCTGATCGTGGAGGGATGAACGCCGATTTCTTCGGCCACTTCCTTGATCATCATGGGCCGCAGGGCCTCGACACCCTGATCGAGAAAATCCTGCTGGCGGCGGACGATGACTTCGCAGGTGCGCAGGATGGTGCTTTTTCTCTGGGCGATGTTGCGCATCAACTGCATGGCGGAGCGGAAGCGCTCCTTGACGTAGTCCTTGACTTCTTTGTCGGTGTTTTCAGCCACCAGCATACGGCGATAGCGGCTGCTGAGGCGCAGGCTGGGCAGGTCTTCCTCGTTCATGGAGACGACCCACTCGCCGCCGCGCTTGATAAAGACCACATCGGGTTCGATCAGGCGGGTCTGCTCACGATTGTAGAGGCGCCCGGGCCGGGGATCGAGGGTGCGGATGAATTCGATACCGGAATCGGCCTCCGCGGGGCTTACCTGCACCGCGTGCGCCAGGTCTTTTACGTCGCGCTTTTGCAGCAGAGACAAGTGCTTGTCCACAATGAGGGCCGCAACCACCATGCTGCGCTTCCGCTCTTCGAGCTTTGCCTCGGCCTCGGCGCGGAAGGAGCGATGCGGGTCCTCTTCAGGCCCGGATGCACGTTTTGCGTAGATTTGGGCAAACTCCTGCTGCTGGGCCGCGATCTGAATCAGCAGACACTCGCGCAGGTCGCGCGCTCCCACGCCGGCGGGGTCGAGATGCTGCACCAGATCGATGCCGCGCCGCAGGATTTCAAGGTCGGCGAGCGGTTCAGGTTCGCTGGGCTGCGGGGCCTGGCTTTGAGGGTTCCAGCTCTGCTGGAACTGGGTGAAGGCTTCAGCCAGTTCTTCCTCGCCGGCGGTCAGGTAGCCGTCCTCGTCCAGATTGCCGATGACGTACTCGGCCGCCTCGCGCAGCCGGGGTTCCAGGCTCAGAGCTCCCAGTTGCCACGCCAGGTGATCGGACAGAGTCGTAGGCTGGGAGAGAAAGTTTTCAAACGAGGGTTTTTCACTCTCCTCGTACTCCGGCTGCGTACGATAACCGGGATCGAGGTAGTCCTTGAAGTAAGATCCGAAGTCGATCTCCTCAAATGAATCCTTGGGTGGAGCCGGCGGCTCCTCGACGCTTCGTTCGAGCCGTTCCTCGCGGCTGGCGACCGCATCCAGCATCGGAACCGATTCATCAATCTCCTCCAGGACGGGGTTTTCCACCATCTCGGCATCGATCATCTCCTTCAATTCGAGCTTATTCAGAGCAAGAACGCTCACCATCTGCATCAGGCCCGGAGTCAGGACCTGGCGTTGCGACACTTTCAGGTTCAATCTAGGTTGCAGAAGCGCCATAAATGGAACTCGTTCCTGTTTGGACTTACATCAAGTGTAATCGCAAGCAAAATAGGCTAAAGGGCAAATTGTCCGGTTTCAAGGCAGTGGTTCCGGATTGGGCAATCTTCGATTCGGGAATCTCGGACCGGAATCGCTGCCGTAGATTAGACCGAATTAGGGATTGACAACGGGAAGTGGAAGTTGCCGTGCAATCCATAGCCGCATAGCGGCGGTTTCCGGCGACGCAGGCAGGGCATGGAACCCGCCTCAGCTCAGCGAGAAGCCCTCGCCCAGGTAGAGGCGGCGCACGTCCACGTTGTTGCCCAGCTCATGGGGCGTACCGGCGAAGATGATTTTTCCCTCGGCGATGATGTAGGCGCGGTCGGTCACGCTGAGCGTTTCGCGCACGTTGTGGTCGGTAATGAGGATGCCGATGCCGCTGGCCTTGAGGTCGAAGATGATCTTCTGCAATTCCAGGACCGCAATGGGATCGATGCCGCTGAAAGGTTCGTCGAGCAGGATGAAGCTGGGCTGGATGCAGAGCGAGCGGGCGATCTCCACGCGGCGGCGCTCGCCACCGGAGAGTGCGTAGCCGAGCGTGGTGCGGATGTGGCCGAGGTTAAGCTGATGGATCAGCCGCTCGGCCCGGGTGCGGCGCTCGCGGTTGCCCAGCGGCTGGGCCTCCAGCACGGCCAGGATATTTTCCTCGACCGTGAGCTTGCGGAAGACCGAAGGCTCCTGGGGCAGGTAGCTGATGCCGTAGTTGCGGGCGCGCAGGTACATGGGCATGCGGGTGATGTCGGTTTCGTCCACCAGCACGCGGCCGGTCTCCGGCGGCACCAGTCCCACGATCATGTAGAAGCAAGTGGTTTTGCCAGCGCCGTTCGGCCCCAGCAATCCCACCACCTCGCCGCGAGAGATCTTCAGGTCGACATTGCGGACTACCTGCCGGCCTTTGTACGTCTTGCCGATGCCCTCGGCGATCAGTGTTTCCATGTATATCTCAGGCTCGCTTGCACCGTTATTTTGGCGCTGTGGTATCGGTTACGGTCTTGCGCCCGCCGCCTTCGATACTGACGCTATCATCGCGGCTGCGGAAAATCAAAGCGGCTCCGGTCACGGATCCGCGCGCCGGGTCGGTCATGCGCGGCGGCGCGGCGCCGGTTCCGGTAAGCACATATTCCTCGTTTGCGCCGGTGTACACCAACTGCTCGCCGGTTCCGCGGCGGCCCTCCGAGGTGAGCGTTACGCGGCCCCTGGCGGTCATGCGGTCCACTTGCCCCGCCGCGCCGTCTTTGCCGGCATGATTGCCCGGCGGCAGCAGCGTCAGTTCCACTTCGTTCGATACCGACGTGGCTGTACCGGTTTCTGCAACGACCGTGCCCAGGGCGCCTCCGCGCATCACGGCCTTGTGTTGGGCATCGGAGTACTTGAGATCGCCGCCGCGCATCCGGATCACGGAGGGGGGGGCGGTTTTTCCATTCGCATTCCGGCCTGCATCCTTACCCGGAGCCGGTCTGTCCGTGCTCAGCAGCACGGCGCGCACAGGCTCTGCCGGGTCAGTGCTGCGCGCCACCAGGGTCTGCTTCAGGCGATCGAGCACGATCACCGGCCCTGAAACCGAATTTGCCTGCTGCCACAGCCGCGCGTGCCCGTGGAAAGTGGCTTCGCCGGTCGACCGGCGGAGTTGGGCTTCGTTCGCAATCACGTGGGCCGGCCCCTGCCCGCCCAAGGCTACGCCGCTCTGGCCTGCCGCACCGACTGCGTGCTGCCCGGGCTGGTTGGAACCGGTATCGATCCAGGTGGCTTTCACATTGCCGTGCGCGAAGGCGTCGCCGGAATCCTGGGAAATATCGATTTTGTCGGCAGCAAGCTGCAGGCCGCCGTCGTCCACGCGCGGGTTCAGCGTCAGGTGCAGCCATTCTCCCGCTCCTTCGTAGACCGCCCGGCCAGCCGTAGCCCGCATCGGCGCCTCTGCCTTGGCTCCTGGTTTGGCCGCCGGCTGCTGAATCAGCACCACATGGCCTTCCAGCACCGCGGACTGAAGCTGTGCCGCTCCCTCTCCGCGCGCAGCCTTTGCGCCCGCCGGGCCGGGGGGGACAAAATGCGCCTCCAGCCGGTCGCCGCTCGATAACTGCCTGGTTCCCGTGGCTGTGGTTTCTTCCATGCTGGCGTTGCCCATGCCGGTCATCGATGTCAAAACCGAGTCGGGCCCAAAGATGCCGGTTACCTCATTGGCCGTCAGCCGGGAGGGCACGGGCGGCTCCTTGCCGCGCTGGCTCAGGGCGGTAACCACCACGCCGCCGGTTCCGTGCATGGTGGCGGGTTCCACCTGGCCATGGCCGGCATTGCGGAAATCCACATCGGCCACCTGGGAGTGCCAGGTCCGGTTCAGCCGCACCGGGACAGCTTTGGCGCCGCCCGCCGACTGGCTCACTTCTTCGCTGTGTATCTCTACGCCCCGCTCCAGGTGGGAGTGGCGCAGTTCGCCCTGCGGCGTGAACTCCAGTTCGGCGGTGGGTGCGGCTCCGTGCACCTGGCGTCCCGCGCTTACCGAGTCCATTTTGACCCCGCCTTCGAGATGCCCGTGCCGGGGCTGGTTGTGTTCGTCAAAATCAAGCGCTCCGGAAGGCGCAGCTAAATGGCCGCCGGTTGCGGTGGCCAGCGCGAACCCGCTTGTGGCGTCCAGGCGTACGGCCGATCCGTCCTCGCGGAACAGAATCTTTGCCTCGCCCGCTGTCGCCTGTCCGCCCCGGTAGTCGGCCGTGGCCACGTGCAGCAAGCAAATCCGGCTGTCGCGCTCAAACTCCGCATGCTGTGCGCGGAGCTGGACCGTGTCCCCGCCGCGCACCGTGGTCAACTCCACCGCCTGGTCCAGCACCAGGCTGCCCTTTTGCGAGTCGTAGGTGGCGCCCATGGAGCTGCCCTTGCCCTGCGTCATGGAAAAATCCACATGCTGGCTGGTGGTGGCCACGCCGCTCTTCTGATCGAAGGTGAGCCCGCTGGTCTTTACGTGAATCTCGCCCGAGGCGGCATTCGCGGCCACATCGGCCAGCGGCTTGGCAATGGCTTTGCCGTTCACCACTTCCGCAGGCTTGGCCTTGGGCGCAATCGCCAGCGCCGCGCCCGGCCGCATCAGCGTAATTTCCACCGGACCGGCGGCGGTTGCCGTGCCTTCCTTCTGGTTGTACTCGAACTCGTTCCCCTCAATGCGGTCCACGCGGCTGCCGTCCTGCCCGTACAGCTCGATCTTCACGTCGTGCAGCGTGGCGGTGCCCTTTTTCAATTCGACAACTTTGGAGGCATGAATCTTGAACAGCGTGTGGCCGCCATGCGCCTGCGTGTAGGTGACGCCGTTGGCTTCCTGCTGAATATCAATGCCCAGGCGCTTGGGAATGTCGCGGCGATTGAAGGGGTTCTTCCACTTGCCCACGGCGAGAAACGCCACCAGCGCCAGCACCAGCAGAACTCCTGCCGTCAGCACCAGCGTCCGCAGCCGCTCAATGGTGAATCGCAAAGTCAGTTCGACCCCCGGAGCCGTGCCGCCAGCCGCTGCGCAAGACTTTCACCCAGTTCGCTCCACAAAAGCCGCGCCGTGGCTCCGGAAGCCTTCTCGACCGCCGCGGTGAACTCCACCAGTTGGCGCACATTTTCTTCCACGTGGCGCGCGGCCACCGAGTCCAATTCCAAATCTTCTTCAAGGAACGGAGCATCCGAACCGAAGTCCACGCGGATGTGCCCATCGGCCTCGTACGTCCCCTCGTCGAAGAGCGGTCCATAGCCGGTGACCCGCACCAGGCGCGGCGCGCGCACCCAGCGGGCGTCCAGCTCGCCGCCCGCCTCCAGCTCCCAAAGGCTCCAGCCAATCTGGAACTCGTAGGCGTAGTCGTCGTGGAGCGATTCGAGAGCTTCAGTGACGGCCAACTGCGGCTCCGCGCCCGGTTTGCCGCGTCCGTAGACCTGCTGGAAGATGGGCGTCTCGGTCCAGTCGATGGGCCACACGGTGGCGGCATAGACCGTGGCGTCGCCGCCGTACGCGGCAAACGCGCCCAGCACCGAGGTCAGCTTGCCGGCAAGCTCGACAAGACGCAGGTTGGGGTACCACAGGCTCAGATATAGCGTGTCTGACATCTCTACTGATTGTAGACGTGCGGAAGCAGCCGAAGATGCCGGAAAAAAGACTGAAAAATAAGGAACTTTGCGGCTGGCGGCAGGGCTGTGGATTGCGGAGAACAGGGTGAAGCCCGTTCCCCGCAATCCACGCTGTTTCAGGCGCTACCCGGTAACGATTTCGCTGAAGTCGGCAATGCCGGAAAAGCCGCGCAGAATCTCGTCGATGAGAGCGAGATGCGCGCCGCGAATTTTTTCATCCGGATCGAGGACCATGACCTTCTCAAAGAAGGCATCGACGACGGGGCGCAGCGTGGCGATGCGGACCAGGGCTTCGTTGTAGGATCGCTCCTGACGCAGCCGGGCAACCTCTGGCGCCAGCACGGCTGCCGCGGCGGACAGTTGCTGCGCTTCCGGCGCGAGCGTGGTTCCGAAGGCCGGCTGGAGGGCGAAGCCTTTTTCCTCGGCCTGGCGGAGAATGTTCTTGATGCGCTTGAATGCCGCGGAGATGGCGGCGAAGTCGGCGGACTCGCGCGCAACCGTCAGCGCTTCGGCGCGGGCAATGGCATCGCGCACGTCGTCGGCTCCTGCGGCCAGAACGGCGTTGACCACGTCATAGGCAAAGCCGCGCACGTCCTTGAGATAAAAGTGCAGCCGCTCCTTGAGGAAGGCAACGACCTGCTCGCGGTTCGTTCCCTCCGCATTGCTTGCTGTAACCACATCGGCAAGGGTCAGCGGCAATCCCGACTCGGCCAGAATCTTGACGATGGCATTGGCGGCGCGGCGCAACGCGAAGGGATCCTTCGAGCCAGTGGGCGCCGAACCGATGCCGAACATGGCGGTGATGGTCTGGATGCGGTCGGCGAGGCCGAGCAACTGGCCCTCGACGGTGGTTGGAATGGCATCGTCAGTGGAGGCCGGCGTGTATTGCTCATAAATTGCTTTGGCAACGGTCTCGCCGAGACCTTGAGCTTTTGCGTAAAGGCCGCCGATAATTCCTTGTAACTCGGTGAACTCTTTGACTAACTCGGTGGTAAGGTCAGTCTTGGCAAGCTCAACGGCTTTCAGTAAGTCCGCTTCGTCGAACGTAACTCCGGCAGCTTCCACCGCCGCGGCCAGTTCCTTGACTACGCGCAGATTCTGCTCCGTCTTCCAGTAGTAACTGCCTAACTCTTTCTGGAAGGTGACGGACTTCAGGCTCTCCACGCGATCGACGAGCGGCGTCTTCTGGTCAACTTCCCAGAAGAAGCGGGCGTCTTTGAAGCGGGCGCGAAGAACGCGCGCATTGCCGTGGCGGATGATGGCTTCGCCTTCGGCATCGACCTGGATGTTGAGTACGGCCAGGAAGTGCGGGGCCAGCTTGCCGTCCGCGCCTTCGATTGCAAAATATTTCTGGTGGTCGCGCATGACCGTGACCAGAACTTCTTCCGGCAGGGCAAGATACTCGGGCTCGAAGTTTCCCAGAATGACGGCGGGCCACTCGGTGAGGTGCACCACGGTCTCAATCAGTGGCTCGTCTTCGCGCCAGCGTGCGCCGGCAACGGTGCGCGTGGCCGCATCCAGAGCCTTGCGGATGGTCTGGCGGCGCTCTGCCACATCGACGACGACAAATGCCGCGCGCAGTGCTTCGGCGTAGTTCTTCGGTTGGTCGATAACAACCGGGGCCGCGCCGTGCAGGATGCGATGGCCGCGGCTCACATTGCCCGCTTTGATGCCCGCAATTTCAAGAGGCACGATGGCGGCGTCGAGCAGCGCAACAACCCAGCGCACCGGCCGCACAAAGCGCTCCGGCTTGCCCGCGCGCCAGTACATGTTTTTTGCCCAGTAAAGGCCCAGGACTTCCTTGGGCAGCTCCGTTGCCAGCAGCTCCGCTGTCTTGCGTCCCTGGCGTTTTACCGTAACTCCGACATACTCGCCTTTAGCGTTGGTGATTTTTTCCAGTGCCGCGACGTCGACGCCGGCTTTCTTTGCAAAAGCCTCGGCAGCCTTGGTCGGCGCGCCGTCCTTGAAGGCAACCTTCCACGACGGGCCGGTGAGTTGCTCTTCGGTATCGGCCTGGCCGGTCAGCACGCCCTCGACAACGACGGCCAGACGGCGCGGCGTGGAGTAGGTGGTGACTTTTGCGTCGGGCACAAGCAGGCGCTCGCGCGTGAGCAGTTCGTTGACGCGGCGGCCCAGTTCGGCCTCCGCCCCGGCAATCATGCGGGCGGGAATTTCATCCAGCCCAATCTCCAACAAAAAATCCGCCATAATCCTATTGCTTTCTCGCTAACTCGTTAAGGAACTCTGAGTAAGTCCTTACGGTGTTTCCGACATTCCCTCAGGGGCTAAAGCCCTCTGGTTCTTTGCGGTTCTTTGCGGCACGGCTAAAGCCGTGCCCTTTCAAAACTGCGGCTAAGCAAGGCCTTCCCAGGCCACCTGCTGCGCCGCGTACACCTTGGCCACGCCGACCGACAGGGTGCGAATGCGGCCGATCATGCCGACGCGCTCGGTGACGCTGATGGCTCCGCGCGCGTCCAGGAGGTTAAATAGGTTCGAGCACTTGAGGGCCAGTTCATAAGTGGCAATCAGCGGGAAGCGGCGCTTCTCAGCCGCTGTGGCCTTCTCATCGGCGAGCAAGGCGTTGGCCCGCGCCAGCAGCACCTGCGCCTCGGCCTCGAAGCTGTTGAAGTGCGCCCAGAGCCGGTCCACATCGGCGTCCTCAAAGTTATACACGGAGTATTGCAGCTCCTCGGTCAGCCGGACATCGCCGTAGGTGACCACAGCGCCGGTCTCCGGGTCGCGCGCCCACACCACGTCGTAGACCGAGTCCACGTCCTGCATGAAGGCCGCCAGCCGTTCCAGTCCATAGGTCAGCTCGGCGCAGATGGGGTCCAGGTCCAGTCCGCCGCACTGCTGGAAGTACGTGAACTGGGTAATCTCCATGCCGTCCATCATGACCTGCCAGCCCACGCCCCATGCGCCCACGGTGGGGCCTTCCCAGTTGTCTTCCTCGAACTTGAGGTCGTGCTGGCTGAGGTCGATGCCGATGGCTTCCAGCGATTGCAGGTAAAGCTCCTGCACGTTCACCGGCGGCGGCTTGAGGATGAGCTGGAACTGGGTGTGCCGGAACAGCCGGTTGGGGTTTTCGCCGTAGCGGCCGTCGGCCGGGCGGCGCGAGGGCTGCGCATACCCGACGCGATAAGGCTTGGGCCCCTGCACGCGCAGAAACGTCTCCGGCGCCATGGTGCCTGCGCCTACTTCAACGTCAAAGGGTTGCTGGAGCACGCAGCCGCGCGCCGCCCAAAAGTTCTGCAAGCGGAACAACAGTTCCTGAAAGGTGAGCGCGATGGGCTTGGGAGCGGCCGCAACCGCGGAGGATGAAACAGTGGATGAAGGCACGGGAAACTCTCTCTCGACGGGACTGCGACAATTTTACCAGCCTCCAGCGTTCAGTCTTCACCCGCCCAGCCGCACCAGCGCCTCGGCGGTGTGCAGTTTTCGCTCCAGGTGCCGCTCCAGCGACTGCAGGGTGAAGCGGCGCAGGTCCTGCGCGCGCCGCCGCGGCCAGGGTTCGGCGGCAAAGGCCGATGCGGGAGCCCGCAACATGCGCTGCGCCAGTTGCCAGGAGTCGGCGCAGAGCCCGCTCGCGTTTCCGTTGCGATGCACCGCGCAGAACAGGCCGTCGCCCAGGGTGTTAAAGCTGGCTTCGCCGGCCGCCAGCGCTTCGCCGCAGGCTGTGCAGTGGGCAATGTCCGGCAGCAGTCCCATGAGCCGCGTCATCCACAGCGAAAAGTAGGTCAGCGCCATCCAGGGCTGGACGATTTCAGACTGCGCGACCGTGGTCTGGTCCAGAACGGCCAGCAGCAGCCGGAAGACCGTTTCCTGGGGATCGTGATCGGGCAGCGCCTCGTCCAGCACCTCGGCAAAAAAGCTGAGCACGGCCACGCGGGTGTGGTCGATGGGGGCCGAGAGCGGGGAGCGGACGATTTCAAGCTGATCGAGGCGGACCAGTTCCTGCCGGGGCCGCTCGGCAAACCAGGCGCGGGCCACGGTCATGGGCTCCAGAGCGCCGCCAAAGCGCTTGCGGCTCTTGAGCGCCGACTTGGCCACGCCCCGCACCTTGCCGTAATCGCGCGTAAAAAAGCTCACGATCAGGTCGGCCTCATGCACCGGCCAGGTGCGCAAAACCACGGCTTCTGAGGTGAGAACGGCCATCTGTTAACTATCTTCGCACTGTTGCATGGGCGTTGGGATGAAGGGGGTATCCATTCCTTACCGAAGAGTAAGGAAATATAAATAAAGTAAGGAGCAACTGCAAAAGTAAGATATAATAGAAAATGAAAGGAATTCAGATGCCGACTGCAACCATGACCTCCAAAGGCCAGATCACCATTCCGATTGAGCTGAGGAAAGCTCTGGGGTTGAAACCTGGTGTTCGGATCGACTTTTACAAAATCGAAGAAGGTGAGTATGCCCTCCGGCCCAAGACCGGTTCCATTATGGAGATGGAAGGCTGTATACCGAAGCTGAACTATGCGCCCACTATCGAGGAGATGAATAAAGCTGTTCTCGATCACGCTGCACATCTGGATGAAGCGACTCGCAGTGACGCGAATGCCGGTGCCGCGAACGGAGAGGCTGCGTGACTGGACTCGATACAAATATCCTGGTTCGTTTTTTTGCCAAGGACGATCCCCAGCAGAGTCCCAAAGCCAAAGCGGTGCTTACTTCACTCACAAACAAGGAGCCGGGCTGGATTGGAATAGCGACGATCCTGGAACTTGTGTGGGTCATGGAAAGCAAATTCAGGATGGGACGACCGGCAATCTCAGGAATGCTAAGTCAACTTCTGGGGAGAGACGAAATCGTGATCGAGAAGGACAGCGTTCTTCAGAATGCCGTCCAGCTTTTCAGGAGCGGCAATGCGGATTTTGCCGACTGCCTGATCGCCAGTTCGGCTAAGGCTGCCGGATGCCTGCGCACCGTGACCTTCGACCGGATTGCCGCACGCGATGCGGGCATGGAACTGATCGGATAGGCCCCAGTGTGCGGCACATCGAGCCCTTTTTGCACATTGCAGACAATTGCTTCCGGGCTACAATAGAGTCAGAGGTTCCAAATGCCCACCGCTCTGGTCACCTTCAACGGCCGCATCACCCTTCCCTCCAACGTGCGCAAGCAACTCGGACTCAAGACCGGCGATAGCGTCGATTTTGTTGAAATTGAAAAGGGTAGATTTGCCATCACACCCGGCGCGGGTTCCGTTACGGCCCCCAAGGCGTGGATTCCCACACTGGATTCTGCGTCCATTGGCGAAGAGATGGACGAAGCCCTTCAGTAGGCTGCTTGCAGGCATAGACATTCAGGTACGAGCCAGTTTGGCCCATGTACGCACACGTTTGCAGCGATTGCGGCGCGCAGAAACAAACGCGCATCCCACGGGGCGGGACGCGCGTTGTGTCAAAAACATGTGCGTGGACATAAGTCCACTGATTCCTTAACGGCCGAAGTGCGCCGCGTTCTTCTCAGTAAAGCTGGCCCACTTCTCTGGCAGGTCGTCCTGCGCAAAGATGGCCGAGACCGGGCAGGCCGGAACACAGGCGCCGCAGTCGATGCACTCGACCGGATCAATGAACAATTGATTGATTTCGGCGTAGCCGTCCTCGTCCTTTTTTGGGTGGATGCAATCGACCGGACAAGCGTCTACACAGGCGGTGTCCTTGGTGCCGATACAGGGTTCTGCTATGACATATGCCATCTGGTATCTCCGGGGAAATAAACTCTAAACTCTCGACGCTGATAGTAGCATATCAAGCCCAAAATCCGATTCGCTTCATCGCAGCGTCGTTTTGCGATGTGGGAATCAGGAGGCTCATGGGAGCCGCGTCCGTTCAACGCAGCTCCAGGCTTATTTCGCGGCTGCCCGCGCCGCACGCCGCTGGGCAAACTCCTGTGGCGTGGGAATGGGCGCCAGATTGCGTCCGGCGAACATGTCGGTGAACAAACTCACCAGCTCCGCGTGAATCAGCGCGTTTGAGACCAGAACCTCCCGGCTGTCCAGGCGGAACGGGTCGCCGGCAAAGTCCGTAACCTTGCCGCCTGCTTCCGTGATGAGCAGAATGCCCGCGGCCGTATCCCAGGGGTTCAGGTTGAACTCCCAAAAGGCGTCCAGGCGTCCGCAGGCTACGTACGCCAGGTCCAGGGCAGCCGAACCGGCCCGCCGCACGCCGTGCGAACGCAGCGTGAACTCCTGGTAAAAGTGGACGTTGGGGCTGGCATGGCGCTTGCGGCTCGGGAATCCGGTGGACAATAGCGCTTCAGCCAGTTCAGCGGTACGCGAAACCCGCATCGGCCTTCCGTTGAGCCGGGAGCCGCGTCCGCGCTCGGCGGTAAAGAGTTCGTCGCGCAGGGGATCGTAAATGACCGCGGCCACCAGCGTTCCGTCTTCCTCCGGCGCCAGGCCGGCGGGGCGCTGTTCCAGGCCCATCGAGACGCAGAACTGCGGATAGCTGTGGGCAAAGTTGGTGGTGCCGTCCAGCGGGTCCACATACCAGCGAAACTCGCCGGCCATGCGCTCGCGCGTGCCCTCTTCGCCGTAGATGCCGTGCTCCGGGAAGGCCTCGCCCAGCCGGCTGCGGATGAGTTTCTCCACCGTCCGGTCGGCTATGGTCACAATGTCCACGTCGCCCTTGTACTCGGTTTCCACGCCCTGAGCCAGGAACTCGCGCAGCCGCGCGCCGGCTTCCAGCGCAATGGCCGCGGCCTGGGGAACCCAGACGAGCCCGGCCTCCAATGAGCCGATTGAGGCTTCCGCCGCGCCGCTCAAGAGGTCGCCCCGTTTGAAACAGCGTGATGCGCGATGGGTGCGCTTGCAGGCCGCGGAGTGCGCTTCCGTCCGGCTTCGGAGATGGTGCGGATCTGATGCTTGTAGATGAACAGGTTGGGCTGTCCCTCGCGCGTCAGCCGCAGCATGGAGTCGTCGAAGTACTCAATCCAGCCGCGCACGGTTTCGCCGTCGCGCAGCTTGATCTGGACGACGACCTGGCGATCACTGAGAGAGCGCAGGTAGAGGGCCTCCTGGCCGGTTTCACCCGGCGGCGGCATCTTGGAACGGCGGCGTGAAGATAGGGGAGAAGTCATGATGCCATTTTAGATGCAGCGGCGCCGAAAAACAGCGGACTAACATTTTGGTAATGGGCCAATTTCCTTACAGCCGACCACACCCGGAACTCGGAACGAATGGCGGAAATGCTCGTTGAGTGCATTGGCCTGTTATCGACACTTGAGAACACCCCGCGCGGATCGCTTCCGTCAGGACGAATTGCGCTTGCGTTGCTAATATCCAGATATGCACAAGCGCTGGAAGGGCTCAGGGGGACTGTTCGTTTCTTTGCTGACATTAGCAACAGGATTTGCATATGGCCAAGCCGCATCACAGCCCGACCACGCGATCCGAACAAAGATGGATGAGGTCGTCAGACGTTGCCTGCGGGAAGACGGAACCCCCTCTGCTTCCGTTGCTATCGTTGAGGGCGGTCGAATCACGTATGTAGCTGCTTTTGGGGATGCCGTCATGCGCCCAAAATCTGCAGCGACGGAGACGACCCGTTACCAACTCGCCTCTATCTCCAAAACGTTTGTCGCACAGGCGGTCCTTCTGCTTGAGGCAGACGGCAAGTTGTCGCTGGAAGACAGGGTAAGCAAGTGGTATCCAAGCCTCACCGGTGCGGCGGACGTTACGCTACGGGAACTTCTGAATCATACCTCCGGTTATCCAGATCACTATCCAGAGAGCTACCCGGCCGGGGCAAAAGCCAAGGCTGCCGAACCGGATCAAATCATCGAGGAGTGGGGCCACCATCCGCTTCTATTTACTCCGGGCACGCAGTTCCATTATTCAAATCTGGAATATGAGATCGCAGGCCGGATCGTGGAGAAGGTCTCCAGGCGACCGCTATTTCAGTTCATGCAGGAGCGGATTTTTGTGCCTTTGCATATGGACGCTACTATTGACTTGGACACGATTCCTAATGGCAGTCCGGCGCTCGCAACGGGCTACACGCAGACTGCCCTAGCACCTCTAGAGCCCGCTCCATATGAAGGGCCCGGATGGTCGTTTGGCTCCGGGCAGGTGGTGACCACCGCTAAGGATGTTGCGCTTTGGGATGTGACGTTCCTGGAGCGGCATGTTTTGCCGCGAGAGCAGGCCGCAGAAGAGGTTACGCCTGCCCACCTCGCCAACGGATCGACTTATCCATACACTCTCGGCCTGTTTGTCTCGCATGAACAAGGCGTTCTCCGTTACTACCATTCCGGGCAGGGACAAGGCTTTGAAGCAATCAACATGATCTATCCCGATTCATCGCGGGCCATTATCGTACTGACGAACACAAGTGCCAAGCCCACGTTTATGAAGATTGCGGATGAACTGATCTACCTGCTCTTTCCGCCCTCAGCCGACGGTCAATTCGCCCAAACACTGTTTGCTGAGCTGCAGAGCGGAAGCCTGGACGATTCCATCTTGAGCGAAGATCTCAAGCAATATCTAACTCCCAGCAGACTGCGGGAGTACAGCTCCAGCCTGACGCCACTCGGACCTGTAGAAGCATTCTCGTTGTCACATACGCAAACCACAGATGGGCTAAGAACCAGAGAGTATGACGTGATCGCGGGAGGAAAAAGGCTCCGCCTGCATCTCCTGCT
>JARLGF010000047.1 GCA_031296165.1 Occallatibacter sp. | reverse complement strand
GGTCTTTACGCGGCGACAGCCGGATCGGTCATCGAATACGCCGCAGGGGCGAGGGATAGAGTTCAACGCGGCTTGCGCCGCGTTGATGGATTTTCTTTTTGGATGGGGCGGTTCGGCACGCGACCCGACCCAGAGGGTGCCCCGGTCGTGCCCTTTCACACTGTCGATTTTCGGCATGAGCGATGCGTCTGAAGACGTGCCCCGATATAAAGCTTCGCCTGTTCAACGTGTGAGTGAGTTATTCCGCAGGTTATGGTGGTTCAAGCTGTTACAAGACAGGGCCGCCGGGGTTCGTGGTTTCCCACCCATTTCACGGTGGAGCTGTGAAATGGATGGGGCACAGGGGTTCTTATCCATAGGTTAGCCATAGATCCGGCCCTATTGGGTTGCAACGGAGCCAAGCAAAAGCAACCGCAGATCCTTCGACTTCGCTGCGCTTCGCTCAGGATGACAGATCTGTGGTGGTGCAATTCTTTGGGGCCGGCTCAATAAGACCACATGAGTCTCAGTTGCTGCCAACAGTGCGTTACCGGAAACCCACAGATGTCCGCACATGCTTTTTCTGCAACCGTTATTATCAGAGCAGATACTTCATATTCGACGTATGAGAGGACCGCTGGTGCCAGTTTCTGCAAATCGTGTTTGGCGACAATTACCAAATGAGATACGAGTCGCCGCCTGCCAAATTTTTTGGGCTGAGTCAAAGGGCGCAGAGAAACAGTTTCTCTTTGCCACTCTTGCAAAAGCAAAAAATGTGCGTGAGGCCTTTGTCCGCAAAAGCCCGACTGAGCGGCTGGTCAACTGGACGGCGGCAACCTTGTCGCTTCCTGACCCGATTGTGGACGACCTGCTGAAGAAATATCTTCTCCACGAGCATCGTGCCGTGATTGTCAGCTTTCTTGACTTGCTGAATATTCCCCACGCCGAGGGAATGATCGAGGAGAACTTTGACTACACCACCCTGACCAATGAACGCGTTCAGGAGGCAGCCCGTAGTTTGCTGGCATCGGCAGACCGCACCGGCTCCGAGCTTTACCTGAAGTATCTTGTGCTTCAAGGTGGACCCTGGGCCGGGATTGAAGAAGTTCTGCCAACCGGAGAGTAAAAGCTGCCGGCAAAATGTCCACTTCATCTACTGCGGCATTGGCGCGGAGAACCTGTTGAATAAGTGCTATGAACTGCCGCTGGGAGGCGAGAACTTCGACGACTTTATGGCTGGCGGATGGATGGGCGCGATCAAGCCGCTGACGGGGAGGGGAAGGTCAGGATTGCGGCTTTGTGGTGGTGGATTTGTTTTCCGCGGGATCAGCGAAGAACTCTTCGACGTCGGTGATGGTGGCGGTGATGCGGTAGGGTGGGAGGCTGGCCAGGAAGGTATGGCCGTAGCGCTGACGGGTGATTCTGGGGTCGAGGAGGACCAGGACGCCGCGGTCTTCAAGCGAGCGGATGAGGCGGCCGAAGCCCTGCTTGAGGGTGAGGACGGCGGCGGGAACCTGGTAGTCGAAGAAAGGCTTGCCACCGGCTTCTTCAATGGCTTTCATGCGGGCCTGGACGACCGGGTCGCTGGGGACGGCGAAGGGCAGGCGGTCAATGATGACGCAACTGAGGGCTTCGCCCTGCACGTCCACACCCTGCCAGAAACTGGCGGTGCCGAAGAGGACGGCGTTGGGGGTGGCGCGGAACTCATCAAGAAGGGCTTTGCGGGGCGCGGTGCCGTGGAGCAGGATGGGGAAATCCAGCACCGGGAGCAGGCGCTCGTAAAGGGCGCGCATTTGCGCGTAGCTGGTGAAGAGGCAGAAGGCGCGGCCGTGCGAGAGCTCAAGCACGCGCTGGATGCAGCGGGCGGCGGCTTCAGGAAATTCAGGGTCGCGGGGGTCGGGCATCTCCGGCGGGAGATAAAGCAGGGCCTGCTTGCCGTATTGAAAATGCGAGGGGACGACCAGCTCGCGCGCTTCGGTAAGGCCCAGGCGGCGGCGCATGTGCTCGAAGCCGCCCTGGACGGTGAGCGTGGCCGAGGTGAGCACGACGGTGGGAATCTGCTCGAAGACCTGCTCGTGGAGCAGTTCGGAGACGTCGATGGGCGTGGCCTGAAGGAATGTGGTGCGTGATTGCGATCGAAAAGCCGGCTTGCCCCTGGATGGGGACTTGTCCGATGGGCTTGCGGAGATGCGGCGCTCCATCCAATAGACCATGTTGCTGGAGTTGGACTCGAGCAGGAATTCAAGCTCGGTGCGCAGGCGGGTGACGCGCTTGCGGAGGCCGGGTGCTTCATCGATGCCTTTGAGCTCTTCCATCTCCGCTTCAAGGCGGCGGAGCGTGGTGCGGACGGCTAGATAGAGGTCGCCGGAGGTTTCAAGAAACTCCTCGCGGGCGGTGAAAGGCTGACGGCCGTCGCCGGCCATGGGGAGGCCGGCAAAAAACATGCGGGCGCGGTCGCGGAGCTGCTGGGTGACGCCGGGAATATTTTGCGTGCCTTCCTTGCCGCGGAGGAGCACGTCGGTGTCGCGGGCGAGGTCTTCAAAACGGATGTTGCTGACCGAGAGGCCGAAGTAACTGGAGGCGACGTCTTCAAGCTCATGAGCCTCGTCGAAGACAACGGCGGCGGCTTCGGGGAGAATGCCGGCGTCAGGCGCTCCGGCCGCTTCCTGCTTGACGGATAGGTCGGCGAAAAACAGGTGGTGGTTGACGATGATGATGTCGGACTCGAGCGCCTTGCGCCGCATTTCGGTGATGAAGCAGCGGCGGTAGTCCGGGCAGGTGGCGCCGAGGCAGGCCTCGGTGCGGGCGTCGAGCTTTTGCCAGAGGGCGCTGGACTCGGGCATGCCGGAGAGCTCGGCACGGTCGCCGGTTTCAGTCGTCTTCTCCCAGTCGCTGATCTGCTGGTACTGATCGATTTCTTCGAGTCCCGTTAATATCGGCTGGGTGCGCAGGGCGGTGAGTTTGTGGCGGCAGAGGTAGTTGGCGCGGCCTTTCATGTAGCAGACGTGGAGCGGGCCAAGCAGGGTTTCAAGGAAGGGAATGTCGCGGAAATAGAGCTGGTCCTGGAGGGCCTTGGTTCCGGTAGAGACGATGACGCGCTGGCCGGTGCGGAGGGCGGGGAGCAGATATGCGAGGGTTTTGCCGGTTCCGGTTCCGGCCTCGACGATGAGATGGCGGCGCTCCTGAAGGGCGCGCTCGACGGCCTTTGCCATTTCAAGCTGGCCGGTGCGGTATTCGTAGGGCAGGGCGGAGCGCGCGAGGATGCCGCCCGGAGCGAAGAACTCGTGCAGGGTGGGCAGGGCGCGGGTTGGGGTTTCGCTGACGGGCATCGGAACCGGGTGCTCTCCCCATCATAGTGATGCGGGCGGTTCCTGGCGCCGGATTGGTCCTTGTCCGATTGAGGCAGGGATTGCCCCAGGACCGTGACCGCATGAAGATGCTGCTGAGAGTTGTGGTTTCCCAGGTCTCAAAGTCGAGACCTGGGGCACCCGGCCGATTGCGGTGTGGATTGCTTCAGTTACTGCGCAGGGCGGTCATGGGGTTGATGCGCGAGGCACGGCGGGCGGGAAGATAACCGGCCAGGAACGCAACGGCTCCAAGGAGAAGGATCGTTCCCGCAAAGGAAAGCAGGTCAGTGGGCGCGGTGGCAAACAGCAGCGCCGCAATTCCCCTGGCGACCAGAAGAGAAGCGATGGAGCCGGCTACGATTCCGATGCAAACCAGGCGTAGCGCTTTGCCGATGACGTTGCGCTGGACCTGCGCCTGGGTGGCGCCGAGAGCCATGCGGATGCCAATCTCCTGGGTGCGCTGGGTGACGGAGTAGGAGATGACGCCGTAGATGCCGAGCGAGGCC
>JARLGF010000046.1 GCA_031296165.1 Occallatibacter sp. | reverse complement strand
TGCCCTGATCTTTGCCGTGCTGCTGATCTGCCTCTATGGAATCTTCGGGATTCCGCAGGGAGTCAGTGGCAAGGCCTTGAAGGCCGCCATCTCCAATCGCATTCACCTGGGCCTGGATTTGCAGGGTGGCGTGCACCTGATTCTGAAGGTGCAGGTCTCTGAAGCCATCAGCGATGAAACCGACAGTGCCGCGGCCCGTATCAAGGACACTCTCAAGACCGGCAACCTGACGTATTCCCAGGTGGTTAAGCCCGATCCCAACAAGCCCGAGCTCATCGAGGTCGATGGAACTCCCGCCGCCAAGGCCAGCGACGTGCGCTCCCTGCTCGACCAGAAGTTCTCCAACGAGTACGACGTCAATGCCGGCAGCACGGACAACTCCTGGACCCTGACCATGAAGCCGCTGGTCGAAAAGGACCTGGAACAAAAAACCGTCACGCAGGCCATTGAGACCATCCGCGATCGCGTTGACACCCTGGGCACGTTCGAGCCGTTGATTGCGCCCTATAGCCTGGGCGAAAACCAGATTCTGGTGGAACTGCCGGGCGTGAGCGATCTCGACAAGGTCAAGGCCATGATCCAGTCCACGGCGCGGCTTGAGATTCACCCTGTGGTGGGCGACGGTCAGGGATTTGCCGATCAAGCGTCGGCACTGGCCAGCGTCAACGGAGCCCTGCCGCCCGACGAGGAGATCCTGCCCGGCTCCGGCAACATGGCCACCGGCTCCGACTCCGAGAAGGTCTTTATCATCGAGCGCGCTCCGGTCGTCTCCGGCAGCGACTTCCGCTCCGCCGATCCCAGTGTCAACTCCAACACCGGCCAGCGCACCGTGCATTTCACGCTCACTGACGAAGCCGGCAACCGCTTCTGGGATTACACCAGCGCCAATGTCGGCAAGTACATGGCTATCGTCATGGGCAACCGCATCCGCGAAGTCGCCGTCATCAAGAGCGGCATCCGCGACTCCGGCGAAATCGAAGGCGCCTTTACTGAAGACGAAGTCACCGTGCTCTCCAAGATGCTGCGCACCGGCGCTCTGCCGGCTTCGCTCATCTTCCTTGAAGACCGCACCGTGGGCGCTTCGCTCGGCGCCGACTCCATTCGCGAAGGCGTTACCGCCGCCATCGTCGGCGTGCTCGTGGTCATGGCCTTCATGCTCATTTACTACAGGAGCTCGGGCATCAATGCCGACCTGGCGCTGTTTTTGAACCTGGTCATCCTGCTTGGCTTCCTTGGCTTCTCCGGAGCCACGCTGACTTTGCCGGGCATTGCCGGAGTCATTCTCACCATCGGTATGGGGGTGGATTCGAATGTGCTGATCTTCGAGCGCATCCGTGAAGAGATCCGCGCCGGCAAGGCGGCCTCGGCAGCCGTCGATCAGGGCTTTGCCCATGCCTGGGTGACTATCGTCGATACCCACGTCACCACCATTGTTTCAGCGGCCATCCTGTTCCTCTTCGGAACCGGACCGGTCAGGGGTTTTGCCACCACGCTCACCTTCGGTCTTGCCGCCAACCTCTTCACCGCGGTGTATGTCTCGCGCGTGATCTTTGAGGCGCACTTGAACAAGCTGAAGCCGGGCGAGATGGTTTCGATTTAGGGACTGAGGGACTAGAGACTAAGGGACTGAAGCCTGACGGCGAATGGTGGCGAGCTACAAGCTACAGGCCACAGGCTCAAAGAAGAGAAGGGAAGAAAAAGCAGTGGAATTCTTTCGCGGCGTAAATGTGAACTGGCTGGGTTGGAAGTGGTATTTCCTAGCCTTTTCCATGATTTTTAGTGTGGCCGGCATTGCAAAGATGAGCTGGAACTGGTCGCATATCGGCACGCCCGTGCCATTGAGTGTGGACTTTCGCGGCGGCACTGAGGTGCAGGTGCAGTTTGCCAACCGCCCCGACATCAACGCCATTCGCCAAGCCATGGAAGCGGCCGGGATCAAGGACGCGCGTATCCAGAACTTTGACGTGCCCAGCCTGAACGAGGTTGTCATCAGCCTGCCGAGGCAGAACGACGAGACTACGCTCGACACGGGCCGCCAGCAGATCGTCGACGCTCTGCACTCCCACTACAACAACTCGTTCAACGATGGCGGCATCAAGGTGGATAGCGTGGGCGCCACGGTCGGTCACCAGTTGGAGGCGCAGGCCACGCGGGCCGTTCTCTGGTCCATGCTTGGCATGCTGGTCTATCTCTGGTTCCGTTTCCAGTTGATATACGGCGTGGCCGCAGTAGTGGCCTGCTTCCACGACACGCTCATCACCGTGGGTGCCTTCGCTCTTATGAACAAGGAGATCTCGCTCACGGTCATCGCCGCCATTCTCACCCTGGTCGGCTACTCCATGAACGACACCATCGTGGTCTTCGATCGTATCCGCGAGAATCTGCGCATCAGCCGCAAAGAGCCGCTCCCCGATCTGGTGAACCGCAGCATCAACCAGACTCTGAGCCGGACCGTGCTCACCTCGGGCCTCACTTTTCTCACGGTGCTTTCGCTTTTCATCTTCGGTGGCGAGGTACTCAACGGCTTCTCGTTTGCCTTAGTTGTGGGCATTCTGATAGGAACGTATTCATCCATTGCTGTAGCTGCACCTATGTTGGTGGCGTGGCAGGAATCGCGGACGGGCAAAGGTAAAGGCGCGTCGCTTCCGGCTGCAAGACGGGCCAAGTGATGAGGGTTTTCATGGATGCGGGCGCATTTTGTCCGCATCCTACGATAAATAGACGCGGCTTCCGGGCGTCTCAATTGTGACGATTTACGGAAAGCGTCAAACAGGGAAATGGGCCAAATGGCGGGAGTTGCCGGAGTGGGAATTGCACCAGTTTTGCAGCATTCTTTGCAGGTGTCCCGCAGTTCTGATAAGGTTGTTTCGCTTCTTTGTGAGGAATTTTGAATACGGGAACAATTCCCCCTCCCGCGGTGTCTAATATAGAAGTAACCAAACCCGATTCCGAGGCTGGCTATGTTTGAAGATTCCACGTTTGAATCCGCGAGCAGGATCAAGACGAAGAGTGGTCGCTGGATGCTGGTTACAGGGGGCATCAATGCAGCGGTCCTGGTTCTGTTGATTCTGATTCCACTGATCTATCCTGAGGCGCTTCCAACGCAATTGATGGCAACGATTTTGACGCTGCCTCCGCCGCCACCGCCGCCGCCACCGCCGCCACCGCCGCCTGAAGTGCACGTGGTGCACGTGCAGTCGGAGATGATGAACAACCAGCTCACGGCGCCCACCAAGATCCCGCACAACATCCAGATGGTGAGCGAGAAGGAAGCACCGCCCTCGAGCTTCGGCGTAGCCGGTATGGAAGGCATGGGTGGAAGCGGCAACGGCGTCATGGGCAGCATGTTCGGCAGCGGCAACGCGCCCAAGGTGCAGGCCGCGGCTCCCAAGAAGATCAACATCTCGGCCGGTGTGGCCGTGGGTATGCTGATTCAAAAAACCATACCCGTGTATCCGCCCATCGCCAAGGCCGCGCGCGTCTCGGGCACCGTGGTTTTGCAGGCCACCATTTCCAAGAACGGCACCATTGAGAATCTCAGGGTCATCAGCGGGCCCGCCATGTTGCAGCAGGCGGCGCAGGACGCCGTGAGACAGTGGCGCTACCGGCCCTATCTGCTCAACAACGAGCCCGTCGAGGTCGAGACCACCGTCAACGTAGTCTTTACCTTGGGTGGGTAACGCAATCTCCGGCTCCCTGCCGCTCTTTGGCAGGGAGCATTGCTTTTGATCTGAATGCGCATTCTTTGATAGCCGCATTCCTCACAACGTCCGCCCGCGGCGGATTCATTTCAGTCCAAAAGAATCTCCTTAGGAGGAACGATTCAGTGATTCACGCTCAGCTCGCACATTTCGCTTCGCACATGGTCAACAACCTGGCATTCTTCCAGGACGAGGGCCAGACTGTTGGCTTCAGCCCCCTGCAACTGTGGGATCACATGGCATGGATGGCGCGCACGGTGGCCATCATCCTGTTCATCGAGTCGGTTTGGTCCCTGGCCGTCATGATCGACCGTTACCTTTACTTCACAGCCGCTCGCAAGCAGTCCCGTGAGTTCGCGCCCAAGGTTGCCGGCGCCCTCAAGGACAGCAAACTCGAGGAAGCCATCAAGATCGCCGACCGCAACAAGAAGTCGCATCTGGCTGAAGTTGTGACCGCCGGTTTGCAGGAGTTCCGCTCCTCCGCCGGCCAGCCGAACGATGAGACCATTGCCAGCGCCGGCCGCGCTCTGGAACGCGCCGAGGCCATTGTTCACGCCAAGCTGAAGAGGGGCCTGTCGGTCCTGGCTACCATCGGCGCCACCGCTCCGTTCGTCGGTCTGTTCGGAACGGTCGTCGGCATTCTGCACGCGTTCGACGCCATCGCCACCCAGAAGATCGCGGGTATTGGCGCCGTCGCAGGCGGTATCTCCGAGGCACTCGTTACCACGGCGTTCGGCCTGCTCGTGGCCGTTCCCGCCGTCATGGCGTTCAACTACTTTACCGGCCGTGTCGAGGCATTCGACGTCGAGATGGACAACTCCTCGAGCGAATTGGTCGACTACTTCATCAAGCAGAGCCACAGGCGCTAACAGCGAAGCGGCTGCCGGCAGGAGCGAGAGTCTGTATCGGGAATTCTGCCGGGTGGAAGCGTGAAGCTCTTCCGCCCGGCGATTTCACACCTCGCGCAGGCGCCTCGGATTCAGGCTAGCCCGGAGTGCATCCGGGAAGAAAAATTCAGACGTACGGAGTCCCGATTATGGGAGTAGCAATTCGCAACGAAGGCAAGAAGGTTAATTCCAACATCAACGTCACACCCATGGTCGACGTGATGCTGGTGCTGCTCATCATCTTCATGGTCATCACCCCCATGTTGCAGCAAAAGGTCCAGATCGACATGGCCACGGTAGTAAATCCCACCGCCATGCCCGATGCCGACAAGGAAGACGCCATCGTGGTCGCTGTCACCCGCGACGGCAGGATCTATCTCGGCCAGAACCCGGTCGATCCCTCTCAGCTCGGTAGCCAGGTGCGCGATAAGCTCGCCGAAAAGACCGACAAAACTATCTTTATCCGTGCCGATGCCCGCGCCCAGTTCAAGGTTGTGGAAGACGCCATTGACGATGTGCGCACGGCCGGCGTGGAAACCGTCGATCTGTTGACACAAAAACGCGAAGGCAATCAGGCTGCCGGCGGGCAATAAGCCCGCGCAGCGATTGCCAGTTGAACGAGATTAAGGAAACGAGGAGTTTGAGCCATGTCAATGTCTGTGGGAGATGCCGGCAGCAGCATGTCGGAGCCCAATATCACCCCCATGATCGACATTCTGCTGGTGCTGTTGATCATCTTCATGGTCATCGTGCCGGTCACCCCCAAGGGGCTTGAGGCGCTGGTGCCCCAGCCGCCCAAAGATCCGCAACATCAGCAGCAGAACAACGATCGCACCATCGTGGTACAGGTGCTGTATCGTGCCGGCCAGGCCCCGACATACAAGATCAACGAGACCGACGTGGCGCACGGAGACCTGCTCAATCAGTTGCAGCAAATTTACGCCAACCGCGCCGAGCGGGTCATGTTCGTCAAGGGCGACGACGATGTGAACTTTGCCTACATTGCCGACGTCATAGATATTGGCAGGGCCGCCAACGTGGACCACATCGGCTTAATGACGCCCAAGATTCAGGCCGGCCAATAGAGCGGCAGTGTTCGGAGACACAAGATCCGAACACCGGGAAGAGTACAATTTTTCTACCCTGGCTGCGGTACCTCCCGCCTGCAACCAGTTGCCGAAAATTTCCAGGTGCGGCCTTGAGGGCCCAAACCTGAAGGAGAAGGATACGAAGATGAATGGACCCGGACGTTTTTGGGTGCTCGCAGTGGTTCTGAGCGGCATGGCGCTTGCCATGAGCGGGTGCAACCAACTGGAAGCACGTGACCAGTTGAACAAGGGATGCGAAGCCTATAAGGCCGGGCACTACGATGAAGCTATCGAGCATTTCCAGAAGTCTACGGAGCTCGATCCCAACCTGCCGATGGCGAAGACCTATCTGGCCACCGCGCTGGCCCAGAATGTGGTGCCTGGCCTGACGACGCCCGACAACCTGAAGACGGCCAACCAGGCCATGGACATCTTCAAGCAGGTGCTTTCGCAGAATCCCAACGATGTGAACAGCATGAAGCAGATCGCGGGCATCTACTTCAGCATCAACGATATGGATAATGCCGAAGCCTGGCAGAAAAAGGTCCTGGCCAACGATCCCAAGGATCCCGAAGCGGCTTATACCGTCGGCGTCATCGACTGGAAGAAGGCGCACCAGAACAAGCTGAACGCGCTACAGGCTGCCGGCCTCAACGACGATGGCAAAGGCAACGTGAAGGCGCCTAAGAAGGTGATGGAGCCGCTGGCGCAGGAGAACGCGCCGCTGGTCGATGAAGGCCTGAAGTACCTCACCCTGGCCGTCGAAAATCGCCCCAACTACGACGACGCAATGCAGTATCTGAACCTGATCTACCGCAACAAGGCCGACGTGGACTACGGCAACCCCACCGCGGTGGCGCAGGACCTGGCGTCCGCCCAGGACTGGACCGACAAGGCAATGGCGAAGCGCAAGGAAAATGAAGAGAAGAAGAATCAGGGCCCGGGCGGCATCACCATGGACCCCGGCGGCCAAATGCACTGATCGAACCATGCTCTCGGAAAAACAACAAACGGCCTCCGCCCCGCGCGGGGGCCGTTTTTCTTTACCTGCGACTTTTCATTCTCGAGGTGAACGTTGATCAATCCTGAACGCACCGCCTGCATCGCGTGCATCGTTGCCTGCCTCCCGTTCTGCGCCGTCTCTTCGCGAGCGCAGTCTCCAACCGGAGCCGCGCCTCATCCAG